>NZ_CP058349.1:2351666-2722500 GCF_013395055.1 Pseudomonas sp. ABC1
CGCCGACACCCAGTTGCGCGCGGCCTGGACCAACAGCGTGGTGCGCCCGACCTTCGGCGAACTGGCGCCGGGCTTCGTCATCGACGTCGGCGATGCAGAGGCATCCTTCGGCAATCCGCACCTCAAGCCGCTGGAGTCGAGCAATCTGGACCTTGGCATCGAGCATTACATGGGCCGTGCCGGCGTGCTCTCGGCCTATGTGTTCTACAAGGACATCGACAACTTCATCTACAACACCGACCTGGCCGGCGTCGGCGAGTGGGCGGCGTTCGATGAGGCGCTGACCTTCGAGAACGGCGACAGCGCCAAGCTGTACGGCCTGGAGTTGGGTTACTCGCAGAAATTCGACTGGCTGCCGGCGCCCTGGAACGGCGTGCTGGTGGGGGCCAACGCCACCTTCAGCCAATCGCGGGCGGATATCGAAGGGCAGGGGCTGAAGCGCCGTATCGACCTGCCGAACCAGTCCGATACGGTCGGCAACCTGATGCTCGGTTGGGAGAACTCGCGCTTCAACCTGCGCCTGGCGGCCAACTACAAATCGTCCTACCTGGCCGAAGTGGCGGCCATCGACGACAAGGCCCACGACCTCTATGCCGATAGCCAGTTGTTCGTCGATTTCAAGGCCGGCTGGTTCATCACCCCGGAACTGCAACTGACCTTCGAGGCGCAGAACATCACCGACGAGTCCTACTACGTCTACACCGGCCGCCGCGGCTACAACGCCCAGTACGAGGAATACGGCCCGACCTACACCCTCGGCCTGACCCTGACGCACTTCTGAGTGCCGGTACGTGCTCCGTAGGGTGCGCCATGCGCGCCGGTAATGCTGCTATCTCCGTGGTGCGCACGGCGCACCCTGCTGATTGGGCATCCCTGGATATTGAACAAGGTTGATCGAATGAATGGAAACAAGTTGTTGGGCATTCTGGTCGGTATGACCATTGCCCAGATGGCCATGGCGGCGCCCGTGGCCCCTCACCTGACGCCGCTGGAGTCGCCCAAGGGGCTGGAAAATGCCCAGTGGCTGGCGGACGACCGCTTCTGGCCGGGCGCCGACCGACTGCGCATCGACGCCCGTGGCCTGCATGTACTGGATGCCAAGGGCAACACGCTGAGCCTGCTCGAAGGCCGCTACGAAGGCCTCGACCACCGCTCCGGCGAGCATGGCCTGCTGGTGGCGACCCTCGACAAGAAGCGCCAGCAGGCGGTGCTGCTGGCACTGGACGCGCAGCATCGCTGGAGCACGCCGCGCTACATTCCCGGCATGGGCCAGGCGCTGGAAGGCGTGTGCCTGTACCGCGACGAGGCGCGCAACGAATTCGCCTTCCTGCTCGGCGAAGAGGGACAGGGCGAACAGTGGCTGGTGGCTGTGGATGAACGGCCATTGGCCGAGCCACTACGGGTGCGTGGCCTGAGCCTGCCGCCGCAGAGCGGCTTCTGCCAGGTCGACGACCACAGTGGTTCGCTCTATGTGAATGAGGAAGAGGTCGGCCTGTGGCGCTATGCGGCCGCCGCCGAGGCGCCGTTGTGGCGCACGCCGGTGGATATCCGCCAGCCGTTCGGTGGCCTTGCCGAAGCTGCCGCCGGCATGGCGCTGGTGCCCGGCGGCCTGCTGGTGCTGGACCCACAGGTACCGGCGTTGCACCTCTACCAGGCCGCCGGCGAGGACTGGAAGCCGGTGGCCACACTGCCGCTGCAAGGGCTGGACGAGCCGGAGCAGATCAGCGCCCGCAATGGCCGCCAGGGCCTGGAGTTGCTGCTGGTGGATGAGGCCGGCAGCCACCGTGGCACGCTCGCCTGGCAGCCGCAGGCGCCGAAGGCTGTAGCTGCGCTGCCGGTGTTGCCAGCCCAGGTGCAGACCGATCCGGTGCCGAGCCTGGGTGATGCCGCCGATGATCCGGCGATCTGGGTCGACGAGCGTGATCCGGCCCGCAGCCGGGTGCTGGGCACCGACAAGAAGGGCGGCCTGCTGGTCTACGACCTGGCTGGCAAGCAACTGCAGGACCTGCGTGTGGGGCGCATGAACAACGTCGACGTGCGCAAGGGCTTGCGCCTGGGCGAGCGTACCGTCGACCTGGCGGTTGCCAGCAACCGCGACCGCAACAGCCTGCACCTGTTCGCCATCGAGCCGGCCAGCGGCGTGCTCAGCGAACTGGGGCAGATTGCCACGCCGCTGGACGATATCTACGGCCTGTGCATGTTCAAGAGTCGCCAGGGCGCGCTCTATGCGATCGCCAACGACAAAGACGGGCGCTTCCTGCAATACCGCCTCGACGGTGCTTCCGGCGAGGTGCGCGGCGAACTGGTGCGCAGTTTCCGTACCGCCAGCCAGCCCGAGGGTTGCGTGGCCGACGACCGCAACGAGCGCCTTTTCGTCGGCGAGGAGGACGTTGCGGTCTGGGCGCTGGACGCCCGCGAGGACGCGCCGGCCACGCTTGAGCAGGTGATCGCGGTGGGTGGGCTGGTCAAGGACGATATCGAGGGCCTGGGCCTGTACGCCGGCAAGGACAGGGACTACCTGGTGATCTCCAGTCAGGGCAACGACAGCTACGTGGTGGTCGAGGCCCAGGCGCCTTACCGGCTGCGCGGCGCCTTCCGTATCGGCCTGAACGCCGCGCGCGGGATCGACGGCGCCTCCGAGACCGATGGCCTGGACGTCACCTCGGCCAACCTCGGCGGCCCCTGGAGCCAGGGCCTGCTGGTGGTGCAGGACGGCCGTAAACGCATGCCGGAGACCGCACAGAACTACAAATACCTGCCCTGGGCCGCCGTGGCCGAGGCACTCGGGCTGGAGTAAGGCGGGAGGGAGCAGCGTTGCTGCGGAGATCGCCTGGATTCCCGCCTACGCGGGAATGACGGGAGTTGGAGATTGCGGGTCGTTCAACTGGAATGCCATCGCCGCCCCACCGTCGTCCCCGCGTAGGCGGGGACCCAGGTGCGCGGTGTTGCGGCCACCGCATGGATTCCCGCCTTCGCGGGAATGACGGGGAGTTGAGGTTGCGGGGCGGACAGGTGGAACGCCATCGCCGCCCCACCGCCGTCCCCGCGCAGGCGGGGACCCAGATACGCGAAGTCACAGTCGCCACTGAGTGTGGCGGTACGTTCCACATGGAACATGTCATTCGATCAGCGGCGCCTCGCGCGCCCACAGGAGTTTTCCATGCAACATGTGACAGAACAGATGACGGTCTGGGGCCTGGTCAGCGATGCCAGCCCGGTGGTGCAGGCAGTCATGCTGGTGTTGGTGCTGGCCTCGATGGTCAGTTGGTACCTGATCGTCCGCCGCAGCGTTGCCCTGCGCCGTGGTGAGCGGCAGTTGGAGGCCTTCCTGCAACGCTTTCGCAGCAGTGGCGACCTCGACCTGGCGCAGTTGTACCAGGGCGACAAGGGCCGCGAACTGCCGGACGAGGCAGCCCTGCAGCGGATCTTCCAGAGCGGCTACCAGGCCTTCGGCCAGTTGCAGCGCCAGCCCGGCATCGCCCCCGAGGCGGTGCTCGAAGGGGTCGAGCGCAACCTGTACGTGGCCATTGCCGAGCAGGAGGAGCGCCTGGAGCGCGGCCTGCCGTTGCTGGCCACGGTCGGCTCGGTCAGCCCTTACGTCGGCCTGTTCGGCACCGTCTGGGGCATCATGAATGCCTTCCTGGGGCTGTCACAGGTGCAGCAGGTGACCCTTTCCACCGTCGCACCGGGCATCGCCGAGGCGCTGATCGCCACCGCCATCGGCCTGTTCGCGGCGATACCGGCGGTGATGGCCTACAACCGTTTCGCCGCCCGTGGCCAGGTCCTGGCCGGGCGCTACTACAGTTTCGCCAACGAATTGCAGGCGCGCCTGCACCGGCGCCTGCACAGCGCTGGCGTAACCATCGCCGCTGTCGCCTGAGGAGCCGATCATGCTGGTCAGATCGCCGCGCAAGCATGCGCCCAAGGCGGAAATGAACGTGGTGCCCTACATCGACGTGATGCTGGTGTTGCTGGTGATCTTCATGGTCACCGCGCCGATGCTGGTGCAGGGCGTCAGCCTGGAGCTGCCCAAGGTCGCTGCCGAGGCGTTGCCGTCGCCCGGCGAGCAGCAACTGGTGACGCTCTCGGTGACTGCCGAGGGTGATTATTACTGGAACGTCGGCCCGGAGCTGGCGGTGGGCAGCCAGAGCGACCAGGCGGTTGACCTGGATGCCATGCGCGACAGCCTGCTGGCGCTGGTCGCCGAGCGGGCCGATACCCAGGTTTACGTCCGCGCCGACCAGGGTGCCGACTATGCGGCGGTGCTGGCCGGTATCGCCGCGTTGCAGCGCGGTGGCATCAGCCGCATCGGCCTGGTGACCGAGGCGCCGCAACCATGAACGCAGTGCTGATGCCGGCAGGCGGGCAACGGCCCTGGCGTGGTCGTCTGGGGGCTGCCGGGCTGGTGCTGGCGTTGCATGGCCTGCTGGCGCTGGTGCTGCTGCGTGGCCTGGCGCCGCCGTTGCCGGAACCGCCGCTGGCAATGACGGTGGAGACCGCGTTGGTCAGTCTACCGCCTACGCCTGTGCCTGAACCGCTGGTAGAGCCTGTCGTGGAGCCCGTGGAGCAAGTCGAGCCGCCCAAGCCCCGGGTGGAAGAAACCCCGCCGCCGGTGGTCCGCCCCGACCAGGCAGAGTTGGCCTTCAAGCGCGCCGAGCGCGAGCGTGAAGCGCAGCGGCGCGAACAGGAGGCCGAGCACCGGCGCCAGGAACAACGGGTGCAGCAGGAGCGCCAGAGATTGGCCGAGGAACAGGAGGCGCGCCGCCAGGCGGAGCTTGCCGCCCGCCAGGCCGCCGAACACGAAGCCGCCCTGGCCGCCGAACGTGCGCGGGCCGCCGACAGCCGTCGCTACCAGCCACTCAGCAAGAAGGCCCCGGCCTACCCGCAGCGCGCCCTGGACCAGCGCCTCGAAGGCGCCTGCACGGTCGCCTATACGGTCGATGTGCGTGGCCGCGTACAGGACCCCGAGGCTCTCGAAGATTGTCATCCGTTGTTCGTGCGCCCGTCACTGGCGGCGGCCAGGAGCTTTCGCTACCAGCCTCGGCTGGTCGATGGCCAGGCGGTGCCGGTGCCGAACGTGCGCAATACCTTCCACTATCGGATCGAGTGACGTGTCGCTCGTTTCGACGCTGAACATTGCCGCCTCGCAGGCGGTCTATCTCCGGGTGTACGGGGCTCGCCCCGTGCCCATGGCGAACCGCATGCCGGGCAATATCCTGACGCAATATGTAAACGACAGTCGCCCGGCCTCACAGTAGATTCGCCAGTGTCGTGTCAACGGCGGGTTCCCGTAGGGTGCGCCGTGCGCACCAGTGCCACCTGTGTCGATCATCCAGGTACACGCGGCGCACCCTGCGGAACGATGCGATGACACCTGGGTTTCATCCTTGAACGCTTCGGAGATTTTCCATGAATACGCGTGGCCTGCTCGACCAGTTGCTGAAATCCGGCCAGGAGTTGCTGCAGAAGAATACCGCCGGTGGTGCGTCCTCCGGCCTCGGTGGAGCGCTTGGCGGCTTGCTGGGCAAGGGCGGCGGAAATGACGCCGGCAAAGGCGGCGACCTGGGCAGCCTGCTCAAGGGCGTCGGCGGCGGCACGGCGCTGGGCCTGCTGCTGGGCAACAAACGTGCGCGCAAGATCGGCGGCAAGGTGGCGGTCTATGGGGGCCTGGCGGCCCTTGGCGTGATCGCCTACAAGGCCTATGGCAACTGGCAGGCGCAACAGGCTGGTGCGCCCCAGGGCGAGCCGCGCACCCTGGACCGCCTGCCGGCGCCCGAGGTGGAACTGCACAGCCAGGGCATCCTCAAGGCACTGGTGGCGGCGGCCAAGGCCGACGGGCATATCGATGCCCGCGAGCGTGAGTTGATCGAGGGCGAATTCAGCAAGCTGACCGGCGACGCCGAGGTGCAGCGCTGGCTGGATGCCGAACTGAACAAGCCGCTGGACCCTGCGGACGTGGCGCGCGCGGCGAGCACGCCGGAGCTGGCGGCGGAAATGTACGTGGCCAGCGTGCTGATGGTCGACGAGGAGCACTTCATGGAGCGTGCCTACCTCGACGAACTGGCGCGCCAGTTGAAGCTCGAACCGGCCCTCAAGGGCGAACTGGAAGCCCAGGTGAAACGGGAACTCCAGGCCTGAGCATCGTAGGGTGCGCCGCGCGCACGGGCAGTCCTCGGCGCGCATGGCGCACCCTACAGGTGTACATGGTCCCCATAAGAGAGGGTGTCAGAGGTCTTCCTCTTCGACCAGCCGCACTTCCGTGGCTTCCAGCGCGTAGGCGGCGTCGGCCAGGTCGTTGCTGACCTTTTCCACCCGCAAGGGGCCTTCGATCCAGAGTGGTGCGTAGATATCGTCCAGCTGGATGCCCTTGGGGTAGCGCACCAGCACGATCTGGTTGGGTGGTGGTGGCGGCACGTGGATGCAGGCGCCGGGGTAGGGCACCAGGAAGAATTCGGTGCTGCGGCCTTTGGCGTCGCTCTCCAGCGGCACCGGGTAGCCGCCGAGGCGGATGGTCTTGCCGTCCAGCGCCGGCACGGTCTTGGCCGAGTACATCACGTCGGGCAATCCGCTGCTTTGCTTGAGTCCGCCCTGGTCGCTGAAGCCGAAGTCTTCCATTGAGTCGTGTTCGATTTCCGGCATGTTCTCCAGTGCCAGGCGGTCCTCTTCCGGCATCAGCTCCAGCCAGTCGAGTTCGGCTTGCGCCGCATGCAGGGAGGTACAGAACAGCAGGAGCGACAGCAGGATCGGACGCATGGAGGGGCTTCAGGTGAGAAAAGTGGGCCGCCGGGAGCGGCCCGGCGGGGTCATTTGCGTTTGCTGACCGCACCATATATCAACAGCAGGATGACTGCACCGACGACCGAGCCGATGAAGCCTGCGCCTTCGCCCGCCGCATAGATGCCCAGTGCCTCGCCACCGTAGCCGGCGAGCAGCGAGCCGCCGATACCGAGCAGGATGGTCATGATCCAGCCCATGCTGTCATCGCCGGGTTTGATGAAACGGGCGATAAGACCGACGATGAGGCCGACGACGATGGTTCCGATGAATCCCATGGTGATATCTCCTGATTGGTTCACAGAAGATGGACCGCACAGGCGGGGCAGGGTTCGTTCGTTTTACGTCGGTGTGTCGGCGTAGCCTTCGCGGTAGCTCGGGTATCGAGGTGCCCAGTCCAGTGCCCTGGCGCGGGCATTGCTGCAGCGTTTGCTGCCGGAGCGGCGCTCGATGGCTGGGCCTGCCGGTGCGGCGATGCCCAGGCGCTGGCGCAGCCAATCGACCACTTCATGCAGGGGCGCCGGTTCGTCGTCGACCCCGAGGTAGCAGTCTTCCAACGGGGTTCCGGCCCGGTCCGCCAGCAGCAGGCTGGCCAGCAGCGCCGCCGCGTCGTCGCGATGGATGCGGTTGCTGTATTGCGGCGGTTCCTGCTGTGCCTGCATGCCGGCGCGCACCTGGTTCTGCAGCCAGGGCCGCGAGGGATGGTAGAGGCCCGCCAGGCGCACCAGGGTAGCCGGCAGGCCGCTGGCCAGCGCCAGGCGTTCGGCTTCGAGCATCACCTGGCCGGTGTAGCCGTCGGGCTCCGTTGGCGAGCGCTCGTCGACCCATTCGCCATCACGCTGCCCATAGACGCCGACACTGGACACGAACAGCAACCGCCGTGGCCGCTGGCCGTGCTGTGCCAGCCAGGCCAGCACGTTGCGCAACCCTTCGACGTAGGCAAGGCGGTAGCCCTCTTCGTTGCGTTGCGCGGGGGAGGCGCTGTAGATCAGGTAGTCGATACGGCCTGTTGGCCAGGCAGAGGGACAGACTGGCTGGGTGAAGTCGCCGGGCACTGGCAGGATCGTGGCAGGCAGTGCCGTCGTATCGCGGCGCAGGCCATGGATACGCCAATCCGCCAGGTGTGGCTGGGCGGCCAGGCGCAGGCCCAGGTCGCCGCAGCCGGCGATCATCAGAACGGGAGCTGTCATTCGTGGAGTCCGTGCAGGTTGGAAGCGAGTAGCGGTCGCAGGCTGCAAGCCGTTGCGGGGTTAGTCTACGGGGAATCCGCCTCTTGCTTGTAGCCTGCCGCCGTTCTCAGAACCTGTTCACGATCTGCTGCGCGTCGGTACTGCTGCGTTAAAAACAGACTCGGAATGCTCATTTACAACTCGTAAACTCCGCTTGATTCGCTTTGCTCACCCTGTGGGCCAGCCTGCGGCTGTTACTCCGCTACGCTACGTTTCTCGCCTGTTTTTGCCTTGCAGTCCTCTAGCTCGCGAGATCGTGAACAGGTTCTCAGAACCCTCCCGCCAACGGATACTCGACCGCCAGGCGGATCTGGTCGGCGTCGATCTCGGCCTGGGCGCGGTCGCCACGGTGCATGCTGTGGCGCAGGAACAGCACCAGGCCCTTGGCGGCACCTTCCTGCACCGTGTAGCGCAGGTTGAGGTCGCGTTCCCAGTGCTTGCCGTTCTCGCCGTAGCCCAGCCAGGCGTAGCTGCCGGTCGGGTCGACCTTGCTGCCGTCGATGCCGCTGCCGCGGGTGTAGGCGGCGCCGAAGGTCAGGCCCTGGATGCCCAGGCCCGCCAGGTCGTAGTCGTAGCGCAGTTGCCAGGAGGCTTCGTTGGGGGCGTTGAAGTCGGAGAGTTGGGAGGCGTTGGAAATCCAGATGGCACCACGGGTGACGTAGTCGAAGGGCGTGTCGCCGTCGACCTTCTGGTAGCCAAGGCCGAATTTGTGGTGGCCGTGCTGGTAGCCGAGCAGCAGGCTGCCGGTGGTGTTGTCCACGTCGCCGGCGAGTTGGCGGCCGGTATCGGTGCTGCGGTACAGGTGCCATTCGGCGCTCAGGCCGCGGCCTTCGGCCAGTGCGTGACTGTAGTAGCCGCCGAGGTAGTGGCTGCGCCAGGTGTTCTCGAATTCCCCGGTGTAGGCCGTCAGGCTCAGGCCGGGCAGGCCGCTGTAGCTGCCGCCGACGAAGCTGAAGGCGTTGCCCAGTTTCATCGACGGATTGGCGTAGTTCACCACCAGGCGGTTGTTGTTGCTGCGTGAGTTGCGGTCCGCCGAGCCGGTGAAGTGCCCGGCGTGCAGGTTGAGGGCGCTGAATTCGCGGCTGTTGAGGTACCAGCCTGTGTGGGTTTCCGGCAGCAGGCGGCTGTCGGATGAGGAGAAGATCGGCGTTTTCACGCGCTGCTCGCCGTAACGCAGCAGGGTCGAGGACAGCTGCGCCTTGATCGCCGCGCCACCGCGCGCCACATCATTCTGGTCATGGCCGTCATTGTCCACCGGCAGGTGGCGGATCTTGCCGGCCCGACCGCCACCGCCATCGAGTTTCTGCGCCAGGTACAGGTGGGCATCCACACCAACCCCCACGGTGCCCTGGGTGAAACCCGACTCGAACTGGCCCATCAGGCCATAGCCGAATTCCTCGGCCATGCCGTTGCGCTGGGCACGTGGCACCAGGGCATTGCGTGCACCGTTGCTACGGCCGCCGTGCTTGTAGTCGCGTTGTTCGTAGAGCAGCCGGTTGAACAGGCTCCAGCGCGCATCCTCGGTGAAACCGTTGGCCTGTTGCTGGGTGCCGGCCTGGGCGGTGGACAGGAAGGGGGCCAGGCAGAGGGCCATTCCGGTGCTGATGAATCGTTTATTTCTCATTATTTGTTCATTCCTGTTGTGTAAGGCGAGTCAATGTTGTGCGTATGCAGTGCCCGTGGCGTACGGTTCATGGCCATCAGGTGTGGGCTCGCAGGACGTGTACCGGTTGTTGTCGTGTTTTGTATTGATATAGTATTTCATATCTTTATTGCCTTCCGATCCTGACTCCATGACCAACGCCCCCACTACCCGGCTGCTCTCCATCGACGCATTGAGAGGGCTGGTGATTCTTTTCATGTTGCTCGACCACGTGCGCGAAACCTTCTACCTGCACATGCAGGTCGGCGACCCGATGGACGTGGCACAGACCGATCCCTTCCTGTTCTTCAGCCGGACTCTGGCGCACCTGTGCGCGCCGGTCTTCGTCTTCCTTACCGGCCTGTCTGCCTTCCTCTACGCCGAGAAGTACCAGGGCGCGGCCCAGGCCTCGGCGTTCCTGTTCAAGCGCGGGCTGTTCCTGGTCCTGCTGGAGCTGACCCTGGTCAACTTCGCCTGGACCTTCCAGTTCCCGCCCAGCGTCATCTACCTGCAGGTGATCTGGGCCATCGGCCTGAGCATGCTGGCGCTGTCCGCGCTGGTCTGGTTGCCCCGCCCGCTGCTCGCCGTCCTCGGCCTGCTGATCGTCGCCGGGCACAACCTGCTCGACGGCGTGCACTTCCCGGTCGAATCAGCGCTGCACATTCCCTGGGCCGTGCTGCATGACCGGGGCTGGATCGAGGTTTCCGACGCCCTGCGCCTGCGCACGTCCTACCCGCTGCTGCCGTGGATCGGCGTCATCGCCCTCGGCTACGCGGCGGGCCCCTGGTTCGCCCGCAGTGCCAGCGCCCCGCGACGTCAGCGTCTTCTGCTGGGCGCGGGTTTCGCCGTGCTGGCGGGCTTCGTCGCGCTGCGTCTGGTCAACGGCTATGGCGAGAAACCCTGGATCGTCGGTGAAAACGCCCTGCAGACCCTGATGAGCTTCTTCAACATCACCAAGTACCCACCTTCGCTGCTGTTCATCGCACTGACGCTGGGCCTTGGCCTGTTGCTCCTGCATGCCTTCGAGCGCCTGCAATCGCAGCGGGCGGTGCGGGTACTCGGGGTGTTCGGCGGCGCGCCGATGTTCTTCTACCTGTTGCACCTCTATGTGCTGAAGTTTCTCTACCTGGCCTGCGTGGCGATCTGGGGCCTGAACCAGGGCAGCTACTTCGGTTTCGACTCGATGCTCGCCATCTGGCTGTGCAGCATCCTCTTGTCCGTCGCGCTCTACCCGCCGGTGCGCTGGTTCGCCGCGCTCAAGGCGCGGCGCCGTGACATCGCCTGGCTCAAATACCTGTAGCCGCCTTCGCCTGCTCGACGATCCTGGCGAAGCGCTCGGCGGCGCGGTTCGGCAGGCCGGCAGGCACCGCCAGTTGATCCAGGCCCGGTTCGCCGACCTGGATCAGCATCACCATGCCCATGGCGTAGTGCGGGATGCACTGGATGCCGTAGAAGCCCGGCTGCTCCAGCGTCACTTCGATCTCTTCGTTGATCCGGCCCTTGAAGGTCGCCGCGCCCTCCGGGTGGAAGCCGGGGATGCTGGCGGCGTTGTGGGTGCTGTGGCTGGCGATGAATTTCACGCTGTCGCCCGGTGCGACCACCAGGTATTCCGGTTCGTAGACCATGGCCCCGCTGGCGCCACGGTTGAGCATCTTCACTTCATGGACTTCGGCCCAGGCCGGTACGCAGGCCAGGGCGAGGGCGCCGAACAGGGCGGCGTGTCTCAGGGGGGTACGCATGTCTTCTATGCACTCCGAGGGGCAGTGAGGGGTTGGAAACGAATGACGCGGCTGCCGTCATAGGGGTCGGTCAGGTAGCGCGCCTCGACCCCGAATACCTGGCGCAGGCAGTCGGGGGTCAGCACCTCTTCCGGTGCGCCGAGGGCCACCAGGCGACCGCCCGCCATCACCCCGACGCGGTCGCAGCCGAGAGCCTGGTTGAGGTCGTGCAGGGCGATCAGGGCGGTCACCGGCAACTGGTGCACCAGGCCGAGGATGGCGATCTGGTGCTGGATATCGAGGTGGTTGGTCGGCTCGTCGAGCAGCAGCAGTTCGGGTTGCTGCGCCAGGGCGCGGGCGATGTGCACGCGCTGGCGCTCGCCACCGGACAGGGTGTTCCATACGCGATCACGCATATGGCCCATGCCGACCGCCGCCAGGGCCTCGGCGACGATGGACGAATCCTCCGCGGACCAGGGCTGCAGTGCCGACAGCCAGGGTGTCCGGCCCAGTTCCACGGCGTCGCGCACGCAGATCGACTCGGCGGTTTCCGCGTGCTGTTCGACGAACGCCAGGCGCTGGGCGACCTGGCGCCGTGGCAGGCGCGTCATGGGCTGGCCTTGCAGGTACAACTCGCCGGCACTGGGCGTGCGCAGGCCGGCAAGCACCTTGAGCAGAGTCGACTTGCCCGAGCCGTTCGGACCGATCAGGCCCAGGGTTTCACCGCGTCGCAGCGCCAGGGAAATGCCCTGGATGATCGGCGTGCCTTTGACGCGCCAGCCCAGCTCGCGGCATTCGAGGAGGATGTCGTCCTGGCTCATGCCGAGCGCCCCCGGATCAGGATCAGCGCGAAGATCGGTGCGCCGATCAACGCTGTGATCACACCGATCGGCAGTACCTGGCCCTTGATCGCGGTGCGTGCGATCACGTCCGCGCCGACCAGGAACACCGCCCCGGCGAGGGCGCTGATTGGCACCAGGCGTGCGTGGCGAGCGCCTGTCAGCAGGCGTGCGGCATGGGGAATCACCAGCCCGACGAAACCGATCGCGCCGACGATGGACACCATCACCGCCGTCGCCAGTGCGGCGATGGCGATCAGCAAGGCCTGTACCCGGCGCACCGGCACGCCGAGGGCCGCCGCCGAGTCGCTGCCGAAGGTGAAGGCATCCAGCGCACGAGCGTGCCAGATGCAGACGAGGGTACAGGCCAGCGCCACCGGCAGGGCCAGGGTCACGTCATGCCAGCGCACGCCGCTGAGGTTGCCCAGCAGCCAGAACATGATGCCGCGTGCCTGTTCGGAGTTGGCCGACTTGGCGATCAGGAAGGCGGTCAGGGCGTTGAACAATTGCGAGCCGGCGATACCGGCCAGGATGATCTGTGCATTGCCGCTCAGAGCGCCGCGTCCGGCTGCTCGCGCCAGCATGGCGACCAGTGCGAAGGCGGCGATGGAGCCGATGAAGGCGCCCAGTGACAGCGACACCGCGCCCGCCCCGATGCCGATGATCGCCACCAGTACCGCGCCGGTCGAGGCGCCGGCGGAGATGCCCAGCAGGTAAGGGTCCGCCAGCGGGTTGCGCAGCAGTGCCTGCAGCACCACGCCGGAGATCGCCAGGCCTGCGCCACAACTGGCGGCCACCAGGGTGCGGGTCAGGCGATAGTTCCAGACGATGCCCTCGTCGATCGGGTCGAGGACGAAGCCCATGCCCAGCAGCTTGTTGCCCAGCACCTGGAACACCACTGCCGGCGGGATGCTGGTTTCACCGATGGCGACGCCACCGATCACCACCACCAGCAACAGTGCCGACACCCAGAGGGTGTGCAGCAGGCAGTGGCGCAGCAGGGGAGCAAGGGTCATTTGGACAGGTCGAGCTCGCCGATGGCCTTGGCCAGTTGCTCGATACCGTCGATGGTGCCGATCGAGGCCTGCATGTCGTTGGCGTCGAGAATCACGATGCGGTCGTTCTTCACTGCATCCATGTGCCGGGTGACCGGGTCGCTCTTGAGGAATTCCAGTTTCTTCAGGTAGTCATCGGCCGGGAAGCGGCGGCGGTCCATGCGGGCGATCACCAGGACGGTCGGGTTGGCCTTGGCGATGGTTTCCCAACCGACGGTCGGCCACTCTTCGTCGGATTCGATGACATTGCGCAGTCCCAGCGTCTTCAGCATGAGGTCGGGCGTGCCTTTGCGGCCCGCGACGTAGGGGTCGATATCGAGGTCGGCGCTGGAGAACCAGAACACGGCGGAAACATCGCCGAGCTTGCGTTGTTCGACACTGTGGCGGGCGTCGTCCAGGCGCTGCTTGAGGTTGGCGACCAAGGCATCGCCGCGGTCACGCACGTCAAAGATGGTCGACAGCTGTTCGACGCTCTTGTAGATCGAGTCCATGCTGAACGGCTGCAGGCGCGTGCCGTCGGCGCCGGTCAGGTTGTCCTTGCCTTCACAATCGGAGGGCAGGATATAGGTGGGCACATTCAGCTCATGGAACTGCTCGCGAGTGCCGACCACGCCCTGTTCGCCGACCATCCATTCGAACTGCACCGGCACCAGGCCGGGGCGCTTGGCGATCACCGATTCGAAGCTCGGGTCGTTGTCGGCCAGGCGCTCGACTTTGTCGTTCTGCGCCTTGTAGGCCGGCTTCACATCGTTGAACCAGAGCGAGGTGCCTGCCAGGCGATTACCAAGGTCCAGTGCATAGAAAATTTCCGTGCCGGCCTGGCCGATGGTCACGGCCCGCTCGGGAGCGGCGCTGAAGGTCAGGGTGTGGCCGCAGTTCTCGATGTTCAGCGGGTACTGGGTCGGCGTGGCGGCCAGTGCCGAGGCGCAGTGGCCAAGCACGGCGCCGGCGAGGACGAGACGGGATAGCAGCATGGGGTTCTCCAGGCGAGCGGATGGCGGTATTCCGGCAGGCGCAAGGAGAAGGGTTCAAGGCGGACGGGACGGATCACGGGTGTGCGTGCCAGGTCCAGCGCCGGCCAAGGCTCTCCCTCCCGGACACCCCGCCGGTCAGTTCGATTCGTGCCGGCAGGTCTCCTGACTGGCGCTTCATTGCATCACCACAGCCTTCCCGGAGCATGCTCCAGTGACATATTTCGCAGTGATGCCAAGTGCCTACAGTTGCGGGGGCAGTTCCATTCGATGGCTGTGACCGGGCGTGCTTGCAATTGCAAGGATGACGCCAGGCCGTCAGGCCACCATGGATTCCCTATTAATTCCTGGTGGAAACCGGCGGGCGCATCTTAATGGATATGTGGCGGGTGCCCTATCCCTATTTGCGAACGAGGTTCGCGGAGCGCTGTAACGGCGCTGTAGTCAGGGCTTCATAAGGTGCATGGGAGTGGTTCGTGCTGCGATTCTGGCTGATTTCCCACCCCCTGTTCAGGTACGCTAATGACTTCGTGAAGGAAAATTAATTTTATTCCTTTAATGAACGATAACTATTTGCGATAATTACCGCTTGCTCTGGCTCGTCGAATCCTATTCGAGCCACTGTCCGTCCCGCTCAGATCAGGTGTGGCCCGCATGAAATCGATCTTCTCCCGCGCCCCGTTCAATAGCGCAGCTCTGCGCATGTTCGTGGCTGTTCTGCTTACGCTGTCACTCGTGCCCGCAAGTCAGGCCGATGAAACGACGCCGGTTGCCGCACCTGCCGCCAATGAGGCACCTGCCGCTTCCTCTGGTGAAGCGCCAGCGGTTGATCCGCTTGCCGCAGGTAGCGTCGCTGCCGCGCAGAATGGCGAGGGCACTGTCGAGGGTGCTGCGGACGTCGATGGCGAGGCTCTTGACGAAACCGGCACCTCTGAAGCTGAAGAGGCCCTGGCAGAAGATGAACTCTCCGCCGGCTTCGCCCATGACCTTTCCCCGTGGGGCATGTACCAAGGCGCGGATATCGTCGTCAAAGCCGTGATGATCGGTCTGGTCATCGCCTCGATCATTACCTGGACCATCTGGGTCGCCAAAGGCCTCGAACTTATTCGTGCCAAGCGCCGTCTGCGCGGCGAAGTCGGTGCCCTGAAGCGCGTCAGCACACTCAAGCAGGCTGCCGACCAGGCGCGTGCCCAGAACAGTTTCAGCACACTGCTGATCGAAGATGCCCAGGAAGAGCTGAACCTTTCCTCCAAGAGCACCGACAAGGATGCCATCAAGGAGCGCGTCAGTTTCCGCCTCGAGCGTCTTGTCGCCGCCAGTGGTCGCAGCATGAGCCAGGGGACTGGCGTGCTGGCGACCATCGGTTCGACGGCTCCATTCGTCGGTCTGTTCGGTACCGTGTGGGGGATCATGAACAGCTTCATCGGCATCGCCAAATCCCAGACCACCAACCTGGCCGTCGTGGCACCCGGTATCGCCGAAGCGCTGTTGGCCACCGCGCTGGGCCTGGTGGCAGCGATCCCCGCCGTGGTCATCTACAACGTATTCGCCCGCTCTATCTCCGGCTACAAGGCGCAGGTCGCCGATGCGTCGGCCCAGGTACTGCTGCTGGTCAGCCGTGACCTGGACCACCAATCTCCCGCTGAGCAGAGTGCGCACCCACACGTTTCCAAGGTGGTCTGAGCATGGGCATGCATTTGAAAGAAGGGGCTGAGGACGACCTTTCCGAAGCCCATGAGATCAACGTAACGCCGTTCATCGACGTGATGCTGGTGCTGCTGATCATCTTCATGGTCGCCGCTCCGTTGGCGACCGTGGATGTGAAGCTCGACCTGCCGGCCTCTACCGCGAAGCCGGCTCCGCGTCCGGACCAGCCGCTTTATCTGAGCATCAAGGAAGACAACAGCCTGTTCCTTGGCAACGATGAAGTGACGCTGGCTACCATGGGCAGCGTACTCGATGCCCAGACCAAGGGTGACAAGGACCAGACGATCTTCGTCCGTGGTGACACCGCGCTGCAGTACGGCCACCTGATGGAAGTCATGGATGGGCTGCGAGCAGCCGGTTACCTGAAGATTGGCCTGGTAGGCCTGGAGACGGTCGGCGCGCCATGAGTAATCAGCCCTATAAACTGTCCATGTGGGCTGGCAGCCTCGTGCTGGTATTGGGGCTGCATATCGGCCTGGCGCTCTGGTCGCTCTACTGGAAGCCGGAAGTCATCGAGGTGGAAATGCCACCTCTGGCCATGATGATCGAGCTGGCGCCGTTGCCTGCGGCTCCGAAGCCTGCGCCGCCGACTCCACCCAAGCCGGTCAAGCCGCCAGAGCCCATCATAGAGCCTGAGCCCGAACCCCTGCCCAAGCTGGCCGAGGCGCCCAAGCCGAAGATCGCTGTGCCGCCGCCGCCCAAGCCAAAGCCGAAGAAGGAGCCGCCCAAACCTCGCCCAGAGGTCAAGCCGGAGCCCAAGAAGGAGATCGAGCCGGAGCAACCGCAGGAGCAGGAGCCCACCGAGGTTTCGCAGTCGCAGCCCAGTTCCGACCGTTTCGACGATCACCTGGCGACGACCGAGCAGGGCGAAAGCGCGCCCATCACCTCGAACTCCGAGCCAACCTGGCAGAGCCGTCTGCTGGCGCACCTGAATCGCTACAAGCGCTATCCGGATGATGCGCGTCGTCGAGGGCAGGAAGGTGTGGTCAGGCTGCGTTTCGTGGTCGATGCCAAGGGCAACGTGCTGTCCTACGAGCTGGTCGGTAATTCCGGCAGCGCATCCCTGAATCGGGCGACCGAGCAGATGATCCGCCGCGCCCAGCCTTTGCCGGCTCCTCCCGAGGAGCTGTTGAAGAACGGTACGCTGGAAGTCCTGGCACCCTTCGTCTACTCCCTGGAGCGGGGACGGCGGTAATGCCCTGGCGGGTTGTGCATCCCCTGCACAACCCGCCCGCTTGGTTTCTCTGGAAGACTGCCGCTATGCTTAGCTGTATCTCAATGGATATTGGCTATGACCCTCACCGAACTCCGCTACATCGTCACCCTCGCCCAGGAACAACACTTCGGGCGGGCGGCAGAGCGCTGTCATGTCAGCCAGCCGACCTTGTCGGTCGGTGTGAAGAAGCTTGAAGACGAGCTTGGCATTCTGATTTTCGAGCGCACCAAAAGCGCGGTGCGGCTGACCCCGGTCGGTGAAGGCATCGTCACCCAGGCGCAAAAAGTGCTGGAGCAGGCCCAGAGCATTCGTGAACTGGCCCAGGTCGGCAAGAATCAGCTGGCCGCGCCCTTGAAGGTTGGTGCGATCTATACGGTCGGCCCGTATATCTTTCCCCACCTGATTCCGCAGTTGCACCGGGTCGCCCCGGACATGCCGCTGTATATCGAGGAAAACTTCACCCATGTGCTGCGTGACAAGCTGCGCACGGGCGAACTCGACGCCATCATCATCGCCTTGCCGTTCCAGGAAGCCGATGTCGTTACACGAACCCTGTATGACGAACCGTTCTATGTGCTGATGCCGGCCGGGCACCCGTGGACGGCCCGCGAAAGTATCGATCCCGAGTTGCTCAACGACCGCAGCCTGTTGCTGCTCGGCGAAGGGCACTGCTTCCGTGATCAGGTGCTGGAATCCTGCCCGACTACTCGCAAGGGTGAGGCGGTCAGCCACACCACAGTGGAGGCCAGCTCGCTGGAGACCATCCGTCATATGGTCGCTTCCGGGTTGGGTGTATCGGTATTGCCGCTGTCCGCCGTGGACAGCCACCACTATGCCCCTGGCGTTCTGGACGTCAGACCGTTCACCTCGCCAGCGCCGTTCCGTACCGTTGCGATTGCCTGGCGCGTCAGCTTCCCGCGTCCGAAGGCCATCGAGATTTTGGCCGACTCGATCCGCCTCTGTTCGGTGAACAAGGGCACGGAGAACGGTTGAGCCGATGACTGCATTGGCCGACATTCCTGTTACGACGCTCAAGGGCGTAGGTGCGGCGCTGGCCGAGAAGCTGGCGCGGGTCGGCCTGGAAACCCTGCAGGATGTGCTGTTCCACCTGCCCCTGCGTTATCAGGACCGTACCCGCATCACGCCGATTGGTGCCTTGCGCCCGGGGCAGGATGCCGTGGTCGAAGGTATCGTGGCCGGTGCCGATGTGGTCATGGGGCGTCGCCGGAGCCTGTTGGTCCGCCTGCAGGATGGCAGCGGCACCTTGAGCCTGCGCTTCTTCCATTTCAGCCAGGCGCAGAAAGAGGGCATGAAGCGCGGTAGCCAGCTTCGCTGCTATGGCGAGGTTCGTCCGGGTGCGACCGGGCTGGAAATCTATCACCCGGAGTATCGCGCTTTGCAGGGCGACGAGAGCCCGGCCGTGGAGCAGACGCTGACGCCGATCTACCCCACCACCGAAGGTTTGACCCAGCAGCGCCTGCGCAACCTCAGCCAGCAGGCGTTGGTGCGGCTCGGTCCACACAGCCTGCCTGACTGGCTACCCACGGAGCTGGCGACAGAGTACCGCCTGGGTGCCCTCGACCAGGCCATTCGCTACCTGCACCGCCCCCCGCCGGATGCCGATCAACTGGAGCTGGCCGAGGGCCGGCACTGGGCTCAGCATCGGCTGGCATTCGAGGAACTGCTGACCCATCAACTGTCATTGCAGCGCCTGCGCGAAAGCGTGCGCTCCCAGCAGGCCCCTGCGTTGCCTGCTGCCCGGCGCCTGCCGCAGGCGTTTCTGGATAGCCTGGGTTTCCAGCCGACGGGCGCGCAGAAGCGGGTCGCCGCGGAAATTGCCTATGACCTGGCCCAGCCCGAGCCGATGTTGCGGCTGGTCCAGGGCGATGTGGGCGCGGGCAAGACCGTGGTAGCGGCCCTGGCCGCCTTGCAGGCGCTCGAAGCGGGTTATCAGGTGGCGCTGATGGCGCCGACCGAGATACTGGCCGAGCAGCATTTCATCAACTTCGATAAATGGCTGAGCCCGCTGGGTATCGAGGTCGCCTGGCTGGCTGGAAAGCTCAAGGGCAAGGCGCGCGCGTCTGCACTGGAGCGAATCGCGGCTGGCGCCCCGATGGTGGTGGGTACCCATGCTCTGTTCCAGGATGAAGTGCGCTTCAAATGCCTGGCGCTGGTGGTGATCGATGAGCAGCACCGCTTTGGCGTGCAGCAGCGTCTGGCGCTGCGCAGCAAGGGCATCGATGGGCTGCTCTGCCCGCACCAACTGATCATGACGGCCACGCCGATCCCCCGGACCCTGGCCATGAGTGCCTATGCCGACCTGGACACTTCCATCCTCGACGAACTGCCGCCGGGGCGTACGCCGGTGAATACGCTGCTGGTCGCCGACAGCCGGCGGCTGGAGGTCGTCGAGCGGGTGCGCCTGGCCTGTGAGCAGGGGCGGCAGGCCTACTGGGTCTGCACCCTGATCGAAGAGTCCGAGGAAATGACCTGCCAGGCCGCCGAGAGTACCTATGCCGATCTCAGCGCCGCATTGGGCGGCTTGCGCGTAGGATTGATTCATGGCCGCATGAAGCCGGTGGAAAAAGCTGCCGTGATGCAGGCGTTCAAGGCAGGAGACTTGCAACTGCTGGTCGCCACCACGGTGATCGAAGTGGGCGTGGACGTGCCGAATGCCAGCCTGATGATCATCGAGAATCCGGAGCGCCTGGGATTGGCACAGCTTCACCAGTTGCGTGGTCGGGTCGGGCGGGGCAGTGCCGCCAGTCATTGTGTGCTGCTCTATCATCCGCCGCTGTCGCAGATTGGACGGGAGCGGCTAGGGATCATGCGGGAGACCTGTGATGGTTTCCTGATCGCCGAGAAGGATCTGGAACTGCGTGGCCCGGGCGAAATGCTCGGTGTTCGCCAGACCGGCCTGCTGCAGTTCAAGGTAGCCGACCTGATGCGTGATGCCGACCTGTTGCCCGCGGTGCGCGACGCGGCCCAGACGCTACTGGAGCGCTGGCCGCAGAACGTCAGTCCGTTGCTGGCCCGCTGGCTGCGGCATGGCCAGCAATATGGCCAGGTCTGATACTTTGTCGTCTCTATGCTTTGCCACGGCAGGTCGCTGGCTATACTGCAGGGCATGGCTCAAATGGATCCACTCATGAATCTAGCTATCGGTACCGCCTCTGCTCCTGCACTTCCTCCGTTGATAGCGCAACTGCTGCAGACCCTGGATCTGCCCTACCGGGTTCGCCAGGAGCGCAACGGGTTCGCTCTGGCGCAGCGGGTCCAGGCCGTCCTGCTGGACGATGTCATCGGTGCGGTGCTGGTGCTTTATCCGCGTGATCACCTGCTCGACCTGGCCCGCCTGGAAGAGCTGACCGGACGGCAACTGGCGGTGGTCAAGCAGGCGCAACTGGAGCGCATGCTCGACCGGCACAAGCTGCATGTGCTGCCGAGCCTGCCGGCCATTACCAGCTCGCCCTGCATATACGAAGAAAAACTGCTGGGGCAGCCGTCGCTTTTGCTCGAGTCCGGTGAGCCGGGGCTGTTGCTTGAAGTGAGTATCGAGGTTTTCCGCAGCCTGTTGAGCAAGGCCAGCGCCGGGCGTTTCGCCGTGCCGCTGGAAAGCATTCGCCCCAACCTCGACCGCCCCGCCGATGACCGGGCGCAGATCGCCAGGGCGGTGCAGTCCTTCACGGCGCGCCGTATCCGCCAGCGCCTGGAGGAAACCATCGAGATACCGCCACTGGCGCAGACCGCGCAGAAGGTCATCAAGCTGCGCGTCAGCCCCGAGGCGACGATCGACGACATCACTGGCGTGGTGGAGACCGATCCGGCACTCGCCGCCCAGGTCATCAGTTGGGCGGCATCGCCCTACTATGCGGCGCCGGGCAAGATTCGCTCGGTCGAGGATGCCATCGTGCGGGTGCTGGGGTTCGACCTGGTGATCAACCTGGCGTTGGGCCTGGCACTGGGCAAGACCTTGAGCCTGCCCAAGGACCAGCCGCAGCAGGCCAAGCCCTACTGGCAGCAGGCGATCTATACCGCGGCGGTCATCGAAGGGCTGACCAGGGCGATCCCGCGCGCGCACCGCCCGGAAATCGGCCTGAGTTACCTGGCCGGGCTGTTGCACAACTTCGGCTACCTGGTGCTCGCCTATGTGTTCCCGCCGCACTTTTCGCTGATCTGCCGCCACCTGGAGGCCAACCCGCACCTGTCCCACAGCCATGTCGAACAGCACCTGCTGGGGATCACGCGGGAGCAGATCGGTGCCTGGCTGGTGCGCTACTGGAGCATGCCGGAAGAACTCTGCACGGCACTGCGCTTCCAGCTCGACCCGCACTATGAAGGCGAACACGCAGCCTATGCCAACCTGGTGTGCCTGGCGACGAGCCTGCTGCGCCAGCATGGCTCCCACGATGGCGTGCAGGAGGAAATCCCACAAGCGCTGTTCGATCGGCTGGGACTGACCCGTGAAAAAGCCGAGGAGGCCGTGAACCGCGTGCTCGAAGCCGAGGCCTCCCTGCGTGCGCTGGCCCAGCAGTGCAATAACTGATTGAACCCTCTTCCGACAGGGCAAGTGCCGCAGCAGCGCGCTTGCCCGCGAGCCGATCCGCATCGGTCGCAGTCATGATCGTATCCATACGTTAAGCCGTTACCTCTGCTCTCCTGGCCCTTCCAGGGTGGCGTCCTCCTTCTCCCCCTTTCGTACTGTTCTCTCCCAGCCTTTGGTCGTCAGGCATCCGTCCTCCCTACCAAAGGAGGGTGGTCGTGCGCGCCTTAAGTTGCATCGCTCTGCATCCAATGCAGTCTGGTCACGGATAGAAGGTCAGTGTATGACTGTATCTATATTTATCGTTCACGATTAAAACCATTGATGCAAAATCGTTCAGTCTGCAAAATGCCGCGCCCCAGTCTTCCCGTTAATGCCCAGGCGACCTGGCCGCTCTGCTAGCCAGGATTGGGAACGTGGGTGAACGAAACAGCCGATTCACGCAGGAGAACAAGAAACATGCACATCGGTGTACCTCTTGAAAGCCATGCTGGTGAGACCAGGGTCGCTGCCACCCCGGAAACCATCAAAAAGCTGATCGCCCAGGGGCATCAGGTCACCGTGCAGCAAGGTGCGGGTGTCGCGGCCAGCGTGCCTGATCGCGACTACGAAGCTGCTGGTGCGCGTATCGCGGGTGCCGCCGAAGCCTTTGCCGCCGAACTGGTGCTGAAGGTGGTGGCGCCGAGTGCGGAGGAATTGGCGCACATGAAACCCGGCAGCGTGCTGGTTGGCATGCTCGACCCCTTCGATGATGCCAACCTGGCGCGCATGGCCGAGCGGGGCATCAGCGCCTTCGCTCTGGAAGCCGCCCCGCGCACTTCGCGGGCGCAGAGCCTGGACGTGCTGTCGTCCCAGGCCAATATTGCCGGCTACAAAGCCGTGATGCTGGCTGCCGACCACTACCCGCGCTTCATGCCGATGCTGATGACCGCCGCCGGTACGGTGAAGGCCGCCCGTGTGCTGGTGCTGGGCGCCGGGGTCGCAGGTTTGCAGGCGATTGCCACGGCACGGCGCATGGGCGCGGTGATCGAGGCGTCCGATGTGCGGCCTGCGGTCAAGGAGCAGATCGAATCGCTGGGAGCGAAGTTCGTCGAGGTGCCGTTCGAAACCGACGAGGAGCGCGAGTGCGCCGAAGGTGTCGGTGGCTACGCCCGGCCGATGCCCGCCTCCTGGATGGCGCGCCAGGCCAGTGCGGTGCACGAGCGTGCCAAGCAGGCCGACATCATCATCACCACGGCGCTGATTCCGGGGCGCAAGGCGCCAACGCTGTTGCGCGAGGACACGGTGGCGCAGATGAAGCCCGGTTCGGTCGTCGTCGACCTGGCGGCCGCCAAGGGCGGCAACTGCCCGCTCACCGAGCTGGACCGTGTGGCGGTGCGCCATGGCGTGACGCTGGTCGGCCACGGCAACCTGCCGGCGCTGGTGGCGGCGGATGCCTCGGCGCTGTATGCGCGCAACCTGCTGGATTTCCTGAAGCTGGTCATCGACGCGGATGGCCGTTTCCACATCGATCTCGAAGACGACATCGTCGCGGCCTGCCTGATGTGCCGCGACGGGCAGGTCGTGCGCAAGAACGCCTGAGGAGCACAAGACATGGACCTGATTTCGGACGGTATCTACAACCTGATCATCTTCGTGCTGGCGATCTACGTCGGCTACCACGTGGTCTGGAACGTCACCCCGGCGCTGCATACGCCGCTGATGGCGGTGACCAACGCCATTTCCGCCATCGTCATCGTCGGCGCCATGCTGGCTGCCGCGCTGACTGTCACCCCGCTGGGCAAGACCATGGGCACCCTGGCCGTGGCGCTGGCGGCGGTGAACGTGTTCGGTGGTTTCCTGGTGACCCGGCGCATGCTGGAGATGTTCAAGAAGAAGGCCGCGAAGGCCCCAGTGGAGAAGCAATGACATGAGCATGAACCTGATCACCCTGCTCTACCTGAGTGCCTCGGTGTGCTTCATCCAGGCCCTCAAGGGGCTGTCGCACCCGACCACGTCGCGGCGCGGCAACGCCTTCGGCATGATCGGCATGGGCATCGCCGTGCTGACCACCGTCGGGCTTATCTTCAAGCTCGGGTCGGAGCTGGCGACGACCGGTATCGCCTACGTCGTCGTCGCCCTGCTAGTCGGCGGCAGCCTCGGCACGCTGATGGCACGCCGGGTGGAAATGACCAAGATGCCCGAGCTGGTCGCCTTCATGCACAGCATGATCGGCCTGGCGGCGGTCTTCATCGCGGTTGCCGCGGTGGTCGAGCCGCAGTCGCTGGGCATCGTCGTCAGCGCCGGCACGCCGATTCCCGCGGGCAACCGCCTGGAGCTGTTCCTCGGCGCGGCCATCGGTGCCATCACCTTCTCCGGTTCGGTGATCGCCTTCGGCAAGCTGTCGGGCAAGTACAAATTCCGTCTGTTCCAGGGGGCGCCGGTGCAGTTCGCCGGGCAGCATCTGTTCAACCTGCTGGTCGGGCTGGTGATCGTCGCCCTGGGGCTGGTCTACACCCTGACCGGCGATGTCACGGCCTTCGCCGTGCTGGTCCTGCTGGCGTTCATCATCGGTGTGCTGATCATCATCCCCATCGGCGGTGCCGACATGCCGGTGGTGGTGTCGATGCTCAACAGCTATTCCGGCTGGGCCGCGGCGGGTATCGGTTTCTCGCTGAACAACTCGATGCTGATCGTGGCGGGTTCGCTGGTCGGTTCCAGCGGCGCGATCCTCTCCTACATCATGTGCAAGGCGATGAACCGCTCGTTCTTCAACGTCATCCTTGGTGGCTTCGGCGGTGCGGCGGATGCCGGTCCGGCGGTGGCGGGCCAGGAGCAGCGTCCGGTCAGGTCCGGTTCGTCGGACGACGCGGCCTTCCTGCTGAGCAATGCCGACAGCGTGATCATCGTGCCCGGCTACGGCCTGGCGGTGGCGCGTGCCCAGCATGCCCTGATGGAGCTGGCAGAGAAGCTGGGCCACCGTGGTATCAGCGTGAAATACGCCATCCACCCGGTGGCCGGGCGCATGCCGGGACATATGAACGTGCTTCTGGCCGAGGCCGAGGTGCCCTACGAGCAGGTGTTCGAGATGGACGACATCAACGCCGAGTTCGGCCAGGCCGACGTGGTGCTGGTGCTGGGCGCCAACGACGTGGTCAACCCGGCAGCCAAGAACGATCCCACTTCCTCGATCGCCGGTATGCCGATCCTCGAGGCGTACAAGGCGCGGACCATCATCGTCAACAAGCGCTCCATGGCCAGCGGGTATGCGGGGCTGGACAATGAATTGTTCTATATGGACAAGACCATGATGGTCTTCGGCGATGCCAAGAAAGTGCTGGAGGACATGGTCAAGGCCGTCGACTGATCGCCCACCCGCCATGCACACCGCCGCATCCGTACGGGTACGGCGGTGTGTTTCCGCGTCTTTCGCGGCACCCGCCGTGCTTCACAGCCCGCTCTACCGCGCTTATCCTTCGGTTTTCGTTACCGGCCACACGGGCCGGCCATCGTTCCGGAGTCCAGCCATGCGCAATGCCCTGCTTGTTTCCCTGTGCACATCCACCCTGTTGATGGCGGGTAGCGTCCATGCGGCGAGTTTCACCGCCACCACCGACCTGGTCCTGGGCGGCCTGACCAACAGCGCCGAAGGCACATCCGACCTGACATCCTCCATCGGCGACAGCAAGATCGTGCAAGCGGCGCGCGACGATGCTGCTCACTTCATCGGCAGCGACGGCACGCAGCGCGGCTCGCATCTGGAGGCTGCCCTGCAGCACATCCGCGGCCAGATGCCAGGCCTGCAAGCCAGCGACCTGCAACTGGCGCAAGCCATCCTGGCCCTGTGACGAACGTACGGCCACCCGTGTTCACGGGCGGCCGCTTCCGGTACCGATTGCCCATGAGATTTTTCCTTGTACCGCTCGCAGCCTGCCTGCTGGCCTCCTTTCCTGCGCATGCCCTGGATACCCTGAGTGCCGGGCTGGTGCGCAGCAGCTATGTCACCAGCAAGCTGACCAGTACGCCGTTCGAGTCCAAGCGGGTCATCGCTGCCCGTGACGATGCCGCCCATTTCATCGCCACTGACGGTGGGGTGCGCAGCGCCTACCTGCAGGCCGCCTTCGATCACCTGCGTCAGAACATGGCCGAATTGCCGGATGATGACCTGGAACTGGCCGCCGCGATTCTCGTCCAATAGTCCCTTTTCCCCGAGATACCCAGATGCACAAGACCCTCATCGCCGGCCTGACGGCGGGCCTGTTGTCCTTCTCCCTCGGCAGCCATGCGCAGACGCTGGTGGCCACCAGCAACATCCTGGTACGGGCGCTGGATCGCAGCCTGAACTTCACCTCGGACACCACCACCTCGATCCGCGACATGAAAGTGGTGCTCGAAGCCCGTGACGAAGCCGCCGGTTTCGTCGCCAGCGAAGGCGGGATTCACGGTGTGCGCCTGGAGGCAGCGTTCGACAGCCTGCGCGGCCAGTTCCCGCAAGCCCGTGCCGCCAGTGACCTGGAACTGGCGGAAGCCATCCTCGCCCTGTGAGGTGGCGCTGCGTCGGGCTGCTGGCACTGCTTGCCTGGGGCCTGCCGATCAAGGCCGAGCTGCGGCTCGTCCTGCATGAGAAAGGGTTGTCGGCCAGCCAGCGTGAGGCGTCCCGGCAACTGCTGGATGAAGCGCTGACTGCGCTGCCGCCTGTGCTACGGACGCGTTTGGGGCGGGACTTGCGCGTCGAGTGGCGCGACGACATGGCGGAGCAGACTTACGGCCATGCCAGCCTGGACCGGATCGCCCTGAATCGTCGCTTGCTGCCGGCGCTGGTCGACGGTTCGGCCAGGACGCAACGCACCGGGCGCAGCCATGGCACCCTGCGCCAGGAACTGCTGGCCACCGTGGTGCATGAAGTCGCCCATCGCTATGACCGTGCCCGGCTCTGGTCCGATGCACAGCGTAGCCAGCTCGGCCACTGCCAGCAGTTGGCGGGTAGCCTGGGCGTCGTTGGCCTGCCAGCCGGTTGCCGGGGCCAGACGGCACGGCGCTTCACCCTGAGCGACGATCCGCGCCTGCTCGACCTGGCGGGCTGGCCGCAGCGGGTTGGTACCCGTGGTGAGCGCGAGTGGCGCAACGCCCTGTCGGTGCGCAGCCCGGACCCTTACGAAACCAGCAGCCCCAGGGAGTTCGTCGCGGTCAATCTCGAATACTTCCTGCTCGATCCTGGCTATGCCTGCCGCCGGCCTTCGCTGTACCGCTATTTCAGTGAACACTTCGGCTGGCAGCCGCCGGCCCGACAGGCGTGCGCCGACGGCTACCCGATCCTCAACGCCGGGCGCGACTTCGGCAGGACGCCGCTGCTGGAACTGGACCCGGAGCGGGTGTACCAGGTGGACTACCTGTTCGCCGAAGCCAACCAGCAGTGGATGAGCCGCTGGGGCCACAGCATGCTGCGTCTGGTGATCTGCGCACCGGGGCGCGAACGTGGCGAGGCGTGCCGGCTCGATCTGGAGCACCATCTGGTGCTGTCCTTCCGCGCCTTCGTCGGCGATGTGCAGATTTCCAGCTGGGACGGCCTGACCGGCGTCTACCCGTCGCGTCTGTTCGTGCTGCCGCTCGGCCAGGTGATCGACGAGTACACCAAGGTGGAACTGCGCGGTCTGGCCTCGGTGCCGCTGAAACTGTCGCGCGGGCAGATCGACGGCCTGCTGGAGCGCAGCGCCGAGGTGCACTGGGGCTACGATGGCGACTATTACTTTCTGTCCAACAACTGCGCGGTGGAAACCCTCAAGCTGCTGCGCAGCGGCACCGCCGAGCCGAGCCTGCAGGCGCTGGACAGTATCCTGCCCAGTGGTTTGCTGCGGCTGCTGATCGGTCGCGGTCTGGCCGATGCCCGTGTGCTCGACGACCCTGCCGAAGCCTTGCGCCTGGGCTATCGCTTCGATTCCTACCGTGAGCGCTACCAGGCCATGTTCGACATCCTCCGGCAGCGCCTGGGGCTGCCCCAGGCGACGGTGGAGGACTGGCTGGCGCTGCCGGCGCATGAGCGGCGGGGCTGGTTCGCCGACGCCGACCTGCGCAGCAATGCCGCGTTGCTGCTGGTGGAACAGGCCGCCCAGCGGCGGCAGTTGCTGATGGCGCAGGAGGAATTGAAGAAGCGCTACCTGGGCGGGCGTGCCGGAGGCGACTCGTCCCTGGACAAGGCTGACCGTGCCTTGCAGGAAATCCTCGCCAGCAGCGGTTACCTGAGCCGTCCGGCGGAACTGCTCGACGGCCCCGGCTATGGTTTGCCCCAACCTGGCGAGTGGCAGGGCCTGCAACGGGAAAGCGAGCAGCGCCAGGCGCGTTTGAACCAGCTCAGCGAGCAACTGGACCAGGAAGTCCAGCACCTGCTGGGCGAGGCGCGCCGGCTGGAGCTACAGGCCATCGATGAGAATCTGCAGCGAATCACCGGGCAATTGAGGGCGTTGCACAAGGCCAGCGGTGGTCTGCAACTCTGAGCTGCATGCTTTCCTACACCTTCGCGCAGCCGGTGGTCGAGCGTGGTTGTGCCTGTGGGAGGATCTGGGCTCTCGCCTGGCCAGTGCTTCGGAGCAATCTTCGTCGGCTGGGGTGTTTGTCTGGAGGCGTGTTCGCGGGCACTTTTCTGCGGGCAAAAAAAACCTCGAACTTCATTGGGGGAGGGGAAAGTTCGAGGTTCAAATCCGGACCACTAGGTCCAGAGATCTGCCAACACTTAACACAACAAGGAGCATCGAAGGGTTTCAGGCCCTTCGCAAAATCAGACCCTGGCCTCGTTCGGATAGTTCACTCGGTCGTGAAAAAAATCCGTGAAAGTTTCCGGGGCCTTGCCGGATGCGGTCTACAGCCGGTATTGCAGCGTCAGCAGGAAGGATCGCGGTGCGCCATAGAAGTTGTGGTCGTAGCTGATGGAGCTGAAATACTTCTTGTCCGTCAGGTTGTCGACGTTCAGGGCGGCCGAGAGGTTGTCGCTGAAGCGGTAGGCGACCCGCGCATCCAGCAGGGTGTAGCCGCCCTGGTAGCGGTCGTAGTAGCCGAAGCTGGAGGAGCCGCTCTGGCTGCTCAGGCCGGTGCCGACGGACCAGCGCTGCCAGTCGGCGGGTAGCCGGTAATCGCCCCAGATGCGCAGGACATGCCGGGGAAGTCCGGTGTTGGCGGAGATGTCGTAGCCGACCGAAGGTGTGTCCTGTCCGCGATAGCGGGTGCCGGTGTAGGTGTAGGAAGCGGAGAGTTGCAGGTCCCGCAGGACTTCGCCGGTCACTTCGGCTTCGAAGCCCTGGCTCAGCACCTGGGCGGTATCCCGGTAGCAGGTGCCGCCGCAGCGGATGTCGGCGATGGTCTGGTCGACACTGCCATCCTCGAAGGCGACGCCTTCCTGCTCGGTGCGGAACAGGGCGAACGAGGTATTCACTCGGCCGCCCAGCAGCTCGCCCTTCAGGCCGAGCTCGTAGTTGCTGCCGGTGACCGGGCTGAGGAAGTTGCCGTCGACGTTGCGCTGGGTCTGCGGCTTGAAGATTTCCGCATAGCTGCCGTGGATCGACCACTGCTCTCCCAACCTGTAGGTCAGCGCCGCGAATGGCGTCACCTTGCGGCTCTCCTTGGCGGTGCTTTCCGAGTAGCCCCAGATGCCATCCGAGACATAGGTCTGTTCGTAGGACGACAGGCGGGCACCAAGGGTCAGCGACAGCGGGCCGTAGAGTTCGTAGCGGCCCATGGCGTAGAGGCCTTTCTTGTCGGAGCGATAGCCATCGTCCATGCGGTTGGTGGCGAGGATCTGTGCGGCGCTCGGTTCCGGTGCGCTGCTGGGCTGGCTCGGGCTGGAGTAGGCGGTGTCGATGCTGCGTATCCAGCCCCAGAGGTCGCTGCTGCGCTGGTGCGAGTAGTTACCACCGGCGGTCAGCGCGAGCTTGCGCCCGAACAGTTCGGTGTTGCCGGTCAGGTGCACGTCGGCGCCCCGGTTCTTCGAGAACATGTCGAAATAGTAGACATCGCCGCGCAGGGTGCTGGGTGGGCCGAGGCGCCCGGAGCGCAGCAGGTACTTGATCTCGTTGGCTTCGCGGGTATCGACCAGCGAGGCCTTGAGCTTCCAGTCCTCGTTGAAGGCATGGGTGAGGTCCAGGTACCAGGTGTCCTGGGTCTTTTCTGCGTAGCTCCAGGGCGTGCTGAGATTGGTCGAGCGCTGGTAGTCGGGCATGCTGCCGTTGGCATAGCTGGGCAGTCCGGTCCAGTCGAGCGCGCTTTCGGGTTTCTCGCGGCTGAAACCGACGCCCAGGGTGGTGGCTGAACCGAGGTCGAAGTCGAGCGCGGCATAGAGGGTGCGGGTCTTGGAGTCCATGTGGTCGCGGAAGGAGTCCGCCGTTTCCTGGTTTGCCACCAGGCGACCACGGATGGCGCCGTTGCTGTCGAGCGGCCCGGCCACGTCGGCCTGCAGGCCGTAACGATCCCAGGAGCCGGCCTTGCCGGTGAGGATCACCTGGTTGTCCCGTGTCGGGCGCTTGCGCACCAGGTTCACCGAGCCGGATGGGTCGCCTTCGCCCTCGAACAGCCCCTGTGGGCCGCGCATGATCTCCACCCGGTCGTAGAGCGCCATGTCGCTGTTGAAGGCCGAGCCGCGCGCATAGAGCTGGCGCTCCAGCGGTACACCGTCGAACTGGTAGCTCTGGATGAAGAAGCCGCGCGAATAGAAATGTCCACCTGGCTCATTCGACACCATGGTGACGCCCGGGGCACTGAGCAGGGCCTGGCGGATGTCGGTGATGCCCTGGTCGTCCATCTTCTGCCGGGTGATCACCGAGACGGCCTGCGGAATGTCGCGTACCGCCTGTTCACCCTTGCCGATATTGACCGCCGCCGAGGTGTAGGAGCCTGAGCCTTCCGTGGTGGTGTTCACGCCCAAGGCGTTGACGGTGAGCGGGCTCAGCGCCAGTGCATCGTCATGGCTTGCCGGCTGGACACCGAGTGTGCCGCTGGCGCTCCTGGCAAGCACCAGCCCGCTGCCGGACAGCGCCTGGGCGAAGGCCTGTTCCAGGGTGAGTTCGCCGCTGACCCTCGGGGCGCGCAGACCGTCGACCAGCCCCGGTTCGACGATGATCACCTGGCCGGCCTGGCGGGCGATGCGGGTCAGGCTCGCATCCAGCGGGCCGCTCGGTAGGTCGTACTGGTAGGTGGGCGCTGTACTGGCCAGGAGGGATGTGGCCGCGAGCGGCCCGCCGAACAGGGTGCCCAGGGTGATGGCCAGTGCCAGTGGACGGCGACTGGATCGTGGTATGCGCATGGAATGTTCTCCGCAGATGGCGAATGGAGTGACTGGGGGTTCACCTGCTATGTGCGACGAGCGGAGAAAAGTGACAGGGGCGGCCGGGATTTTTTATTCCGGCAACGCTTACGCGTGTTCGATGCTGACCCAGTAGCCGGTCAGGCGCTGGAGGGTGATGGGCAGGCGCTCGGCCAGGGCGTCCAGCGTGCGGTCGCTGTCGTCCAGCGGGAAACTGCCGGTAACGCGCACTCTTGCCGCCTGCTCTGAAATACGCAGCAGACCGGTGCGGTAGGGGCGCAGTGCCGCCACCACCTCGCCTAGAGGGCGGTCGTGTACCTCGATAAAGCCGTTTTCCCAGGCGCTGGCGGCGGACGGCAGCAGATTCTGCAACTGGACGCCGTGGCGGTCGAAACGGGCACTGCCGCCTTCGGCCAGGGGCGCGGCGACACCCAGGGCGGTTTCGATACGCACTGATGCGCGCAGGACTGCCACCAGGGTCGCATCGGTGTCGAGGCGCATGAGGAAACGACCGCCTGGCGCCTCTACCGAGCCATGGTTGCAGTGGACCTGGAAAGCACGGCTGTCGTCGGCGACCTCGACGATCAGTTCGCCCTGACGCAGTCGCAGGCTGCGGCTGTCGTGCCCGAAGGCGACGTCCACGGCGCTGCGGGCGTTGAGCCACAGGCGGCTGCCATCGGGTAGCGTGACGTTGCGCCGTTCGCCGGTTCCCGTGGCATGGTCGGCGATGAAATAGGACGCCGGATAATGCCGCTGCACAACGATGCCGCCGCCCAGTGTGGCGATCAGCCCGAGTCCCAGAGTATTGCGCAGGAGCCGGCGTCGACTGGTCGGGTGGGCCAGCAGCGCTTGCTGTGCGCCCTGGCGCAATGCCTGGGTGTCGGGTAGCCCGCAGAACAGCCCGAGCGCCTGTTCCAGCCGTGCGGCGGCGGCCTCGTGGCGGGGATCGGCACGGCGCCAGCCGGCGAAGGCCAGCCGGTCGGCGTCGCATGCTTCGCCGGAGTCGAGCAGCACCAGCCAGTCGATGGCCTGGCGGGCGATCGGGTCGCGCGCCGAGTCGGGCGCCTGGTGCGGCTCAGAGGGCTTCATAGCAGCGCGCCAGGGCCTGGGTCATGTACTGGCGTACGCGGCTCGCGGACACCCCGAGGCGTTCGGCGATCTGCGCGTAGGTCATGTGGTCGAGCTGGCTCATCAGGAAGGCCTGGCGGGCCTTGGTCGACAGGCCGTCGAGCAGGTCGTCGATGGCGAGCAGGGTTTCCAGCACGATGGCGCGCTCCTCTTCGGAGGGGGCGAGGGCCTCTGGCATGGTTTCCAGGGCCGCCAGCCAGGCACGCTCCAGGTCGCGCCGGCGCCAGCTGTCGAAGACCAGCCGGCGGGCGATGGTCAGCAGGTAGGCGCGTGGCTCGTCGGGTTGGCAGGGGCGTGCCAGCAGCTTGAGGAAAGTGTCGTGGGAGAGGTCGGCGGCCTGCTGCGGGCAGCCGAGTTTCCTGCGCAGCCAGGTCTGTAGCCATCCGTGGTGCTCGACGTAGAGCTCGCCGATGGGGTCGTTGCAGGGAGTGGGACCGCGCACGTTGGATCTCCGGCAGGCCGGCGCTGCTGGAGCCCAGGGTGGGCGGCTGTCCGGTCATTCAAGAATGCTTCTTATTTTATTGGCCGGAGGGAGCGCGTCAATCCCGTCGATCATGGACGCCAGGGCAAGCCAGGCGTCATGACCTCCAGGTTACTGCCGTTGTGCGGGCGCGTACGGCATGGCGATGTTCAGTGCGCCTCGTCCCAGTTGTCGCCGACGCCGCTTTCCACCAGCAGCGGCACCGCCAGTTCGGCGGCCTGCTGCATCCGTGGGGCGAGTTCGGCGCGCACCTGCTCGACGAGGCTTTCATGCACTTCCAGCACCAGTTCATCGTGCACCTGCAGGATGATCCGCGCATCCAGGCCGCTGTTTTGCAGCCAGGTGTCCACGCTGACCATGGCGCGCTTGATGATGTCCGCCGCGGTGCCCTGCATCGGCGCGTTGATCGCCGTGCGTTCGGCGGCCTTGCGCATTACGGCGTTCTTCGAGTGGATTTCCGGCAGGTACAGGCGCCGGCCGAACAGCGTTTCGACATAGCCCTGCTCGGCAGCCTGGGCGCGGGTGCGCTCCATGTAGTCGAGCACGCCTGGGTAGCGTGCGAAGTAGCGGTCGATATAGGCCTGCGCCTCGGGGCGGTTGACGCCGATCTGCTTGGCCAGGCCGAAGGCGCTCATGCCGTAGATCAGGCCGAAGTTGATCGCCTTGGCGCTGCGGCGCTGGTCGCTGGTGACGTCCTCCAGGGGCACGCCGAAGACTTCGGCGGCGGTCGCACGGTGCACGTCCAGGCCGTCGCGGAAGGCGCTCAGCAGGCCTTCGTCGCGGGCCAGGTGGGCCATGATGCGCAGTTCGATCTGCGAGTAGTCCGCCGCCAGCAGCTTGTAGCCTTTTTGCGCGACGAAAGCCTGGCGGATGCGCCGGCCCTCGGGGGTGCGGATCGGGATGTTCTGCAGGTTCGGATCACTGGAGGACAGCCGCCCGGTGGCGGTCACCGCCTGGTGGTAGCTGGTGTGGATACGTCCGGTGCGCGGGTTGATCTGTTGCGGCAACTTGTCGGTATAGGTGCTCTTGAGCTTGCTCAGGGAGCGGTATTGCATGATCACCTTGGGCAGCGGGTAGTCACGTTCGGCCAGTTCGGCCAGGACTTCCTCGGCGGTGGAGGCCTGGCCCTTGGCGGTTTTCTTCAGCACCGGCAGGCCGAGTTTTTCATAGAGGATGGCGCCGAGCTGCTTGGGGGAGCCGAGGTTGAATTCTTCGCCGGCCAGTTCGAAGGCCTTGCGCTCCAGTTCGACCATTTTGTCGCCCAGTTCGATGCTCTGCTGGCCGAGTAGATGGGCGTCGACCAGTGCGCCATTGCGTTCGATGCGCGCCAGCACCGGTACCAGCGGCATCTCGATGCGCTCCAGCACGTCGAGCAGGGACGGAGTGGCTGCCAATCGCTGGTGCAGGTTGTGGTGCAGGCGCAGGGTGATGTCGGCATCTTCGGCGGCATAGGGTCCGGCCTGTTCGATGGCGATCTGGTCGAAGGTCAGCTGCTTGGCGCCCTTGCCGGCGATGTCCTCGAAGCGGATGGTGCTCTGGCCGAGGTACTTGAGGGCCAGGCTGTCCATGTCGTGGCGGGTGGCGGTGGCGTCCAGCACGTAGGATTCGAGCATGGTGTCCCAGGCCAGGCCGCGCAGTTCGATGCCGTAGTGCATCAGCACGTTCATGTCGTACTTGCCGTGCTGGCAGATCTTGGCCTTGGCCGGGTCTTCCAGCAGCGGCTTGAGCGCCGTCAGCACTGCGTCGCGGTCGAGCTGCGCAGGTACGCCCATGTAGGTATGCGCCAGCGGCACATAGGCCGCCGCGCCTTCCTCGACGGCGAATGACAGGCCGACCAGCTCGGCCTTCTGCGCGTCGACGCTGGTGGTCTCGGTGTCGAAGGCGAAGTGCGGTGCGGCGTCGAGGCGTTTCAGCCAGGCGTCGAAATCTTCCTGGGCCAGCACGGTGTCGTAGTGGGCTTCGGCCTGGGGGAGAGCCGGCTCGTCGGCGTCGCTGGTGGCGCTCTCGGCCTGGCGTGCTTCACGCAGCAGGTCGTCGAGCCAGTTCTTGAATTCCAGCTCGCGGTACAGGTCGATCAGCGCCTCGTGCTGCGGCTCGCCGGGGTAGAGGTCTTCGGCCTGCACATCCAGTGGGACATCGAGCTTGATGGTCGCCAGTTCGTAGGAAAGGAAGGCGGCATCGCGGTGTTCCTCGAGCTTGGCGGCCAGGCTCTTGGCGCCGCGTATCGACAGCGTGGCGACCTGGTCGAGGTTGTCGTAGAGGCCCTTGAGGCCACCGGGAATACCGGTGAGCAGACCGCCGGCGGTCTTCTCGCCGACGCCAGGGACGCCGGGGATGTTGTCCACCTTGTCGCCCATCAGCGCGAGGAAGTCGATGATCAGCTCGGGGCCGACACCGAACTTGTTCTTCACCCCTTCGATGTCGTAGACGCTGCCGGTCATGGTGTTGACCAGGGTGACGTGCGGGCAGACCAACTGCGCCATGTCCTTGTCGCCTGTGGAAATCACCACGTCGCGCTGGCGTCCGGCGCTCTGGCGCGCCAGGGTGCCGATGACGTCATCGGCCTCGACCCCTTCGATGCACAGCAGCGGCAGGCCGAGGGCGCGCACGCAGGCGTGCAGCGGTTCGATCTGGCTGCGCAGGTCGTCCGGCATTGCCGGGCGGTTGGCCTTGTAGTCGGCGTAAAGCTCATCGCGGAAGGTGCCGCCCTTGGCGTCGAACACCACCGCGAAGGGGCTGTCCGGGTACTGGCGGCGAAGCGACAGCAGCATGTTCAGCACGCCCTTGACCGCGCCGGTGGGATTGCCGGTCGAGGTGGTCAGCGGCGGCAGGGCGTGGAAGGCACGGTACAGGTAGGACGAACCGTCCACCAGGACGAGGGGCGCTTGGCTCATGAGCGGGATAACCTTTTCGGCGTCGCCGGCGCTAGAATGCCGGGACCATTGACGATAAAGGGACAAGGTTATCATGCGCGCAATCAAACACCTGATGCTGGCCAGTCTGCTGGCGTGCGTGCCGCTTGCCGGTTTTGCCGAAGAGCCGGTCGGTGGCGACCCTGATGTGACCATCCGCCAGGACGGCGACCGTACGGTGGAAGAGTACCGTCTCAACGGCATCCTCTATGCGGTGAAGATCACGCCGAAGAACGGCAAGCCCTACTTCCTGGTACGGGCCGATGGCAACGATGGCAACTTCGTGCGTGCCGACCAGCCGGACATGCTGATCCCGTCCTGGAAAATCTTCAGCTGGTAAGCGCCGGTGTCGGTCTTCACCTCGCTGGAGCGCACGCAGCTGGAGGCGTTCCTCGCGCCTTACGGGCTGGGGCGGCTGCGTGATTTCCAGGGCATTGCCGCTGGCACCGAGAACAGCAACTTCTTCGTCAGCCTGGAACGGGGCGAGTTCGTCCTGACCCTGGTCGAACGGGGCGAGCAGGGCGACCTGCCCTTCGTCATCGACCTGCTGGACGTGCTGCAGGCCGCCGGGCTGGCGGTGCCCTACGTCTTGCGCGATGCCGATGGCAACGCCCTGCGCCAACTGGCGGGCAAGCCGGCGTTGCTGCAGCCGCGCCTGCCGGGGCGGCATGTCGACGTCGCCAATCCACACCACTGCCAGGAAGTCGGCCACTGGCTGGCGCGTATGCACCTGGCCAGTCGTGGTCCGTTGATCGAACACCCGAGTGACCGTGACCTGGGTTGGCTGTTGGCACAAGGTGCCTTGCAGGTGGCGCATTTGCCCGCCGGGCCGCGCCTTCTGCTGGAAGCTGTGCTGGAAGAAGCCACCGCACTGCGCCTGCGTATCGAGGCGCTGCCCAAGGCCAACCTGCATGCCGACCTGTTCCGCGACAACGTGCTGTTCGAAGGTCCGCATCTGGCCGGGGTGATCGACTTCTACAACGCCTGTTCTGGCCCGATGCTCTACGACCTGGCCATCACCGTGAACGACTGGTGCTCCCACGCCGATGGCAAGCTGGATGAAGCGCGGAGCAAGGCGCTGTTGAGCGCCTATGCGGCGCTGCGCCCGTTCACGCTGGCCGAAGCCGAGTTGTGGCCAGCCATGCTGCGCATTGCCTGTGTGCGCTTCTGGCTATCGCGGCTGATCGCCGCCCGCTCGTTCGAAGGGCGCGACGTACTGGTCAAGGACCCGCAGGAGTTCCAGGCAAGGCTTGCGTCACGCCAGGGCATGGCTCCGTCGCTGCCTTTCGCGTTGTGATCTTATATTTCCAATAGATATATCTATCTAGTTATCTATTCTTTTTAATTCTTTCCGGCTTCCGGCAGAGTAACTCCTCACAAGGGATCACGCATGCATCGGAGGCCCGTAGTGACTGGCTCCACCACGCCGTTCGCTACCTATGCCGTGCATTTCCCGCATTGAGACTCTGCTGGAGAAGCACAATGAACACCGCCAACACCCACTTCAAACCCTCCCTGCTGGCCCTGGCGATAGCGCTCGGGGGCGTCTGGAGCCTGCCCGCCGACGTGCAGGCCGCCACAGCGGATGGCGCTTCGGCACCGCGCCTGGAGCAGGTGATCGTCACGGGGACTCGCTCGCAGGAGCGCACCGCATCTTCGTCGCTGTCGCCCATCGATATCATCAGTGGCGAAAGTCTGAGCAGTAGTGGGGCCGATGACCTGGGTACGGTGTTGGCGCGGCTGGTTCCATCGATCAATTTCCCTCGCCCGTCTCTGGTGGACGGTGCTGAGTTCGCCCGTCCCGCTCAACTACGTGGTTTGTCGCCGGATCAAGTGCTGGTGCTGGTCAATGGTAAGCGCCGCCATACCAGTGCTTTCGTCAACCTGGGTGGTGCCGTCGGTCGTGGCAGTGCCCCTGCCGACCTCAATGGCATTCCTGTCTCAGCTGTCGAGCGTATCGAAGTGCTGCGCGACGGAGCCTCGGCTCGCTACGGCTCGGATGCGATTGCCGGGGTCATCAACGTGATCCTCAAAAGCGACGCCAGCGGTGGTTCGGTAGGAGGGAAATACGGCAAATACACCAAGGGTGATGGCGCTCAGCGTCAGTTGAGTGGCAACACCGGGATCGCGCTGGGTGAGTCAGGCTGGCTCAATCTGTCGGCCGAAGGCAGCGATAACGACTACACCAATCGTGCCGGTCCGGACTTGCGCAGCAGCACTTCCGGCACTTTCGGCCAACGCACGTTTCGCCAGGGAGAGCCATCCAGCGAAAATGGCAAACTGTTCCTCAATGGTGCCTATCAGTTTGGAGGGCATGAACTCTACGCTTTTGGTGGTTATCGCAAGACTCGTGGCGAGTCCGCAGCCTTCTTCCGGCGTGACAATGACGCAGGCAATACCGGTAACGTAGCGGCCATCTACCCGAACGGCTTCCTGCCGCTGATCAAGGGTGATCTGCAGGACACTTCGTTTAGCACTGGCCTGCGTGGAGACCTGGCAGGTGACTGGCACTACGACCTGTCTGCCAGCTATGGCCGCAACAAGCACGAAGTCAGTACCCGTACCCTGAACCGTTCGCTCTGGCTGGATACCGGTTCGACCCCTCTGAGTTTCGACAACGGCACCCTGACCAACGAACAGAAACTGGTCAATCTGGATATTTCCCGCGATTTCGAGCTGTCCTGGTTGCCTTACCCGCTGTCGGTGGCTTTTGGCGCCGAGTACCTGCACCAAGGCTACGAGATCGAAGCGGGTGACTGGCAGTCCTACTATGGTTTTGGCGCCTCTGGCCTGTCTGGCTTCCGTGACTCCGACTCTGGTGACTGGACACGGCATAACCTGGCCCAGTACCTGGACCTGGAGACCAACCTGACCGATCGTTTCGGCGTGTCTTTCGCCTTGCGCCGCGAGGACTACAGTGACTTCGGCTCCAACCTCAGTGGCGCCCTGGCCGGTCGCTTCGACTTCACGCCACGGGTGGCGCTGCGCGGCAGCATCTCCACCGGTTTCCGGGCGCCATCCCTGGCCCAGCAGCATTTCACCAATACCTCCACGCAATTGATCAATGGCCAGATCGTCGATGCGGGAACCCTGCCGGTGGATAACGCGGCGGCGCGCCTGCTTGGCGCCAAGGACCTGGAAGCCGAGAAGTCGCGCAACTACAGCCTGGGCCTGGTGTTGCGCCCACTGGATGATTTGCAGATCAGTGCTGACGTCTACCGTATCGATGTGCGTGATCGCATCACCCTGTCTTCCAATCTTTCGCTCAACAGTGCGGCACAGGCCTACCTGGCCAACAATGGCATCACGAATGCCAACTATGGCAGCGTGCGTTACTTCACCAACGCTGCTGACACCCGCACCACTGGTCTCGACCTTGTGGCCAGTTACCGCTACCAGTTCGACAACGGTGTGCGCTGGAACAGCACCCTTGGCTACAACTACACCCACACCAAAGTGACCGATACCCAGCAGGCCCCGGCCATCCTGGGCACGTTGGGGTTATCCAGCACCTCGCTGGTGGAGCGCCGGGAGAGACTGGGGCTGCTGGGTGATACCACTCCCGAGCACAAGCTGACCTTCGGTAACGATCTGCGTATCGGTGATTGGACGGTGCGCAGCAATCTGGTGCGCTACGGCGAGTTCACCAGCTACCAGAACGTCACAAGCAACCGCGACCAGACGTTTTCCGCGACCTGGATACTGGACCTGGCGCTGGACTACAGCGTTGGCAACTGGTTGTTCACCGTAGGTGGCGACAACGTCACCGACCAGTACCCGGAAAAGCTCTATCAGGAGAACAGCTCCGGCAGCAACCTCAAGTACAGCACCTTCTCCCCCTACGGCTACAGCGGCGCCTTCTACTACGGCAAGGTCAGCTACAGCTGGTGATCCACCTGAACAGGCAGTGACAGGACCATGAACCAGGCCATCTCCCCCTTCGACTACCCGACTCCAGTGCCCAGCCCCCGGCTCAGCGCCGAGCAGATGCGGGTGTCGATGGAGGAGATGCGCCAGCAGTGCGGCGACCGGCCATTCTGGTTGTTCGCCTACGGTTCGCTGATCTGGCGTCCCGAATGCCCGTCGCTGGAAGTACGCCGCGCGCGTCTGCATGGCTACCACCGGGGGCTCTACCTGTGGTCGCACAGCCATCGCGGCACGCCGGAGCAGCCGGGGCTGGTGTTCGGCCTGGACCGGGGCGGCTCCTGCAACGGTTTCGCTTACCGGCTGGCCGAGGATGGCCTGGACTGCCACCTGCAGGCCTTGTGGCAGCGGGAAATGCCGGATGCGTCCTACCAGCCGAAATGGTTAAACTGCCGGCTCGACGATGGCAGCCAGGTCAATGCCCTGGCCTTTGTCCTGCGGCGGCAGACGCCCAGCTTCGCTGGCAACCTGCCCGATCCGGTGTTGCGCCAGGTGCTGGCCAATGCCCGCGGACACTTCGGTTCGACGCGAGATTATGTCGAGCAGACAGCGAGCGCCTTGCGCCGTCATGCGATGCCCGACCGCCGCCTGGAGGCGACCCTGGCCCGCTGCTGCTCCTGATGAGAGCGAAAACAATGATCGCAAGACTCTCGGGGCTCGTGCGCGGGCTGTCGCCCAGACGGGCATTGCGCACGCCGCTGGCGCTGGGTTTCGGCCTGGGGCTGGCCGCCTGTGGCGGTTCGCTGGGCACGCCGGACAATGTGCTGGTGATCGCCTGGAACATCGACTCGATCAACACCTTCGACCCTGCACGCAGCAGCGACATCGTCTCCAACGAGGTGGTCGCCAACCTCTGCGATACCCTGGTGATTCCCGATCCCGCCGACGCCACACGGTTGCTGCCGGGGCTGGCCGAGCGCTGGGAGCAGTCCGACGACCGGCGCCGGCTGACCTTTCACCTGCGTCCCGACCTGCGCTTCGCCGATGGCCGGTTGGCCACTGCCGAAGACCTGGCCTGGTCGATCCGTCGCAACCTGCAACTGAACATGGCCGGCGCCAACGCGCTGCGCGAATACGGCTTCCGCCTGGAGGACGCCGAGCAGCGCATCCGCGCGGTCGACGAGCGCACCCTGGTGCTTGAGCTGGACCGTCCCTACCCGCAGTCGGTGATCATGCAGGCCATCGGCGCCCACCGCCTGTCCAGCCTGCTGGATCGGCAGACGCTGCTGGCTCACCAGCAGGACGGCGACCTCGGCAACCGCTGGCTCGGGCGCAACAGCGCCTGCGTCGGTCCGTACCGCCTGCGCGAGTGGAATGCTGGCGAAGTGGCCGTGCTGGAGCGCAACCCCGGACACTGGCGCGAGGCGCGGCTGGAGCGTGTGATCCTGCGCCACGTCGCCGAGTCGGCGACCCAGCGCCTGTTGCTGGAGCGTGGCGACGTCGATGTGGCGCGCAACCTCAACGCCGAGGACCTGGGCGCGCTGGAAGGCAATCCGCAGGTGCGTATCGAGGCGGTGGAGCGGCCGCAGATCTACTTCCTCGATATCAATAACGACCACCCGATCCTCGGCAACGCCAAGGTGCGGCTGGCGCTGCGCTACCTGTTCGACTACCAGGCGCTGGCCGATTCGGTGATGCGCTACAACGGCGTACCGCGCGCCAGCTTCGTGCCGCTGGGTTCCTTCGGCGCACTGGACGCGGAGCAGGGCCAGCCGTTCCGGCTCGACCTGGACAAGGCCCGGCAACTGCTGGCCGAGGCCGGTCATGGCGATGGCTTCGAGCTGAGGTTGCTGTACGGCACGCCGCTGTACTCGGCGCCCATCGCCCAGCACCTGCAACACAACGCCGCGCAGCTCGGGATCAAGCTGAGCCTGGAGCGCATGACCAACGGCCAGTTGTTCACGCGCATCTTCGCCAACCAGTTCGAACTGAGCCTGCACAGCCTCGACAGCAATATTCCTGACGCCCACGGCATGGCTTCGCGGCTGGTGTTCAACCCCGACCCGACGCCGCGCAAGGCCACCGGTGCGATGCCGACGGTGTTCGCCAGCTACTACTCCGCCGAAGCCAACCGCGAGGTCGAGGCGGCTCTGCTGGAACCGGACGAGGCGAAGCGCATCGAACGCTACCAGCGCCTGCAACGCCAGCAGATGCAGGAAGGCCCGTTCGCCTACCTGTTCCAGCTCAACCAGGTGGCGGCCCTGCACCAGCGCCTGCTGGACTGGCGCTGGAACGGTTCGCGCACCTATTACGCCGATGTCGACAAACGCGCCCAGGGCACTGGAGGCGACCAATGAAACTGCGCAGCCTGGCCAGCGGCCTGCTGTCCATCGCCGTCACCCTGCTCGGCCTGGCGGCGCTGACCTTCTGCATCGGCCGCCTGCTGCCGATCGACCCGGTGCTGGCGGTGCTCGGTGAAAGCGCCTCTCCGGAGGCCTACGCTGCGCTGCACAGCCAGCTCGGCCTGGACCGCTCGCTGCCGGTGCAGTTCGGCCATTACCTGCTGGACCTGCTGCGGCTGGACTTCGGCAACTCGCTGGTGTCCGGCCAGCCGGTGCTGAGCGATATCGCCCGGGTGTTCCCGGCCACCCTGGAGCTGGCCACGGTGGCGATGCTGATCGGCACCGGCCTGGGCATTCCCCTCGGTGTGCTGGCGGCGGCCAAGCGCAACGGCCCGCTCGACCACGCCGTGCGTATCGTCGGCCTGTTGTGCTACTCGGCGCCGGGCTTCTGGCTCGGGCTGATGGCACTGGCGCTGTTCTACGCCGCCCTCGGCTGGGTCGGCGGGCCGGGCCGGCTGGATTTCGCCTACCAGTGGAACTACGAAAACGTCACCGGCTTCGTGCTGCTGGACGCGCTCTGGCAGGGTGAGTGGCAAGTCTGGCGCAATGCCTGGGCGCATCTGGTGCTGCCGGCGTCGATCCTCGGCCTGGGCGCCTTCGCCTATATCAGCCGCATGACCCGCAGCTTCATGCTGGAGCAGTTGCAGCAGGAATACATCGTCACCGCGCGGGTCAAGGGGCTGTCCTGGACACGCACCCTGTGGCTGCACGCCTTCCCCAATATCGCCGTGCAGGTGATCACGGTGGTGGCGCTGTCCTATGCCTTCCTGCTGGAAGGCGCGGTGCTGATCGAGACGGTATTCGCCTGGCCCGGTTTCGGCCGCTACATGACCAATGCACTGATGGCCGGCGACATGAATGCGGTGGTGGGTTGCACGCTGCTGGTGGGGGTGATCTTCGTCGCCCTCAACCAGCTGTGCGACTGGCTCTACCAATTGCTGGACCCGCGTTCGCGGGCACATTGAGAAACGCGCATGGCATCCGAGTCGATTGCACACTCCATCTGGCAGGCACGCCGCCGCCAGGCCGCCCTGGGGCTGCGGCGCTTTGCCGGCAACCGGTCGGCGTTGGCCGGCTCGCTGATCCTGCTGGCGCTGTTGCTGGTGGCGCTGCTGGCGCCCTGGCTGGCACCGGGCGACTACAACGCCCAGGACCTCGGCCGCACCCTGCAGGCGCCCTCGGCGCACTACTGGCTGGGTACCGACGAACTGGGGCGGGACATCCTCGCGCGGCTGATCCACGGCACCCGGCTGACGCTCTACATTGCCGTGCTCTGCGCGCTGATCGTGGCACCGGTCGGTTTGCTGATCGGGGTTGCCGCCGGTTATTTCGGCGGCTGGACCGACCGTGTGCTGATGCGCGTGGTCGACGTGTTCCTGGCCTTCCCCGGACTGATCCTGGCACTGGCGTTTTCCGCCGCGCTGGGGGCGGGCATCGAGAACGCGGTGCTGGCCATCTCCCTTGCCGCCTGGCCGCCTATCGCCCGTCTGGCGCGGGCGGAAACCCTGAGCATCCGCAAGGCCGACTACATTGCCGCGGCGCGGCTGCTTGGCGCTTCGCACCTGCGGCTGATCGTCCGCCATATCGTGCCGATGTGCCTGCCGTCGGTGGTGGTGCGGGTGACGCTGAACATGGCGGCGATCATCCTCGCCGCCGCTGGCCTGGGTTTCCTCGGCCTCGGCGCGCAGCCGCCCAGCCCGGAATGGGGGGCGATGCTCGCCAGTGGCCGCGAATACGGCCTGACCGCCTGGTGGGTGGCGGCCGCACCGGGCTGCGCGATCCTCTTCGCCAGCCTCGCCTTCAACCTGTTCGGCGACGGTTTGCGCGACGCCCTGGACCCACGCCATGACTGAGCTGCTCGACGTACAGGACCTGAACATCCATTTCAGCGGTGCGCGTGGCATCAATCACGCAGTGCGCGGTGTCAGCTTCCAACTGGCGCGCGGCGAGAAGCTCGGCATCGTCGGCGAGTCCGGCTCGGGCAAGTCGCAGACCGCCCGCGCCCTGCTGAAGATCACCGCCCGTGGCGGCTCGGTCAGCGCCAGGCGGCTGGACTTCGCCGGCACCGACCTGCTGGCCGCCAGCGAACGGCAGATGCAGGCGATTCGTGGGCGGCGTATCTCGATGATCCTGCAGGACCCGAAATTCTCCCTCAACCCGCTGATGCGCGTCGGCGAGCAGATCGCCGAGACCTGGCGCCTGCACCATCCCCAGGCCAGGGGCGAGGCGCGCCAGCGTAGCCTGGCGATGCTGGAGGCGGTGCATATCCGCGACCCCGAGCGGGTCTACCGGCTGTACCCGCATGAAGTCTCCGGCGGCATGGGGCAGCGCATCATGATCGCCATGATGCTGATCACCGAACCGGAGCTGATCATCGCCGACGAGCCGACCTCGGCGCTGGATGTCACCGTACGCCGGCAGATCCTGAGCATCCTCGATGAACTGCTGCAACGCCAGGGCTCCAGCCTGCTGCTGATCAGTCACGACCTCGATCTGGTGGCGGGGTTCTGCGACCGCATCCTGGTGATGTACGCCGGGCGCGTGGTCGAGCAGTTGCCAGCCAGCCAGTTGCACCAGGCGCGTCATCCCTATACCCGCGCCCTGCTGGCCAGTCGCCCGAGCCTGGAACATCCGCAGGACCTGCTGCCAGTGCCGCAGCGCACGCCGCAGTGGCTGTTGCCGCTGGAGGAACAGCCATGAGCCGCTTGCTGGAGGTGGAGAACCTGGAGATCGCCTATGGCGGCCATGCGGTGGTCAAGGGCGTGTCCTTCCAGATCGAGCGTGGCGCCGCCTACGGGCTGATCGGCGAGTCCGGCTGTGGCAAGTCGAGCATCCTGCGTGCCCTGGCGGGCCTGCATGGCTACAGCGGTAGCGCTCGGCTGGAGGGCCAGCCGCTGGGCGAACTGCGCGGCAAGGCGCTGGCGCGGCGGGTGCAGATGGTGTTCCAGGACCCCTACGCCTCGCTGCACCCGCGCAAGACCGTGGAGCAGGCGCTGAGCGAACCGCTGGTCATCCACCGCATCGGCGACGTGCAGCGGCGGGTGCTGGCGATCCTCGACGAAGTGGGTCTGGGCGCGGCTTTTTGCTTCCGTTATCCCCATGAACTCTCCGGCGGCCAGCGCCAGCGGGTGGCCATCGCCCGTGCACTGATCCTGCAACCGGAACTGCTGCTGCTCGACGAGCCGACCTCGGCGCTGGACGTCTCGGTGCAGGCCGAGGTGCTCAACCTGCTGAAGCGCCTGCTGCGCGAACGCAACCTCGGCTACCTGCTGGTCAGCCACGACCTGGCGGTGGTCGCCCACCTGTGCAGGCACCTGGGGCTGATGCACCAGGGCCGCATCATCGAGGCGCTCAGCGCCGACCAGGTGCGCGCCGGCATCGCCGAACAGCCCTATACCCGTGAGTTCTTCGCTGCCAGCCGGTAGGGTGCGCCGTGCGCACCTTGGCCGGAAACCTCGGCGCCCGGCGCATCCTGCGGTCGCCTTGGTTTATGAGGCGTTCAGAATCCCAGCGTGGCTGACAGCTGCACCTGGCGCGGGTCGCCCATCGACACGTAGTTGCGGTTGGCCGCCGAGGGGTAGTACTGGCGGTCGAACAGGTTCTTCACGTTCAGTTGCAGGCCGAGGTCATGTTCGCCGACCTGGGTGTCGTAGCTGACGAAGGTGTCGGCCACGGTGTAGGACGGCAGGTCGAAGCTGTTCTCCGAATCGCCGCTGCGCTCGCCGACATAGCGGGCACTGGCGCCCAGGCGCAGGCCGTCGCCACCGAACAGCGTGCCGGCGTCGTAGACCAGCGCCAGCGAGGCACTGTTCCTGGCCACGTTCTGCAGGCGATTGCCCTTGTACGCCGGGTCCTTGGTGACTTCGCCGTCGATCCAGGCATAGCTGCCGATCAGGCTCCAGCGCTCGGTGAGCTGGCCGCTGACGTCCAGTTCCAGGCCGCGGGAGTGGACTTCGCCGGCGGTGCGACGGATATCGTTGCCGGCGCTGTCCTTGTCGGTGACCATCACGTTGCGCTTGTCGATGTCGAACAGCGCCAGGATGGCGGTGAGCCGCTCGGGAATCTCCAGCTTGCCGCCGATCTCCCAGGACTTGCCTTCCTCGGGCGCGGTGGATGAGCCGATCACGCTGTTGCCGGCCTGGGGCGCGATGGTTGAATTCGGTTTCAGCGACTCGCTGTAGCTGGCGTACAGCGAAGCCTGCGGGTTGATCTTGTAGACCACGCCGGCGCGCGGCACCCAGGTCTGGCCGTTGAGGTTGGTGTTGGCGGTGAAGGGGCGGCCACGTCCGGCGTACTGGTCGTAGACCATGTAGCGGCCGCCGGCGACGATGATCCAGTGTTCGTCCAGGTGCCAGGAGTCCTGCAGGAAGAGGGAGTCGGTGCGCAGCAGGTCAGTCTGGTCGCTCTGCGAGAGGTTTAATAAATCCGAGGGTTGCACGGTGCCGTAGACCGGCTGGTAGGGGTTCAGCACGCTGTTGCCGCCACGGATCAGGTCGGCGCGAAAAATCTTGCGCTTCTCGCTGTCGATGCCGAACACCAGTTCGTGGCGCAAACCGCCGAGTTCGAGGTCGCCGAGCAGGCTGGTAGTGGCGAAGCTGTCGCTGCTGATCGCGCCATGGGTGCCGTCGATACGGCGGGCGACGGTGCCGTCGGCATTGATGCCGGTGACCCGTGCCTGGTCGTCGTCATAGGTCTCACGGCTCCAGCCATAGGCGAAATTGGCCTTCCAGGCGTCGTTGAGCTGGTGCTCGACGGCGAAGCGCCACAGGTCGGAGCGGCCTTCGGTGATGTTGAAGGGTTCGTCCAGGCGGCGCGTATAGGGCGCGTCGAGGGGCTTGTTGGTGCGTGAGTCGATGGCGGTGCCACGGTCGAACGGCGTCTCGAACTCGCGGTGCTCGTAGCTCAGGGTGACGCTGGTCGCTTCGCCGTACCAGGCCAGGGACGGCGCCACCAGGGTCTGGCGGTACTGGCCGAATTCGCGCCAGTACTGGCTGTCGTCGTGGTCGAGGATCAGCCGGTAGGCCAGGCCGCTGTCGCTCAGGGCGCCGGTGCTGTCCAGGGTGCCGCCCGCACCCTGCTTGCCGTGGGCATAGGCCGAGGTGCGCACGGTGATTTCGTTGCGCTGCTGCAGTTGCGGCTTCTTGCTCACAACGTTGACCACACCGCCCGGTTCCTGGATGCCATAGAGCAGCGAAGCCGGGCCCTTGAGCACTTCGACGCGCTCGGCGGTGGGGCCGAGGTTGCGGCCGAGGATCGAGGGCAGGCCGTCGCGCATGATCGAGCCGTCGCGGTTGTCGCCGAAACCGCGCTTCAGCACGGCGTCCTGGGTGCTGCCAAGGGTGTTGGTCTGGGTGATGCCGCTGATGTTGTTCAGGGCGTCGTCCAGGTTGCGCGGTTGCTGGTCGCGCAATACCTGCTCGGGTACCACGTTGATCGCTTGCGCCGTCTCCAGTGTGCTGGCGCCGTCACGGCTGATCGAGGTGCTGGCCGGAGGCTGGTAGGCGCTGCGGCGGCTGGATTCGATGTAGGTGGAGTTCAGTTCCAGGCTGTTGGCGGCGACCAGTACATAGCTGCCATCGGCCTGGCGCTGGGCGTTCAATCCATGCCCAGCCAGCAGTTTCTGCAAGCCGCTGTCGGTGTCGTAGTCGCCGTTCAGGGCTGGGCCGCGGCGGCTGTCGGTCAGGCTTGCATCGCCGACCAGCACGATGCCGGCCTGTTCGGCGAACTGCGCCAGTTGCGCAGTCAGCGTGCCGGCGCCGATGGCATAGTGGCGAGCACTGTCGGCGAGGCTGGCCGGGCTGTGCAGCAGGGCGCCACAGACCAGTGAGGTTGTCAGTGCCAGCGTGCGCAAGGGGAAGGATATGCGGGTGCTCATGCTTGTTCTCCGTGGGAAAGCACAGTCGTTTTCCCCTACACCGAACGAGCGCCATAAAAAGGGAACCTGCTCCCGGCAACGTTCGGTGCCCCCGATGGCCATCAGGCCGTTTCGATGGTGACCCACCAGGGCAGGATGCGCTGGATACGCACCGGCAGGGCTTTCGGCAGCATGTCCAGGGCGCGCTCGGTGTCCGTCAGGGGGAAGCTGCCGACCACACGCAAGGCGGCGACCTCCGGGCTGCAGCCCAGGTAGCCGTGGCGATGGCGCCCCAGTTCCTCGACGAAGCGCTGCAGCGATACGCCTTCGGCGATGTACACACCCTGACTCCAGGAGCGTCGGGCGGCTTCCACCGGTTGCAACGGTCCGAGCGCGCCATGGGCGGAGAGGGTCGATTGCTGACCCTGCTCCAGCCTGGCTCGTCCGCCAGTAGTGGCGAGCTCCACGCTGCCGGCGAATACACTGACGCAGAGGCCGTCCGACTGGTGGCACAGGCCGAAAGTGGCATTCGCCCCGCTGACCTCGCCGTGACGGGTCGTCACGCGCAACGGCCCGCGCGGATCGCCGCTCGCTTCCAGCAGCAGTTCGCCGCTGTGCAGGCGCAGCAGGCGTTGCCGGGGGCCATAGTGGGTGTCGAGGGCAGAAAGGGTGTTCAGCCAGGCCCGGCTGCCGTCGGGCAGGCTCAGTTCGCGGCGTTCACCGGTGCCGGTGGCGTATTCGGTGGTCAGGGCTGTCAGGCGTTCGGCCAGTGGCGTGTCGCGCAGTGCACGCCAGCCGCCGAGGCCGGCAACGGCCAGTACGCTGATCGAGAGCAAGGCGCGGCGTCGGCTGGTTTGCACGCTGTCCATTGTGCGCAGGGCATCATAGGCCGGTTCGCGATGGGGCTCCTCGCGGAACGGTTCGAAGCGTGCACCGACCTTTTCCACCACGCTCCAGGCCTGGCGATGTGCCGGGTCTTCCTCCAGCCAGTGGCGCCAGGCGTTGCGTTGCGCGTCGTCGACACTGTCATCGCTCAGTTGTGCATACCAGTCGGCGGCCTGCTTGAGGTGCCGGTAGTGGGGCGTTGTCATCTTCAGGCGTCCGCCGCGTCGGATGGGCCAGCTTCCAGCAGAGCGCATTGCAGCATGGCGCGGGCCATGTATTTCTTCACCATGCGCTCCGAGATATCGAGTCGGGCAGCGATCTCGCGGTAGCCGTAGCCGTGGATCTGCGCGAGCAGGAACACCGTGCGAGCCTTTGCCGGCAGGCTGCGCAGCAGGGTGTCGATCTCGTAGAGGGCCTCGGTCAGTATCGCTTGCCGTTCGGCGGAAATGGCGAAGGTTTCCGGCTGCATCGCCAGGGTTTCCAGCCAGGCCCGCTCGATGTTGCGCCGCCGCCAGCGGTCGATGGACAGGCCGCGTGCCACGGTGCAAAGGAAGGCGCGCGCGTCGCTGTCACTGGCGAAGTGGCGGGGTTTTAGCAGCAGGCGCAGGAAGCTGTCCTGTGAAATATCGTCGGCTTCCTGCGAACAGCCGAGCCGTCGTGCCAGCCAGGCTCTCAGCCACGAATGATGGTTCGCGTACAGCGTCTCTATCGGTGGCGGATCGTTGGCTGGCATGCCTGGCCCATGTGCGGGAGGTGACGGGGAGCGTCGAAGAGGATGCAGAGAATATTTCTCATTCACTTCTTCGGCAAGAGGGACCACCCGCAAGCGGATTCCCCGTCATCGCATGCCGGGTTATTTCAGGCAGTTTTCCAGCGCGTCCGCCAGGCCTTTCAGCAGTTGCTCATAGCCCGTGGCGGATACCGGGATGTCGGCTCCCAGGGCATCCAGCTCGGCCAGTTTCACCGGCAGATCGGCACTCAGGGTCTGGGCCAGGCGCGGTTGCAGGGGTGGTTCGCTGAAGATGCAGCTCGGCCCGGCCTGTTTCAGTTGCTCGCGCATTTGCGCCACATGGCGGGCACCCGGTTGCACGTCGGCGCTGACGCTGAAGACGCCGGTATGGTCCAGGCCGTAGGCGCTTTCGAAATAACCGTAGGTGTCATGGAAGACGAAGTAAGGCTTGCCGGCCAGGGAAGACAAGCGGCCCCGCAGGCTCTGGTCGAGGCCGTCCAGGCGCGCGGAGAAGGCCTTGGCGTTGTCCCGGTAGCGTTGCGCGTTGGTGGCGTCCAGGTTGGCGAGGTCGTTGGCGATGCGCTGGGCGATGACGCGGGCGTTGGCCGGTTGCAGCCAGAGGTGGGCATCCAGCGAGCCGGGGCGGTGTTCATGATCGTGCTGGCCGGTTTCGTCGTGGCCGTGATCATGGCTGTGCTCATGCTCATGCTCATGCTCATGCTCATCGCCGTAATGGCGCAGGTGCAGCCCTGGCAGGGTCTGCAGCGCCAGGCTCTGGCCGTCACGGCTGGCCAGCGGCCTGGCGAGGAAGTTCTCCATGTCCGGGCCGATCCAGTACAGCAGGTCGGCGTCGCGCAGACGTCGGATATCGGAAGGGCGCAGGGCGTAGTGATGTGGTGAGGCGCCTGGCGGCAGCAGCACGTCCGGCTGGCCGGTATCGCCCAGGACGGCGGCTGCAATCAGTTGCAGGGGTTTGATGCTGGTCAGTACCTGCACGTCGGCGCGCACCTGGGTGGCGGCCAGCAGGCATAGCAAAGTGATCAAGGAACGCACGATGAGCTACCTGAAGAATGAAAGTGCTACAGGATAACGTATAGGCCAGCCGATTCGCCTGTTCATTTCTAAATCGGTAAGGTGTGTGCAGGTCTTTCCTGTGAGGCATACAGGCTCTGGTACGGACTTCAGCGAGGACAGCAACTTGAGTGAACGAGACAGCCAGGCTCCCCTCGGCGAGGCCGAAGCACTGGCTACCGCCATCGAGAACTGTGCCAGGGAGCCGATCCATATCCCTGGCAGTATCCAGCCCCACGGCTTCCTGCTGGTGCTGGACAGCCTTTCACTGGAGGTTCTCCAGGCCAGCGAGAATGTCATCGACTGGCTGGGCGCCCCCGCCGACAGCCTGGCCGGGGCGGCGCTGGCCGATCTGTTCGAGGGCGGTGCGGCCCTGGCGCATGCCGTGTCCAGGGCGGATCGCGAAGAGCGGACGCCCTGGCAACTGGGCGTCCTGCGTCTGCCGAGGGCGGGCGAGGTGCGGGATGTGGTGGCCATGGCCCATTTTGCCGGGGACGTGGCGATCGTCGAGTTCGAAGAAGTCGAGGGCGCGAGACAGGCCAATGGCGATCTCCATCCGACGCTGGCGACCTTCATCGGGCAATTGCAGGATGCCGCGGATATCCAGCAGCTATGCCGGCTGGCCATTGGGGAAATCAAGCGCCTGACCGGCTTCGGGCGGGTCAAGGCGTATGACTTCGACGACGATGGCAATGGCCGGGTACTGGCCGAACTGGCCGATGCGGACTACCCGAGCTACCTTGGCCTGCACTTTCCCGCCTCGGATATTCCGGCGCAGGCGCGGGCGCTCTACTGCGCTAACCGCGTCCGACTGATCGTCGATGCCAACTACCGCCCCTCGCCGCTGGTGCCTGCCCTGAATCCCAGGACCGCACAGCCGCTGGACTTGAGCCAGGCCGCCCTGCGCAGCGTGTCGCCGGTGCACCTGCAATACATGCGCAACATGGGCACGCTGGCGTCCATGTCGATCTCCATCGTGGTGGGCGGCAGGCTGTGGGGATTGATCTCCTGTCATCATGCGCAGCCGCGCAGGGTAACGCCGCAGGCACGCAGCGCCTGCGAGCTGCTGGTGCGCATGCTGTCGCTGCAGATCGAAAGCCGGGAGTCCCGCGCCAGGACCGAGCACCTGCTGTCGCTGCGTCACTATATCTTTCAGCTGTTGTCGGCCATGGCTGACCGCGACAGCGTGCACCAGGGCTTGCGGGAGCAATCGCAGACCCTGCTGGATTTCATGGCCGCCGATGGTGCGGCCATCGTCGATGCCGGTGGCTGCCTGTCGTTCGGGCATGTCCCGGCGGATGCGCAGGTCGAGTCGCTGGCCTACTGGCTGGCCGGACGCAGTGCCAGCGAGCCGTTCCATAGCGACAATGTCGCACGGGACATTCCCGAGTTGCCCGGGCTGGCCGAGTCGGTGGCCGGCCTGCTGGCGGTGTCCGTCTCGCAAATCCACCCGCACTACCTGATCTGGTTCAAGCGCGAGAGCGTGCGTACGGTGAACTGGGCCGGCAAGCCGGAAAAGGTCGTTGGCGCCCAGGGTGCGCTCGACCCTCGCCACAGCTTCGAGCAGTGGCAGGAAGTCCGGCGGGGCTACAGTGCGCCCTGGCACCCCCGCGAACTTCAAGCGGTGCTCGAACTGCGCAACGCGATACTGGGCATCGTGTTGCGCAAGGCCGAGGAAATGGCGCAGTTGGCCAGCGACCTGAGCAAGAGCAACAAGGAGCTGGAGGCCTTCTCCTACAGCGTGTCCCACGACTTGCGCGCACCGTTGCGGCATATCGCCGGCTACGCCGAGCTGCTGGAAGACTTTGAAGGCGAGCGCCTGAGCGAGCGCGGCCAGCGTTTCATCGGCAACATCACCGAGGCCGCCCGTTTCGCTGGCAGCCTGGTCGATAGCCTGCTGAGTTTTTCGCAGATGGGACGGGCGGCCTTGCACCCGGCATCGGTGGACATGCAGAGCCTGCTGGACGCGGTCCTGCATGAGATGCAGCCGGAGGCCGAAGGACGCGAGGTCGACTGGCGCATCGGCAAGTTGCCGGTGGTGTATGCCGATGACGTGTACCTGCACCAGGTGTTGCGCAACCTGCTGTCCAATGCGCTGAAATACAGCCGTGGCCGCAGCCCTGCGATCATCGAGATCGGTGCCGAGCGCAAGGCCGGTTGCGTGCAGGTGTTCGTCCGTGACAATGGGGTCGGCTTCGACATGCAATATGCCGACAAACTGTTCAACGTCTTCCAGCGCCTGCACCGTATGGAAGATTTCGAAGGGACGGGCATCGGTCTGGCCAATGTCCGTCGTATCATCGAGCGTCATGATGGCCGCGTCTGGGCACAGGCTGTGCTGGGCGAGGGCGCCACTTTCTATTTCACACTGCCGGACCCAAGGCAGGGACTCTGAGTCGGGACCGAATGCATATGCTCAAACCCATTCTTCTGGTCGAGGACAATCCGCGCGACCTGGAGCTGACCCTGGTGGCGCTGGAGCGCAGCCAGTTGGCCAACGAAGTCATCGTCATGCGCGATGGCGTCGAAGCGCTCGATTACCTGCTGCGGCGGGGCGAGCATGCCGGACGCCCGGCGGGCAATCCGGCCGTGTTGTTGCTGGACCTCAAGTTGCCGAGGATCGATGGCCTGGAGGTTCTGCGGCAGGTACGCGAGAACCCCGGATTGCGCAGTACCCCGGTGGTGATGCTGACGTCCTCGCGAGAGGAGGTCGACTTGCATTGCGCCTACGAACTGGGGGTGAACGCCTACGTGGTCAAGCCGGTCGAATTCAAGGCATTCGTCACGGCCATTGCCGATCTTGGCGTGTTCTGGGCCATTCTCAACGAGCCGCCTCCCGGTTCGTTGCGGTTGCGCCGCAGGTCGGAGTCGGGTGATACCGGCCGCTGACGGAATGCCGCCGTTGTTCTCCAGGACCCGCCACCCATGCCTTTGAAATCCTTTTCCCTGCTGTTGGTCGAGGACAGCCGCCACGACGCCGAGCTGGCCCTGCTGATGCTCGAGCGTCATGGCCTGGATGTGCGTACGACGCTGGTGCACGACCACCGTGGCGCGGAGCGCGAGCTGCAACAGGGCAGCTTCGACCTGATCATCTGCGATTACCTGCTGCCCGGCTCCTCCGGGACCCAGGCGCTGGAAGTCGCTCAGCGCCTGGCACCGAAGACGCCGCTGATCTTCCTGTCCGGCGTGCTGGGCGAACAGCATGCGGTGGAAGTGGTACGGCGTGGGGCGGTCGATTACGTGCTCAAGCAGAACCTGGATTTTCTGCCCAAGGCTGTGACCCGTGCACTGGCCGAGCAGCACGAGCGCCGCCAGCGCCAACGTGCCGAGGCGGCTTTGCAGGAAGTCGAACTGCGCGCGCAACTGGCGATCGATGCGGCCCGCCTGGGTATGTGGGATTACCTGCCGCAGAGCGGTCGGTTGCTGTGGGACGAGCGCTGCCGGGCCTTGTACGAACTGTCGTCCGAGGCGCCGGTGGATTTCGATTACTTCCTGCAACGTTGCCTGAACGAAGACCTGGCGATGCTGCGACACAAGATCGACCGTGCCCTGCAGGGCGAAGGCCACGAATACCATGCCGAGTACCGCATACGGCTCGAGGATGGCGGGTTGCGCTGGTTGTCGAGCCGTGGCCGGGCGTTCTTCGAAGCGGGTGAGTGCGTGCGCTTCACCGGGGTGTTGCAGGACATCACCCGTGAAAAGCTGGCCTCCGAGGCCTTGCAGAAGCTCAATGACCGATTGGGCGAACGGGTCGAGCGGCGGACCCGCGAGCGCGACCGGACCTGGGAGCTGTCGCGCGACCTGCTGTGCGTGATGCGCCTGGATACCTGCCCGATCAACATCAACCCGGCCTGGACCGCCACCTTGGGCTATGCCCCGGAGGCCTTGCTCAACCGGCCCTTGCTCGACCTGATCCATCCGGATGACCAGACCGCCATCCTCTGCGAGATCGAGGGTCTTGCCCGTGGGCAGATCAGCCAGCGTTTCGTCAGCCGCATGCGCGACGCGCAGGGCGAGTACCACTGGCTGTCATGGACCGTGGTGCCGGATGCCGGCCTGCTGTATGGCGTGGCCCGCGACATCACCAGCGAGCGGGGGGTGATGGAGGCGCTGGCGACCACCAACCAGCGTCTGCTGGAGCAGATCGAGGAGCGCGAGCGGGTCGAGGCGACCCTGCAACAGATGCAGCGGCTGGAAGCCGTCGGGCAACTGACCGCAGGCGTCGCCCATGACTTCAACAACCTGCTGACGGTCATCCTGACCAGTACCAGCTTTCTCGCCCGGGACCTGGAGCGCGGGTCGCTGGAGAAAAGCCAGGCGCGGCTGCAGAACATTCGCGAAGCGGGGGAGCGAGGCGCCAAGCTCACCACGCAGCTGCTGGCATTCTCCCGGCGGCAGCGGCTGGTGCCGGAAACGGTCAACCTGAACGACACCCTGAGTGAGATGCTGGCCCTGCTGCAAAGCACGCTGGGCGGCAGCATCCTGATCGAAACCTGCGTGGCCCCCGGACTCTGGCCAGCGCTGATCGACCCGACCCAGACCGAGCTGATCATCCTCAACCTGGCGATCAATGCCCGTGATGCCATGGTGGTCGGTGGCCGGCTGCGTCTGCTGACCAGCAACGAGCGAGTCGAAAGTCCGCCCTTGCGGGCCGAGGAGCCGGAGCCTGGCGACTATGTGGTGCTGTCGGTGGTGGACTCCGGCAGTGGCATGAGCGACGAAGTGCGGGCCAGGGCCTTCGAGCCGTTCTTCACCACCAAGGAGGTCGGGCGCGGTTCCGGGTTGGGGCTGGCCCAGGTCTTCGGTTTCGCCAAGCAGTCCGGGGGCGGTGTGCGGATCGCCACCGAACTGGGGCAGGGGACCACCGTGAAGGTCTATCTGCCGCGTATGAAGGGGCCGCTGCCCGCGCGCGTGCCGGTGGCTCCAAGTGCGCCGCGACAGCAGGGCGATGAATGCAGTAGCACCATCCTGCTGGTGGACGATGACGCCAGGGTGCGCGAAGTCACGGCGGCGATGTTGCGCAACCTGGGTTACCGGGTACGGGAAACCCACAGCGGCTCTGCTGCCCTGGCCTGCATCGACGGGCAGGTCGACCTGTTGCTGGCGGACTTCGCCATGCCAGGGATGAGCGGCGCCGAGCTGGCCGAAATCGTGCGGCAGCGCTATCCGGCGCTGCCCATCGTGTTCATCAGTGGCTATGCCGAGCTGGGTGCCTTGCGGGCGGAAGGCACGATCATCGTGCAGAAGCCGTTCCGCGACGACGAAATAGAACGCAAGCTGCGCCAGGCGCTGGGCCGCTCGTAGAGCGGCGGCCTACGGCGCTTGCAGGCACTGGTCCAGCGCTTCCTGCCACTCCGGCAGGCGGATACCCCAACTGCGTTGCAGCAACGAACAGTCCAGCCGCGAATACTGTGGGCGCTCGGCGGGTGTCGGGTAGTCCTTCGACGGAATCGGCGTCAGCTGTGCGCGCAGCTTGCCTTCGGCCTGCAAACGCTCGGCGATTGCCTGGGCGAATCCGTACCAGGAGGTTTCCCCGGTCGAGGTCAGGTGGAACAGGCCGAATGGCGTCGGCCGGCCATTTCGCCAGGCATCCACCCAGTGGGCGGTGGTGTCGGCGATGGTGCCGGCCCAGGTCGGTGCGCCGATCTGGTCGTCCACCACCGACAGGCTGTCGCGCTCCTGCATCAGGCGCTGCATGGTCAGCAGGAAGTTCTTGCCGTGCCGCGCATAGACCCAACTGGTGCGCAGGATCAGGTGCTGTCCGCCGACCGCCTGGATGGCACGCTCGCCAGCCAGCTTGCTGGCTCCATAGACGTTCAGGGGATTGGTTTCGTCCTGTTCGTCGTAGGGGCTGTGCTTGCGCCCGTCGAAGACGTAGTCGGTGGAGTAGTGGACCAGCGGCACACCGAGGCGCGCCGCTTCTTCGGCGAGTACCCGTGGCCCTTCGGCATTGATGGCGAAGGCCAGCTCACGCTGCTGCTCGGCGGCATCCACGGCGGTATGGGCGGCGGCGTTGATGATCAGGTCGGGTTTGAGCGCCGCCACCTGCTGGCGGATACGCTGCGGGTCGCTCAGGTCCAGCGTCTCCTGGCCCCACGCATGGATTTCGCCCGCTGGCGCCAGTGCCCGTTGCAGTTCCCGCGAGACCTGTCCGCTGCGGCCGGTGATCAGGATCTTCATTGGAACAGCTCGGCCTCGCTCAGCGGCAGGCCGACCTGGTCCTTGGCCGACAACTGCGGCTGGCCTTGCAACGGCCAGTCGATGCCCAGTTGTGGGTCGTTCCAGCGCAGGCAGCGCTCATGCTCGGGGGCGTAGTAGTCGGTGGTCTTGTAGAGGAACTCGGCGCTCTCGCTGAGTACCACGAAACCATGCGCGAAGCCTTCCGGCACCCAGAGCTGGCGCTGGTTGGCCGCGCTCAGGTGGACGCCGACCCAACGGCCGAAGGTGTCCGAGCCACGGCGCAGATCGACCGCGACGTCGAACACTTCGCCGGCGACGACGCGCACCAATTTTCCCTGGGGCTGGCGGATCTGGTAATGCAGGCCGCGCAGCACGCCACGGGCGGACTTCGAGTGGTTGTCCTGGACGAAGGTGCGGCTCAGGCCGGTGGCCTGCTCGAAGGCGGCGGCGTTGTAGCTTTCATAGAAGAAGCCACGTTCATCGCCGAATACGCGAGGTTCGAGGATGAGCACTTCAGGGATGGCGGTGGCCACGACGTTCATTGTTGCTCCCCTGCCAGCTTGAACAGGTACTGCCCGTAGCCGGTCTTGCCCAGCGCCTTGGCGTGGCTGAGCAGTTGTGCATGGTCGATCCAGCCGTTCTGGTAGGCGATCTCCTCCAGGCAGGCCACCTTCAGGCCCTGGCGGTGCTCGATGGTCTGTACGTATTGCGAGGCTTCCAGCAGGCTGTCGTGGGTGCCGGTGTCGAGCCAGGCGAAGCCTCGACCGAAACGCTCGACGCGCAGGTCGCCGCGCTTGAGGTAGGCATTGTTGACGTCGGTGATCTCCAGCTCGCCGCGTGGCGAGGGCTTGATCGACTTGGCGATCTCGATCACGTCGTTGTCGTAGAAATACAGGCCGGTCACCGCATAGCTGGACTTCGGCTGTGCGGGTTTTTCCTCGATGGAACGGGCCTTGCCGGCATCGTCGAAGTCCACCACGCCGAAGCGTTCCGGGTCCTTGACCCAGTAGCCGAACACGGTCGCGCCCTTCTCGTTGGCGGCGGCCCGTTGCAGTTTCTCGGTGAAGTGCTGGCCGTGGAAGATGTTGTCGCCGAGGATCAGGCACACCGAGTCGTCACCGATGAAGTCCTCACCGATCAGGAAGGCCTGGGCCAGCCCGTCCGGCGAGGGTTGTTCGGCATAGCTGAAGTTGACGCCGAACTGGCTGCCGTCGCCCAGCAGGTTGCGGTATTGCGGCAGGTCATGGGGCGTGGAGATGATCAGGATGTCGCGAATACCGGCGAGCATCAGTACCGAGATCGGGTAGTAGGCCATCGGCTTGTCGTAGATCGGCAGCAATTGCTTGGATACGCCAAGGGTGATGGGGTGCAGGCGGGTGCCGGAGCCGCCTGCCAGCAGGATGCCTTTCATTGATGTGTCTCCACCGCGCCCAGGCGCTCGCGTTGATAGCTGCCGTCCTGCACATGGCGGCACCAGTCGAGGTTGTCCAGATACCACTGCACGGTCTTGCGCAGGCCGCTGTGGAAGGTTTCGCGTGGTACCCAGCCCAGTTCGCGCTCGATCTTGCCGGCGTCGATGGCGTAGCGCTGGTCGTGGCCGGGGCGGTCCTTGACGAAGGTGATCAGCGCGTCATAACGCTCGATACCGGCCGGCTTGCCTGGCGCCAGCTCTTCGAGCAGGGCGCAGATGCCGCGCACCACGTCGATATTCTTTTGCTCGTTGTGCCCGCCGATGTTGTAGGTCTCGCCCACCTTGCCGCGCGTCACCACCTCCAGCAGTGCCCGGGCGTGGTCTTCGACGAACAGCCAGTCGCGGATCTGCGAGCCGTCGCCATAGACCGGCAGCGGCTTGCCTTCCAGTGCATTGAGGATGACCAGCGGGATGAGCTTTTCCGGGAAGTGGTAGGGGCCGTAGTTGTTCGAGCAGTTGGTCACCAGGGTCGGCAGGCCATAGGTACGCTGCCAGGCGCGCACCAGGTGATCGGAGGCCGCCTTGCTGGCCGAGTAGGGCGAGCTGGGTGCGTAGGGCGTGCTTTCCAGGAACAGGTCGTCCACGCCGTGCAGGTCGCCATACACCTCGTCGGTGGAGATGTGGTGGAAGCGGAACGCCTCGCGCCGCTCCTCCGGCAGGCCGCTCCAGTAGGCGCGGGTGGCCTCCAGCAACTGGTAGGTGCCGACGATGTTGGTTTCGATGAACGCGGCGGGGCCGTCGATGGAACGGTCGACGTGGGATTCAGCGGCCAGGTGCATGATGGCGTCAGGCTGGAACTCCGCCAGGACACGGTCGACCGCCTGGCGGTCGGCGATGTCGGCCTGCAGGAAGCGGTAGCGCGGGTCGTTCTCGATGCTGCCCAGCGATTCGAGGTTGCCGGCGTAGGTCAGTTTGTCCAGGTTGAGCACTTCGTGCCGGGTGTCGCGGATCAGGTGGCGAATCAGCGCCGAGCCGATGAAGCCGGCACCGCCGGTGACGAGTATGCGCATGGAGATCTGGTTCCTTTGAATATCTGGAAAATCCGGGAATTGGCATCACCCTAGGGTGCGCCACGCGCACCGGGATAACCCAACGGGTGCCTACGGTCAGGGTTTGCCGTTCAGGCGGGCTTGCTCGTAGAGCCAGTCGAGCAACTGGCGGGACAGCGCGTCGCTGGCTTCGCCGAAGCTGACGACGACCGCGTCCAGGCGTTTGCCTTCGCTGGGCTGGCGGACTTCGAACTGGCGGGTGGCGAGAATGCGTTGGTTGCTGGCCTGTACCAGGTGGGCATCCAGGCGGATGCGTACCTGGGGCTTGCCATCGACGTATTCGCTCTGGAAGGCGCGCAGGTCGCTGACCAGTTCCAGGTCGGTGTGCAGGCCGGCATCTTCATGGCTGACCACCGGGAAGCGGCCATCGCGCTGGAGATTTTCCACCAGCCGATCACGCAGCAGCGTCGGTACCGCATCGGCCCAGCGTGCGCCCTGGTAGGCGCTGACCTGGTTGTCCTGCGGCACCACGGCGATCCGGGCGCTGGAAAGCAGTCGGTTGGCCTCCGGTGTGGCAACGCGCAGGGCTTGTTTCAGCGGCGCTTGCCGGCTGCCGCCGTCGAGAGTGCTTTCGGGCAGTACGTACAGGCTGATCGGCTCGGCGTCCGGCAGTACCGAACAGGCCGACAGCAGCGTCGCCACGAGTATCAATCCGGGCAGGAAGGCTTTCATGGCTTGAACTCCTGAATCTGTTCGCGTCCGAGCAGGAAGGCGCCCGGGTTGTCTTCCAGGCGCTGGGTGACCCGGCGCAGGGCGCCCAGGGTGGTGCGCAGTTCGTTGATGGCCGGACCCATGTTGTTGAAGCCTTGCAGGCCGTTGTCCAGCGCGTCCTGGTTGTTCGCCAGCAGGGTGTCCAGGCGTCCGGTGACGCGCTCCAGCGATTGCAGCGACTGGCTGGCGTTGTCCAGCACCGTACGGCCCTGCTGGTCGAGCAGGCCATTGGTGTTACGTGCCAGGAGGGTGATTTCCTCCAGTGCCGCGCCGGTCTGCTGGCCCAACTGGTTGAACTGTTGCAGGGTCTGGGCGATATCGCCCTTCTGCTCGGACAGCACGCGCGTGCTCTGCTCGAGGTGCGCCAGGGTCTGGCTGATATTGCTGGCGTTCTCCGCCGAGAAGAACTGGTTGGCGCTGCCCAGCAGGTTGTTGATGTTGCTCAGCAGGTCCTGGCCGTTTTCCAGCAGCGCGCTCAGGGGCGACGGGTCGGCGATGATCACCGGCGGATTGTTGCGCTCGCCCTTGAGCAACGGGCTGGCCGAACTGCCGCCATGCAGCTGGATGACCATGCTGCCGGTGATATTGGCCAGCGCCAGGCGCGCGCCGGTGTCTTTCTTGATCGGTGTACCGCCGTAGATGCGGATGCGGGCGCGCACCTTGCTCGGGTCATCCGGCTCCAGCCACAGCTGTTCCACGTCACCGACCTTGATGCCGCTGTACTCCACCGGGCTGCCGCTGGACAGGCCGCTGACATCGCGGTTGAAGCTCACTTCGTAGTACTGGTACTCGCGGTCCATGCTGGACTTGCCCAGCCACAGGGCGAACAGCAGGGCGCAGCCCACCGCGATCACGGTGAACAGACCTATCAGCACATGATGGGCACGGGTTTCCATCTCATTTCTCCTGCACAGCGGCGGCCTGTTGCGCCGCGCGGCCACGGGGGCCGTGGAAGTAATCGCGAATCCAGGGATCGTCGGTCGCCTCTACCACGTCGAGGCGATCGGCTACCAGCACGCGCTTCTGCGACAGCACGGCGACCCGGTCGCAGATGGTGTAGAGGGTGTCGAGGTCGTGGGTCACCAGGAACACGGCGAAACCCAGCGCGTCGCGCAGGGTCAGGATCAACTGGTCGAAGGCGGCGGCGCCGATCGGGTCGAGGCCGGCGGTCGGCTCGTCGAGGAACAGCACTTCAGGGTCCAGCGCCAGCGCCCGGGCCAGTGCGGCGCGCTTGACCATGCCGCCGGACAGCTCGTCCGGGTATTTGGTGGCGGCATTCGGCGGCAGGCCGGCCAGGGCCAGCTTCTGTCGCGCCAGGTGTTCGGCGTCGGCGCGCTTGAGGCCGGCGTGTTCGATCAGCGACAGGGCGACGTTCTCTTGCAGGTTCAGCGAACTGAACAGGGCGCCGCGCTGGAACAGCACGCCGAAGCGCCGCTCCACCTGCGAGCGCTGGCGCTCGTTGAGGCTGCCCAGGTCCTGGCCGAACACGCGGATCTGCCCGGCATTGGGCCGGCGCAGGCCGACGATGCTGCGCAGCAGCACCGACTTGCCGGTGCCCGAACCGCCGACCACGCCGAGGATTTCTCCCTGGCGGATATCCAGGTCGAGATTGTCGTGCACGGTCTGCCGCCCGAAGCGGTTGACCAGCCCGCGCACCTGGATCACTGCGTCGTTGCCCGTCACCAGCCCATCTCCATGAAGAACAGCGCGGCGATGGCATCCAGCAGGATCACCATGAAGATCGACTGCACCACGCTGGAGGTGGTGTGCTCGCCGACCGATTGGGCGCTACCGGAAACCTTGAAGCCTTCCTGGCAGCCGATCACCGCGATGAGGAAGGCGAACACCGGCGCCTTGCCGATGCCGACCAGGAAATGGCTGACGGTGATGTCGCGTTGCAGGATGCCGAAGAACATCGCCGGCGAAATATCCAGCGCCAGGGCGCACACCGCCAGGCCGCCGAGGATACCGCTGAGCATACCGATGAAGGTCAGGATTGGCAGGGTGATCAGCATCGCCAGCACCCGTGGCAGCACCAGCAACTCGATCGGGCTGAGGCCAAGTGTGCGGATAGCGTCGATCTCCTCGTTGGCCTTCATCGAGCCGATCTGCGCGGCGAAGGCGCTGGCGGTGCGGCCGGCGAGCAGAATGGCGGCGAGCAGCACACCGAATTCGCGCAGGAAGGAGAAGGCCACCAGGTTGACGGTGTAGACGCTGGCGCCGAACTCCTGCAGCACCGTGGCGCCGAGGAAGGCCACCACCGCGCCGACCAGGAAGGTCAGCAGTGCCACGATGGGAATGGCGTCCAGCCCGGTCTGTTCGATATGTGCCACCAGCGAGGTGGTCCGCCAGCGCCGCGGGCGTGGCAGGCTGGTGAGCAGCGTTTGCAGGGTCAGGCCGATGAAGCCGAGCAGGTCGCGCTGCTGCTGCCAGACCTTTTCCATGGTCTGGCCGATGTGTGCCAGCACTTCGGTGATGGCGAACGGTGGCGGCGTCTCGCTGGCTTCCGGTGCCTGCATGGCAGCAGCCAGTGTGCGCAGCAGCGCCGCGCGGGCCGTCGGCAGGCCGGCAGCCCAGGAGTCGAGGGTGGCGATGCGCTGTTGGCCGAGCAACTCCACCAGCAGGCCGGCGCCGGCGGTGTCCAGCTCGCCGAGGGTGTCCAGGTCGATGCGCCAGTCTTCGCCGATACGAAGGCCGTCCTGTGCTACCGCCCGCTTGAGCGCGGTGTAGTGCTCGAGCGTCCAGTCGCCAGCGATACGCAGCGTGGCGGGCTGCGCATCGGTCTGCACATGCAGGCTTCCTGGGGTCGATTGCATCGCTATCCTGTGTCTCGGCCAGAGTCGTGATGCCGCCCGTCGGCGGCACAGGGGCGAAATCCTAGCAGGTTGGCTGGCAGAGTTTGCAGCTTTAAATGATGGATAAGGCGTTTACATAAAGGTGTTGGGTGTCAAACCACTCAAGTATTCAGTCGTCCTCGTCAAGACGGTACCTGGTGTGCGCTATCCATCCCTCCGATGGAGCCGTTGCCATACAGCGCGCATGGGCGCCCTTTCCGGTATAATGCCGCGCCTTCGAACCGGCCCCGCGCTGGTTTGCCGCTATGACGAGCCACGCCATCCTGCGTGGCTCGCTGGTTTCTGCGCCGCCACCCATGTACGGGGCGAATGCGGAAGCCGGATGCGCCGGCTGGCGCCCTGACTTTTTCGAAGGCGCCAGCCGGCGCCGTTTACATTCGCAGGCGCGACTCGCGCCACGACGAGAGGCACGACGATGAGCGCACTGGTTGGCGTGATCATGGGTTCCAAGTCCGATTGGAGCACCCTCAGCCACACGGCGGACATGCTGGAAAAGCTCGGCATCCCCTTCGAGGTCAAGGTGGTCTCTGCCCACCGTACTCCTGACCTGCTGTTCCAGTACGCCGAACAGGCCGAGGAACGCGGTATCCAGGTGATCATCGCCGGTGCCGGCGGTGCTGCCCACCTGCCAGGCATGTGCGCGGCCAAGACCCACCTGCCGGTACTCGGCGTACCGGTGCAGTCGTCGATGCTCTCGGGTGTGGATTCGCTGCTGTCCATCGTGCAGATGCCTGCCGGTATCCCGGTCGCCACCCTGGCCATCGGCAAGGCGGGTGCGGTGAATGCCGCGCTGCTGGCCGCCAGCATCCTCGGCCACCAGCACCCGCAGTTCCACGCCGCGCTCAAGCAGTTCCGTACCGAACAGACGGAAACCGTGCTCAACAACCCGGACCCGCGTGAGGCCTGACAGATGAAGATCGGTGTAATCGGTGGCGGCCAACTGGGCCGCATGCTGGCCCTGGCTGGCACCCCGCTGGGCATGGACTTCGCCTTCCTCGACCCAGCGCCCGACGCCTGTGCCCAGGCGCTGGGCGAGCATATCCGGGCCGATTACGGCGATCAGGAACACCTGCGCCAACTGGCCGATGAAGTCGATCTGGTCACCTTCGAATTCGAGAGCGTGCCGGCGGAAACCGTCGCCTTTCTCTCGCAGTTCGTGCCGGTCTACCCGAGCGCCGAGTCCTTGCGCATCGCGCGCGACCGCTGGTTCGAGAAGTCCATGTTCCGCGAACTGGGCATCCCCACGCCCGAGTTCGCCGATATCCAGTCCCAGGCCGACCTGGACGCCGCCGTGGCCGCCATTGGCCTGCCGGCGGTGATGAAGACCCGCACCCTGGGCTATGACGGCAAGGGCCAGAAGGTCCTGCGCCAGCCCGAGGACGTGACCGGCGCCTTCGCCGAGCTGGGCAGCGTGCCGTGCATCCTCGAAGGCTTCGTGCCCTTCAGCGGCGAAGTCTCGCTGATCGCCGTGCGCGCCCGCGACGGCGAGACGCGCTTCTATCCGCTGGTGCACAACACCCACGACAGCGGCATCCTCGCCCTGTCCGTGGCCAGCAGAAGCCATCCGTTGCAGGCACTGGCCGAGGACTATGTCGGGCGGGTGCTGGAGCGGCTGGACTATGCCGGCGTGCTGGCCTTCGAATTCTTCGAAGTGGATGGCGGGCTGAAAGCCAATGAAATCGCCCCGCGCGTACACAACTCCGGCCACTGGACCATCGAAGGCGCCGAGTGCAGCCAGTTCGAGAACCACCTGCGCGCCGTCGCCGGCCTGCCACTGGGTTCCACCGCCAAGCTGGGCGAGAGCGCCATGCTCAACTTCATCGGCGAAGTGCCGTCGGTGGACAAGGTAATCGCCATCGCCGATTGCCACCTGCACCACTACGGCAAGGCCTTCAAGACTGGGCGCAAGGTCGGCCACGCCACCCTGCGCAGCGCTGACCGCGCCACCCTCGATGCGCGTATTGCCGAGGTCAAGGCGTTGATCAAGGGCTGAAGGCTTTCTCGCGAATGCAGCATCTGAAGGTCTTATGCGCCTTTCAGGTGCGGGCAGTTCTTCGTGGTGGTACCAATCGCAGGATCATCAGCGTCTCACCTCGGGCTGCGGTGGGACTGTTGGCAGTCAATACCGAAGTGGCCATAAGAAAAACAGCTCTCAGCCTACAGCCCCCGTCATTCCCGCGAAGGCGCACTACTGTCCGGTACGTATTTTGCCTCTGAGGGCTGCAAGGTTTATGAAGCTTGGATGTACGGTTTGAGGCTTGCTCTGCCGACTCAATATCGCGTTCAGGGCTGTTCGTTCTCATGACCGCGTGTCGCGAGCCCGACCAGCCCCTCTACGCAACACGCATGAACCCATCCATGGGGCTCTTCGTCGGCGTCCCTGCCGACGAAGGTTGCTACGAGGGGCTGGTCGGGCTCGCGGCAAATATCGAAGTGACCATGGGAAAAAGCCACAACTCCGTCGCTCCCGCGTAGGCGGGAGCCTAGGTGCGCAAGGCCAAGGCCGGAGGGCTTCTTCCTACAGTCGCCGCAGAAGATGGCTGTGCGGATGCCAGGTGGTGGGACGGGGCCTTCGTCGCCAGGGATGGCGGCGAAGAGCTACAGGGATGTATTCACGCGTGCCCCGCCCCACCACCTGGCATTTGCACAGGAACGATGAGCGCAAGGCTACCGTATCGTGGGTTAGGCAAAAGGCATACCGACACTAGTGCGCCTTCGCGGGCACGACGGTGGAAGGGCGAAGGTTGTGTAGTACCGCCTGTCCACCCGCGTCGCTGTATCAGTCTTCCTGAGATTTCACCGTCTTCGGCGACAGTCTCAGGCTGCGCAGGCTGCGTTTGACGCTTTTCAGGTGGTTGACCAGGTCTGGGCCGCGGGCCATGGCGACGCCCATGGCCAGCACGTCGATCACCACCAGGTGGGCGATACGCGAGGTCAGCGGGGTGTAGATCTCGGTGTCTTCCTGCACGTCGATGGCCAGGTGCACGGTGGCCAGGTCCGCCAGCGGCGTCTGGCTCGGGCATAAGGTGACCAGGGTGGCACCACTCTCACGCACCACGTTGGCGGTGATCAGCAGGTCCTTGGAGCGCCCGGACTGGGAAATGCAGATCGCCACGTCCGTGGGTTTCAGCGTGACCGCCGACATTGCCTGCATATGCGGGTCGGAATAGGCCGCGGCAGACAGCAGCAGGCGGAAGAATTTGTGCTGGGCATCGGTGGCGACCGCGCCGGACGCGCCGAAGCCATAGAACTCCACCCGCTCGGCATTGGCCATGGCGGTGATGGCGCGTTGCAGCGCTACCGGATCGAGGTGTTCGCGCACCTCGATCAGCGTGTGCAGGGTGGTGTCGAAAATCTTCAGGCTGAAGTCGGATACTGCATCGTTCTCGCTGATGGCGAACTGGCCGAAGCTGGCACCGGCAGCCAGGCTCTGCGCCAGCTTCAACTTGAGGTCCTGGAAGCCCAGGCAACCGATGGCGCGACAGAAGCGCACGATGGTTGGCTCGCTGACGCCGACGCTGTGGGCGAGATCAGCCATCGAGCTGTGCATCACCGCCGTCGGGTCGAGCAGGACATGGTCAGCCACCTTCAGCTCCGACTTGCGCAGAGAAGGTCTCGATTGGGCGATGTGTTGCAGCAGATTCACGATAGCGGCTCGCTTTTCGGCGTGCTGGCCCGGTTGTCTGGCCAGGGTGGTTGTAGTGGGCCTGTAGTTATACTACAAGAAACACCCGAACGCCCACCCGCCTGTGCTTGGATAGCGCTCAGGCTTGTGTCAGGGTGTCGGCGTTCGATGGCTCTGGAGGGATACCGTGGCTTTTTCCTGCGACATGCTGGTGTTTGGTGGTACCGGCGACCTGGCACTGCACAAGCTGATTCCGGCGCTCTATCACTTGCACCGTGATGGGCGACTGCATGCTGACGTGCGCATCCTGGCGCTGGCGCGCCGCAGCCTCACACGCGAGGCTTACCTGGCGCTGGCCGAGCGTCACTGTCGGGCGCAGGTGGCGCGGGCGGACTTCCAGAAGGAGGTCTGGCAAGGCTTCGCCCAGCGCCTGGACTACTTTGCCATGGATGCCTCGCAGCGCGGCGAGTTCACCCGCCTGGCGCGTCACCTGGGCGATGATCGCAAGCGCGTGCGGGTGTACTACCTGGCCACCGCCCCGGACCTGTTCGAACCGATCGCCAGCAACCTGCAAACCGCTGGTCTGGCTGACGAGCAGGCGCGCATCGTGCTGGAGAAGCCCATCGGTCATTCGCTGGAGTCGGCGTTGGCGATCAACGCCGCCATCGGCCAGGTGTTCGCCGAGCCGCGCATCTATCGTATCGACCATTACCTGGGCAAGGAGACCGTGCAGAACCTGATGGCGCTGCGCTTCGCCAATGCGCTGTTCGAGCCGGTCTGGCGCGCCGGACATATCGAGCATGTGCAGATCACCGTGGCGGAAACCCTCGGCGTGGAGAACCGTGGCAGCTACTACGACAACGCCGGTGCGATGCGCGACATGCTGCAGAACCACCTGCTGCAACTGCTTTGCCTGGTGGCGATGGAGGCGCCGGTGCGCTTCGACGCCGAGGCGGTGCGCAACGAGAAGGTCAAGGTGCTGGAGGCGCTCAAGCCCATCGCCGGCCTTGACGTGCAGGACAAGACCGTGCGCGGCCAGTACGGCGCTGGCAAGGTCGGCGGGCAGGACGTGCAGGCGTACTACTTCGAGAAAAATGTAGATAACGACAGCGATACCGAAACCTTCGTCGCGGTGCAGGCGGAGATCGACAACTGGCGCTGGGCCGGCGTGCCCTTCTACCTGCGCACCGGCAAGCGCATGGCACGCAAGCGTTCGGAGATCGTCATCACCTTCAAGCCGGTGCCGCACCTGCTGTTCGAGGAGGAGCAGTGCAACCGCCTGGTGATCAGCCTGCAGCCCGAGGAAAGCATCAGCCTGCACCTGATGGCCAAGGCGCCGGGCAAGGGCATGCAACTGGAGCCGGTGGAACTGGACCTGAATCTGGCCAAGGCCTTCCGCCAGGCGCGGCGCTGGGATGCCTACGAGCGGTTGCTGCTGGACGTGATCGAGGGCGACTCGACGCTGTTCATGCGCCGCGACGAGGTCGAGGCGGCCTGGCGCTGGGTCGATCCGATCCTCAAGGGCTGGCAGGGCCACTACCGCAAGCCCCGGCCTTATCCCGCCGGTATCGACGGCCCGGAGCTGGCCCGGCAGCTACTGGATCGGCGTGGGCATGACTGGTGGCCTTGAGCGGCCTCCTGTCGAACGGATGCCGGCAAACACCTCCTGGAGCCGAGTACGTTGTCGGTCCAGTCGCTGGCGATGATATGGCGTCGGACGGGTAATGCGGGTTCAGTCGTGAATTACGTTTTGTTACGAATTGCCAGACTACCGTTCATCGGTTGATTTTTATCGGTGAAATGACGCCACGCTCTTCGGTTCGTCTCCGCTATATATGTGTGAATATTCCATGGCGATATGTCCGGCAACCTGGTCGTATTCTTCCGGCCATATCCGGACACGTGTAGAAAGTTGTTCAGGCCTTCTGCAACAGGGGCTGTGGAGGAATAGCCGGGGTCTAGTGAAAGTGCCCTGAACTGTCCGGAAAATCCTTCATTTTCAACGCTCACGGTGCTGTCTAACATACGCTTTGAAGCACGCCGGCATGGCGCTGCAGGACTTTCGAAGTTCTTGTCGAATATCCCGCTGATACGGAGTGTTTCATCCGGAAAGCGGGTTGTTACATGTGTCGATCTATGTTTGCCTGTAAAGGAATTCAATCAACTACCCACAAGGATTTGTTTTGAGTTTCTGCAAAGTAACACTCCGTCGGCCCAACGACGGCGATGGTTACAACCTCCATCATCTGGTCGCTCGCTGTCAGCCGCTGGATGTCAATTCGGTCTACTGCAACCTGCTGCAGTGCACCGATTTCTCCGATACCTCCATTGCCGCCGAAGATGCCCAGGGGCAACTGGTCGGCTTCATTTCCGGTTACCGCCCGCCTTCCCGTCCAGACACGCTGTTTGTCTGGCAGGTCGCTGTCGATGCCTGCATGCGTGGCCAGGGCCTGGCACTGTGCATGTTGCTGGCACTGGTCGAGCGCTGCGCCGAGCAAGGTGTGCGTTACCTGGAAACCACCATCTCGCCGGACAACGGCGCATCCCAGGCCCTGTTCAGGAAGGCCTTCGCGCGGCTCGGCATTGATTGCCAGACCCGCGTGCTGTTCTCCCGGGCCGCACATTTCGACGGTCGCCATGAGGACGAGGTGCTCTATCGCGCCGGTCCCATCGTCGCCACCGTCAGATATCAAGGAGCAGACATGAATGTTTTCGAGTTGAACGAGTCCTCGGTCCGCAGTTATTGCCGGTCCTTCCCCGTGGTCTTCAAGCAGGCGCGGGGCGCCGAGCTGATTACCCGTGACGGCAAGCATTACATCGACTTCCTGGCCGGTGCTGGCACGCTCAACTACGGGCACAACCACCCGGTGCTCAAGCAGGCGTTGCTCGACTACATTGCCGGTGATGGCCTGGCCCATGGCCTGGATATGTATTCCGAGGCCAAGGAGCGTTTCCTTGAAACCTTCAACCGGCTGATCCTCGAACCGCGCGGCATGGGCGACTACCTGATGCAGTTCACCGGCCCCACCGGCACCAACGCGGTGGAAGCGGCGCTGAAGCTGGCACGCAAGGTCACCGGGCGCAGTAATGTGATCAGCTTCACCAACGGCTTCCACGGTTGCAGCATCGGCGCGCTGGCAGCCACCGGCAACCAGCATCACCGTGGCGCGGCCGGTACTGCGCTGAGCGATGTCAGCCGCATGCCGTACGCCAACTATTTCGGCGAAAAGGCCGACACCATCGGCATGATCGACAAGCTGCTGGCCGACCCGAGCAGCGGTATCGACAAGCCGGCGGCGGTGATCGTCGAGGTGCTGCAGGGCGAGGGCGGCCTGAATGCTGCTTCAGCCGAGTGGATGCGCAAGTTGCAGCAGCTCTGCCGCAAACACGAAATGCTGCTGATCGTCGACGATATCCAGGCCGGTTGCGGGCGTACCGGCAGCTTCTTCAGCTTCGAGGAAATGGGCGTCCAGCCGGACATGATCACCCTGTCCAAGTCCCTCAGTGGCTTCGGCGTGCCCTTCGCCATGGTGCTGCTGCGCAAGGAGCTGGACCAGTGGCAACCCGGCGAACACAACGGCACCTTCCGGGGCAACAACCATGCCTTCGTCACTGCCGCTGCGGCCTTGGAACACTTCTGGCGCGACGACGCCTTCGCCCGCAGCGTGCGCGCCAAGGGCAAGCGCATTGCCGAGGGCATGGCGCGCATCGTGCGCCGCCATGGGCCGGATTCGTTAGCGGTCAAGGGGCGCGGCATGATGCTCGGCATTCGCTGCGCGGATGGTGAGGTCGCCTCGGCCATCTGTCGGCATGCCTTCGACAATGGCCTGGTGATCGAGACCAGCGGCCCCCATGGCGAGGTGGTCAAGTGCCTGTGCCCGCTGGTGATCAGCGAAGAGCAGATCGACAAGGCGTTGGGCATTCTCGACAAGGCGTTCGCCGCCGTGTTGTCCAGCCAGTCCGCCGAGCAAGCATCCTGAGGAGCCGAACATGATCGTAAGAACCCTGGCCGAGGCCGAGCGCAGCGAGCGCCGTGTCGTCAGCGAGAACTGGGAGAGTACGCGGATGTTGTTGAAGGACGACAACATGGGCTTCTCCTTCCATATCACCACTATCTATGCCGGCACCGAGACGCACATCTGGTACCGCAACCACTTGGAGTCGGTGTATTGCATCAGCGGCGAAGGCGAGATCGAGACCCTGGCCGACGGCAAGGTCTACCCGATCCGCCCCGGCACGCTCTATATCCTCGACCAGCACGATGAACACCTGCTGCGCGGTACCACGGAAATGAAGATGGCCTGCGTCTTCAATCCACCGCTGAATGGCCAGGAAGTGCATGACGCGGACGGCGTCTATCCGCTGTAGGCAGCCATGAGCTGCGAGCCGGCAGCGAAAGCGATTCCCGGCTTGCAGCTTGGCCCTGTTCTATCTACCCCCGCATGTAGATAATGGCGCACGAATTGGCGCCGGGCCGCGCAGTCGTGCATGAAAACGGGAACAGGCCCTAAATCCGAAACATCCTCGGGGCGTTTCCCCGGGGATGGAACACACCCATGACGGGACGTTGAATCTCGATGCATACAGTAGAAAAAATCGGCGGCACTTCCATGAGCCGCTTCGAGGAGGTCCTCGACAATATCCTGATCGGCCAGCGCCAGGGCGCCGAGCTTTACCGGCGTATTTTCGTGGTGTCGGCCTACAGTGGCATGACCAACCTGCTGCTGGAGCACAAGAAGACCGGCGAGCCGGGCGTCTACCAGCGCTTCGCCGAGGCGCACAACGAAAGCGCCTGGTGCGAGACCCTGGAAACGGTGCGCCGGCTGATGCTGGAGAAGAACGCCGAACTGTTCGGCGATGCGCCCGAGCAGAAGGCCGCCGACGATTTCATCAACACCCGTATCGACGACGCCCGCGATTGCATGCTCAGCCTGCAGCGCCTGTGTGCCTATGGGCACTTCCAGTTGAGCGAGCACCTGATGAAGGTGCGCGAGATGCTCGCCTCCATCGGTGAAGCCCACAGTGCCTACAACTCGGTGTTGGCATTGCAGCAGCGCGGTGTGAATGCGCGCATGGCCGACCTGACCGGCTGGCACCGCGACTCGCCGCTGCCGTTCGAGGAAATGGTGCGCGAGAGCTTCGAGGACTTCGACTTCAAGCGCGAGCTGGTGGTCGCCACTGGCTACACCCATTGCAGCGAAGGCCTGATGAACACCTTCGACCGTGGCTACAGCGAGATCACCTTCGCCCAGATCGCCGCCGCCACCGGCGCCCACGAAGCGATCATCCACAAGGAGTTCCACCTCAGCAGCGCCGACCCGAACCTGGTCGGTGCCGACAAGGTGGTGACCATCGGCCGTACCAACTACGACGTGGCCGACCAGTTGTCCAACCTCGGCATGGAAGCGATCCACCCGCGCGCGGCCAAGACCCTGCGCCGCGCCGGCATCGAGTTGCGCATCAAGAATGCCTTCGAGCCGGAGCATGGCGGTACGCTGATCAGCCAGTCTTACCGCAGCGAGCGGCCCTGCGTGGAGATCATCGCCGGGCGCAAGGACGTTTTCGGCATCGAGGTGTTCGACCAGGACATGCTCGGCGACCTGGCCTACGACATCGAAATCACCCGAATGCTGAAGAAGCTCAAGCTCTACCTGGTGAACAAGGACTCCGATGCCAACAGCATCACCTACTTCCTGTCCGGCTCGCGCAAGCTGATCAACCGTGCCGCGCGGCTGATCGAGGAGCAGTACCCGAGTGCCGAAGTCACCGTGCACAACATCGCCATCGTCTCGGCCATCGGCTCGCACATGAAGGTCAAGGGCATCCTGGCCAAGACCGCCGCCGCACTGGCTGAGGCTGGCATCAGCATCCAGGCGCTGCACCAGTCGATCCGCCAGGTGGAGATGCAGTGCGTGGTCAACGAGGATGACTACGAGGCAGCGATCATCGCCCTGCACCGTGCGTTGATCGAGCCGGAGAACCACAAGGGTGTGATCGCCGCGGCGTGATCGGCAGGCGTAGAGCCGTCTGCGCTGGTGACTGTAGAAAAAGCGCGTTGGCCATAAGCCTGCGCACCTGGGTTCCCGCCTACGCGGGAACGACGGGTTGAGCTTTTTCCCAAGGACACCTCGGTATTGACCGCGGGGCTGGTCGGGCATCGCGATGCGCAGTCGAGCGGCCCTGAAATCACAGGCCTGCGAGATTGGGCCGGCGGGAGCCAGGCGATGGTCGCACGCTATTCCCGGGGCTGGGCAAGCGAGGTGCGTACAACGGCCGCACATAGCGCGATTGGCGTGGCAGGCTGCTAGAATCGCGCCCCTTCTCGTTTCCTGACCTCGTTACGACCATGCGCACCGAACTGTTGTCCCCCGCCGGCACCCTCAAATCCATGCGTTATGCCTTCGCCTATGGCGCCGACGCGGTGTATGCCGGGCAGCCACGCTACAGCCTGCGGGTGCGCAACAACGAGTTCGACCATGCCAACCTAAAGCTTGGCATCGACGAGGCCCACGCGCTGGGCAAGCAGTTCTACGTGGTGGTCAACATCGCGCCGCACAACGCCAAGCTGAGGACCTTCATCAAGGACCTGGAGCCGGTGGTGGCGATGGGGCCGGATGCGCTGATCATGTCCGATCCCGGCCTGATCATGCTGGTTCGCCAGCATTTTCCGCAGATGAATATCCACCTCTCGGTGCAGGCCAACGCGGTCAACTGGGCCAGCGTGAAGTTCTGGCACGAGCAGGGGCTGACCCGGGCGATCCTGTCCCGCGAGCTGTCGCTGGAGGAGATCGGCGAGATCCGCGAGCAGGTGCCGGGCATGGAGCTGGAAGTCTTCGTCCATGGCGCGCTGTGCATGGCCTATTCCGGGCGTTGCCTGTTGTCCGGCTATATCAACAAGCGCGACCCGAACCAGGGCACCTGCACCAACGCCTGCCGTTGGGAGTACAAGACTCACGAGGCGAAAGAGAACGAAGTCGGGGATATCGTGCACGTTCATGAGCCGATTCCCGTGCAGCCGGTGGAGCCGACGCTGGGCGTCGGTGCGCCGACCGACCAGGTGGTGCTGCTGGAAGAGCTGAATCGCCCTGGCGAGTTCATGTCTGCCTTCGAGGATGAGCACGGCACCTACATCATGAACTCCAAGGACCTGCGCGCCGTGCAGCACGTCGAGCGTCTGGTGCAGATGGGCGTGCATTCGCTGAAGATCGAAGGCCGCACCAAGTCCCACTACTACGTGGCGCGTACCGCCCAGGTGTACCGCAAGGCCATCGACGATGCGCTGGCCGGTCGACCCTTCGACAAGTCGCTGATGGACACCTTGGAGTCCCTGGCCCACCGCGGCTACACCGAGGGCTTCCTGCGCCGCCATGTGCACGATGAATACCAGAACTACGAGCGCGGTTTCTCGCTGTCCGAGCGCCAGCAGTTCGTCGGTGAACTGACCGGCGAGCGTCGCAACGGCCTGGCCGAGGTCAAGGTGAAGAACCGCTTCGCGGTCGGCGACCGCCTGGAGCTGATGACGCCCCAGGGCAACCTCAACCTGCGCCTGGAGGCGCTGGAGAACCGCAAAGGCGAGCGGGTCGAGGTGGCGCCGGGCGATGGCCATACCCTGTACATGCCGGTGCCGGACGATGTCGACTTGCAATACGCGCTGCTGATGCGCGAGCTGGACGGTGGCAGCACCACTCGCGGTTGAGAGGTGCTTCAGCGTCCACTCATGGCCCACGCGGCCGGTGCGCCCCCACGCTCCGGCTTCCCTGCCGCACTCAAGCGGTCAGGTTGAGCTGGCTGCCGACGCTGTTCTGGAAGCTGACATTGCTCTGATACTGCTCGACCAGCTTGGCGAACAGGGCGGTGAAGGCTTCCTGTGTATCGCTGCTGCTTGAGTCTGTATTCGCGCTGAACAGGCTGCTCAGTTCATCCTGGCTGATGCTGCCGTCACCGTTCGCGTCCAGCGTGGAGAACAGCTCTTCGCTCTCGCTATCCGACGCTGCCTGCGGCCCCGGTGGTGGAGGCGGGGGCGGTGTCAGCGCACTCAGTTCTTCCATGTTGACGCTACCGTCCGAGTCCTCGTCCAGGGCTTCGAGCAGGCTGCTGCCGTCAGTGCTGCCCGTACCGAACAGGGCCGACAGCTCTTCGGTGTTCAGGCTGCCATCCTCGTCAGCATCCAACTGGCTGAAAAGCTCTTCGGTGCTGATGCCCCCGCCAGGCGGCGGTGGTGGCGGTGGAGGTGCCAGGGCGGCGAACTCGTCGCTGTCGAGGCTACCGTCGCCGTTTGCGTCGAGCTGGCCGAGCAGTTCGTCGATGTCGATCACCGAGCTGCTTTCTTCGCTGCCGGAGGCCGAACTCAGCGCACTGGAAAGCTCGTCCGCGGTGATGTTGCCATCACCGTCGCTGTCCAGCAGGCTGAACAGTTTTTCCTGTATTTCCTTGGTCGCCCCAGCGCTTTCGCTGCCACTGCTGGCTGTGCTGCGTTGGGCGCTGGTGTACGTCGAGGCATAGCTATAGCCCGAGTACCCACTGACACCACTGATCATGAGCGTCACTCCCCTGTCTGGCATGCCGGAGGGGTTTCTCCGGTGCTGCCAGAATGGGCTGGGTGTGTATCGCAGCTATTTGGGTTTTGTATCGTCGTTGATACCGGGCTGGCGCGGCAGCCTGAGTATGGCGGTCAGGCCGCCGCCGGGGGTGTCTGCCAGGGTTATGTCGCCCCCCTGGCGGCGCGCCGCTTCGCGGGCGATGGTCAGGCCCAGGCCGACACCGCCGAAGCTGCGGTTGCGCGAGGCGTCGAGACGGAAGAAGGCTTCGAACACTGCCTCGCGCTGGCTTTCCTCGATGCCTGGCCCATGGTCGATGATGCGCACCTCGACCGCATCATCGCTGTCGCGCAGTTCTATCTCGGCATGCCCGGCGTAGCGCAGTGCATTCTCCAGCAGATTGCTGACGCAGGAGCGCAACGACAGCGGCTGAGCCAGCAGCGGCCGGCACTGGCCCTGTACGCTGACCCTGGCGTCGTTCTCCAGGGCGTCCTCGGCCATCGCCTCCACCATTGCCTGCACGTCGAGGCGCTGTGGCGCTTCATTGCTGCGTTGCTGGCGCAGGTAACGCAGCGTGGCGTCGAGCATCTCGATCATCTCGCCGAGGTCCTGGTCCATGCGCTCCCGCAAGGGTTCGTCGGGTATCTGCTCCAGGCGCAGCTTGAGGCGTGCCAGCGGCGTACGCAGGTCGTGCGAGACGGCCGCCAGCATGCGTGTGCGCTGCTGCACCTGGTCACGGATGCGCTGCTGCATGCGGTTGAAGGCATTGGCCGCCAGGCGGGTTTCGCGCGGGCCTTTCTCGATCATGGGCGGGCAGTCCAGGTCTTCGGCGAGGTGTTCGGCACCCTCTGCCAGGTGGCGGATCGGCCGGCTGAGCAGTCGGGCGCCATACCAGGCGGCGACCAGCAGGGTGAGCAGCTGGAAGCCGAGCACGATCAGCGGGCCGTCGATCCTGAAATGCGGTGGCGGCGGAGGGGCCGGCGGCAGCATGTCGCCAGCGTCGATTTCAAGGTGGGGTGGCGGTGGCGGCGGGTGGTCGCCGTAGTGGGTCAGCCAGGCGAAGGCCAGGGCATGGGCCAGCAGGATGGCGATCAGGAAGACGCCGAACAGGCGGGCGAACAGGCTGTCAGTGCGGCGCATCAGCGGATCTCGGCGACATCGAACAGGTAACCTTCGCCACGCACCGTCTTGATCAGCGCAGGGTTGCGCGGGTCGTCGTCGAGCTTCTGGCGCAGGCGTGAGACGAGCAGGTCGATACTGCGGTCGAAGGCCTCGATGGAGCGCCCGCGCGCGGCGTCCAGCAGCAACTCGCGGCTGAGTACCCTGCGTGGTCGTTCGATGAAGGCCCAGAGCAGGCGAAACTCGGCGTTCGACAGCGGCACCACCAGGCCGCTGGCCGATTGCAACTGGCGCAATGCGCTGTGCAGCGTCCAGCCGGCGAAATGCAGCAGGTTCGGCGGTTCGTCGCGCGCCACCTCGCGGCCATCGCGCACCCGGCGCAGGATGCTCTGGATGCGCGCCACCAGTTCGCGCGGTTCGAAGGGCTTGGCCATGTAGTCATCGGCCCCCAGTTCCAGGCCGATGATGCGGTCGGTCGGCTCGCATCGGGCGGTGAGCATCAGGATCGGAATGCCCGAGCTGGCGCGCAGTTCGCGGCACAGGCACAGGCCGTCTTCGCCGGGCAGCATGAGGTCGAGGATGATCACGTCGAAATGCGCCTGCGCCATGGCGCGTCGCATGCCGGCGCCATCGCCGACGGCTTCGCTGTCGATGTTGAAGCGGATCAGGTAGTCGCTGAGCAATTCGCGCAGTTCCCGGTTGTCGTCGACGATCAGGGCGCGGGTCGTGCGTGGGCGTGGCGCGTGGGCGGTAGAGGCGTGCACTGGAGGCAGGCTCCATTTGCGAAGGGTGGAGGGGTTTCCGGCTACCGGGCACCATGCTCGGGGTTGTGGGTATCCGGAGCATGTCGGCTATGTATCCTAACCGACACATGAGGCTTTTTCCCTCTCCCCCTGCGTTCTCCCACTGGCAGGAGAGCATCCTGCGTGGACACGCGCGAGGATCAGCCGGCCTTGCTGGTTCGTACCCTGTTCAAGCGAGCAGTTCCGACGCCAGGTAGAGGCCGAGCAGGATCAGGCTGCCGAAGAAGCAGCGGCGGAACAGCGTGGGCGAGAGCCGATTGCGCAGGTACTGCCCGAGTTGCATGCCCAGCAGCGCCGGAATGAGCATCAGCAGGGAAAGCCCCGCTTCGCTGCTGGCGTAGCTCTGGTTGAGCCATAGCCCGGCGGCCAGGGTCAGGGTGGAGACGCTGAAGGAAATGCCCATGGCCTGGATCAGCTCGTCGCGGCTCAGGCCCAGGGCTTGCAGGTAAGGCACCGCTGGCACCACGAAGACCCCGGTGGCCGCCGTCACCAGGCCGGTCAGCACGCCCACCACGCCGCCAAGCTGGCGCTCCCGGGTGGGAGACAACTGCTTCGCTTTGCCGAACAGGCCCCACAGCGCATAGGCGATCAGCACCAGCCCGAGCAGTATCTGCGCCCAGTCGCCGGTGGGCGCGCCCAGCAGCAGGGCGCCGCTCAGTGTTCCGATGCAGACGCCCAGTTGCATGCCGGCGAGCCGTTTCAGCAGGGCGGGCAGGCGTTGCCAGGGGCGTGCCTGCCAGACATTGGTGAGCAGCGACGGCGCGATCAGCAAGGCCGCCGCCTGGGCGGGCGTCATCCACAGGGCCAGCAGAGCCATGGCGATGGTCGGCAGGCCGAGCCCGACCACGCCCTTCACCAGCCCGGCGAGGACGAACACGCCGACCAGCGTCAGCAGCAGGGTCGGGGAGAGGCTTTCGATCAAGGGCATGGACAGGAACCCGTGTGGAGGACTGGCTGGATTCTGTTGCCGTGGCAGCCGTGAGAAAAGCGGGAATTCCTGTAGTCAGACTCAGGGAGTGCCTGAGGCATGATAGGTTGCCCTGGCTATCCAAGGAGGTTCCCATGCGTTTCGATCTGACCGACCTGCAGCTGTTCCTGAATGTCCATGAGGCCGGCAGTATCACGGCGGGCGCGCAGCGTTCGCACATGACCCTGGCCTCGGCCAGCGAGCGTATCCGGGGCATGGAGCGCGTGCTGGGGGTTGCCCTCCTGTCGCGTGGCCACCGTGGCGTGGCGGTCACGCCGGCTGGCCAGACCCTGCTGCACCATGCGCGGCTGGTGTCGGCGCAGGTCGAGCGAATGCGCGGCGACCTGGCCCAGTACGGCGAGGGCCTCAAGGGCCATGTGCGGCTGTGGTGCAATACGGTCGCGTTGTCTGAGTACCTGCCGCCGTTGCTGGGTGGTTTCCTGCTGCGGCATCCATCGGTTTCGGTCGCCCTTCAGGAGCGCTCCAGCCCGCTGATCGCCGAGGCGCTACGCAGTGGCGAATGCGACATGGGGATCGTTTCCGATGCCGTTGACCTGGATGATTTCGAGTGCTTCGCCTTTCGCCACGACCCTCTGTCGCTGATCGTGCACAAGGGTCATGCACTGGCGGTGCGACGCGAAGTGTTCCTGGCCGAGGTCGGGGCCGAGTCGTTCGTCGGCCTGGGCGAGGACAGTGCGTTGCAGGTGCTGGTGGCGCAGCAGGCGAGGCGTCTCGGGCTGGCCCTCGACTACCGCATCCACCTGGGCAATTTCGATGCGGTCTGTGCGCTGGTGGCGCAGGGCGTCGGTATTGCGATTGTGCCGAGGGTCGTGGCACAGCGGTGCGTCCGTGATCTGCCGATCGTTACGCTGGCCCTGTCCGATGCCTGGGCGGATCGCCAACTGTTCCTGTGCGTCAGGCCGAGGGCGGAGCTGGCGCTGCACGCACGGAGGCTGGTCGATCACCTGCTCAGTGAAGGCTCTTGATGAACGCCAGTAGCTTTGGCGCTTCCACGGGTTTGCACAGCAGGTAGCCCTGTACTTCGTCGCAGCCTTGTTCGGTGAGAAAGTCCATCTGCGCCTGGGTCTCGACGCCCTCGGCGACGACCTTCAGGCCCAGCGCATGAACCATGGCGATGATCGCCTGGGCGATGGCCGCGCCTTCCGGCGTGAGGTCGAGTTCGCTGATGAACGAGCGGTCGATCTTGACGTAGTTGACCGGGAAGCGCTTGAGGTAGCTCAGGGAGGAGTAGCCGGTGCCGAAGTCGTCGATGGCCAGTTGCACGCCGAGGGTGCGCAACTGGCGGCAGATGTTGATGGCGTTGTCGATGTCGTCCAGCAACTGACTTTCGGTCAGTTCCAGTTCCAGGCGCTCGGGGGGCAGGCCGGTTTCCTCGAGCACCTGGCGCACCAGGCTGACGAAATTCCCCTGGCGCAACTGCTTGACCGACAGGTTGACCGATACACGCAGGTCGACCTCGCCCGCTTGCCTCCACTGGTGTGCCTGCTGGCAGGCCTGGCGCAACACCTGCTCGCCCAGCGGAATGATCAGTCCGGTTTCTTCAGCCAGGTCGATGAACTGCCCTGGCGCGATCAGGCCCCGCTCGGGGTGCCGCCAGCGCACCAGCGCCTCGACGGCTTCGATGCGCTTGCTGTGCAGGTCCAGGCGCGGCTGGTAGAAAACCTCCAGCTGTTCGCTGCTGATGGCCTTGCGCAGCTCATGCTCCATCTGCAGCTTTTCCAGGCTGGAGGCGCGCAGGCCGTCGGTGAAGAATTGCAGGGTGTTGCCGCCCAGGTGCTTGGCCTGTTGCATGGCGATATTCGCCCGGCGCAGCAGGGCGGAAGGGTCGCGGGCGTGCTCGGGCATCAGGCTGATGCCGATGGAGGCGCTGATCACCAGCTCGCGGTTTTCGATGAGGATCGGCTTGCGAATCTTCGACAGCAGCTTGCTGCCGATCTGGCTCAGGCTCGACAGGCTCTGGTGGGTGTCGAGCAGAATGGCGAACTCGTCCCCCGACAGGCGGGCGATGGCTTCGGCGTTGGGCACTGTTTGCACCAGACGACGCGATATCTCGTACAGCAGGCGGTCCGCGACTTCGTGGCCAAGGCTGTCATTGAGGATCTTGAAACGGTCGAGGTCGATATACAGCAGCGTCAGGCTGCTGCCGGGGCGGATATGCAGGCAGGCTTCCTGTAACTGCTCCAGCAACTGGCTGCGGTTGGCCAGCCCGGTCAGTTCGTCGTAGTGGGTCAGGTAGCGCAGGCGTTCCTCGACCTGGTGGCGCTGGCTGACGTCGGAGATGAAGGCAATGATATTGGCGATCTCGCCCTGTTCGTCGCGCGTCACGCGCAAACGCACCCACTGGGGATAGAGCTGGCCGTCCTTGCGTGCCTCGACCAGTTCGCCCTGCCAGCAGCCCTCTTGCCGCAGTGCTTCGTGGATGGCCAGGAACTGCTCGCGCAGGTCGGGCGAGGAGGCCAGCTCCATGATGTCCCGGCCAACGATGTCCGGCCGCGAATAGCCTGACAGCCGACAGAACGCCTCGTTGAGTTCGAGTACCCGGTAGCTGGCGTCGAGAATCAGGATGCCTTCGTCGGCCACCTCGAAAGCGGCCGCCGCCAGGCGGGTGCGTGCGTTCTGCGAATCCTTCCCTTTGTCCTGCGCTGCGCTCGTGTCGGCGTCTTCCTGGCCGACCCGGTCTGCCGTATGCGGGGAGCGGGCTTGATCAGTCATCGTCTTTTCTTGTACTTGTCCAGCGTTCAGGCCGAACGGCGATTGGCGAAGTTTTTTGGAAGGGGGAAACTGGCTGACCGAGCCCCGCCTGTCAACTCGCCGTTGGGTGGGTATGCCATGGGTCGAGGGTATCACTGCGTTGCGCAACGGACAGATTCGGGCGTTTCCAGCTAGAATGCCGCGATGCAAAACGACCTCGACCAGCGACTCTCGACCCTGAACCCCGCCCAGCACCATGCGGTCACCACGCCGCCTGGTCATCAACTGGTATTGGCCGGTGCCGGCTCCGGCAAGACCCGTGTGCTGGTGCACCGTATTGCCTTCCTGATCCAGCACCTGGGTATTCCGGCGCACAGCATCCTGTCGGTGACCTTCACCAACAAGGCCGCCGCCGAGATGCGCCATCGCATCGAGGATGTGCTGGGGAGCAACCCGGCGGGCATGTGGGTGGGCACTTTCCACGGCCTGGCGCACCGTCTGCTGAGGGCGCACTGGCAGGAAGCGAAGCTGGCCGAGAACTTCCAGATCCTCGACTCCGACGACCAGCAGCGGCTGGTCAAGCGGGTGATCCGCGAGCTGGGCCTGGACGACAAGCGCTGGCCCGCCAAACAGGCGCAGTGGTTCATCAACGGGCAGAAGGACGAAGGCATCCGTCCCCAGGGCATCCAGGCCAGCGGCGACCTGTTCCTGAGCACCATGCGCAGTATCTACGAAGCCTACGAGGCGGCCTGCGCGCGTGCCGGTGTCATCGACTTCGCCGAGTTGCTGTTGCGTGCGCTGGACCTGTGGCGCGACAACGACGGGCTGCTCAAGCATTACCAGAAGCGCTTCCGGCATATCCTGGTCGACGAGTTCCAGGACACCAACGCCGTGCAGTATGCCTGGCTGCGTTTCCTCGCCCTGGGCGGCGAGAGCCTGATGGTGGTGGGCGACGACGACCAGTCGATCTATGGCTGGCGTGGGGCGAAGATCGAGAACATCCAGCAGTTCGACCGCGACTTCGCCGATGCCGAGATCATCCGCCTGGAGCAGAATTATCGCTCCACGGCGAACATCCTCAACGCCGCCAATGCGCTGATCGCCAACAACCAGGGCCGCCTGGGCAAGGAACTGCGCACCGATGTCGGCGATGGCGACCCCCTCAGCCTGTACGCCGCCTTCAACGAGCACGATGAAGCACGTTATGTGGTGGAGTGCATCGAGTCAGCGCTGAAGACCGGGCTGGCGCGCAGCGAGATCGCCATTCTCTACCGCTCCAACGCCCAGTCGCGGGTGCTGGAGGAAGCCCTGCTGCGCGAGCGCGTTCCTTATCGTATCTACGGCGGCCAGCGCTTCTTCGAGCGCGCCGAGATCAAGAACGCCATGGCCTACCTGCGCTTGATCCAGACCCGTCACAACGACGCGGCGCTGGAGCGGGTGATCAACGTACCGGCGCGTGGCATCGGTGAAAAGACCGTCGAGACGCTGCGGCAACTGGCGCGTGACGAGCAGGTTTCGCTGTGGACCGCGCTGCACCAGGCGGTCGGTCTCAAGCGTGTGTCCGGGCGCGCCGCCAGTGCGCTGAACGGCTTCGTCGAGCTGATCGACAGCCTGGCCTTGCAGGTCGAGGGCCTGCAACTGCACAACATGGCGCAGCGTGTCATCGAGCAGTCCGGCCTGCTGGCCTACCACCGCGAGGAAAAGGGCGAGAAGGCCCAGGCTCGGGTGGAGAACCTCGAGGAACTGGTGTCCGCCGCCCGCGCGTTCGACAACTACAGCGACGAGAGTGAAGAGGACGAGCCGCAGACACCACTGGCGGCCTTCCTCGATCATGCTTCGCTGGAAGCCGGCGAGCAGCAGGCTGGCGAGCATGAGGACAGCGTGCAACTGATGACCCTGCACAGCGCCAAGGGGCTGGAGTTCCCGCAGGTGTTCCTGGTCGGCATGGAAGAAGGGTTGTTCCCGCACAAGATGAGCCTGGAAGAACCGGGGCGCCTGGAAGAAGAGCGGCGCCTGGCCTATGTCGGTATCACCCGGGCGATGCGCCAGTTGACCATCACCTACGCCGAGACCCGCCGCCTGTACGGCAGCGAGACCTACAACAAGGTGTCGCGCTTCGTCCGCGAGATTCCCGCCGAGCTGATCCGCGAGGTTCGCCTGAACAACAGCGTCAGCCGTTCCTATGGCGGCTCCCGTGGCAACAGTGGCGGCAGTTCGATGTTCGCTGGCGCCAGTGTGCCGGACACGCCGTTCAGCCTGGGTCAGCGGGTCAGTCACTCGCTGTTCGGCGAGGGCACCATCCTCAATTTCGAAGGCTCGGGCGCCCAGGCCCGGGTGCAGGTCAATTTCGAGAGCGAAGGCAGCAAGTGGCTGATGTTGAGCTACGCCAAGCTGCAGGCATTGTAATTTCCCTAGAGAGAAACGAGTCGATGAAACGCCGTAACCTGTTCGGCGCCGCGCTGGCGCTGTGCTCCGCCGTCATGTTGTCAGGCTGCAAGGAAGAGGCTGCCGTGGCAGCGGAGTCCCCGGCGGCCAGCGAGCCGGCCAAGGCCTACCACTGGAAGATGGTCACCGCCTGGCCGAAGAACTACCCCGGCCTCGGCACCTCCGCCGAACGCCTGGCCGAGCGTGTCACCGCCATGAGCGGTGGACGCCTGACCATCAAGGTCTATGCTGCCGGTGAACTGGTGCCGGCCATGGAAGTGTTCGATACGGTGTCCCGTGGCACGGCGGAGCTGGGGCACGGCGCGTCCTACTACTGGAAGGGCAAGGTACCGACCGCACAGTTCTTCACCTCGGTGCCGTTCGGCCTGTCGACCCTGGAAATGAATGCCTGGCTGAGCAAGGGCGATGGCCTCAAGCTCTGGGAAGAAGCCTACGCACCGTTCGGCGTGAAGCCGATGGCGGCGGGCAATTCCGGCATGCAGATGGGTGGCTGGTTCAACAAGGAAATCAACGGCCTGGCCGATTTGCAGGGGCTGAAAATCCGCACACCTGGCCTGGGTGGCGAAGTGTTCAGCCGCCTTGGCGCGATCAGTGTCAACCTGCCTGGCGGCGAAGTCTTCACTGCCTTGCAGACCGGTGCCATCGACGCCACCGACTGGGTCAGTCCCTACAACGACCTGGCCTTCGGCCTGCACAAGGCTGCCCGTTACTACTATTTCCCCGGTTGGCAGGAGCCCCAGGCGGTGATCGAGTTGCTGGTCAACCAGCAGGCGTTCGACAGCCTGCCCGCCGACTTGCAGGCGATCCTCACCGAAGCCACCCGTGCGACCAACCAGGACATGCTCGACGACTACGTCTACCACAACGCCCAGGCGTTGCAGCAGTTGAAGGAGCAGGGCGTCGAGCTGAAGCGCTTCCCCGACGAAGTGCTGGCGGCCATGCAGCGCGAGTCTGCGCTGGTGCTCGATGAGCTGGCGGCGCAGAGCGAACTGAACGGACGTATCTGGGCGTCGATGCAGGCCTTCCAGAAACAGGCGACGGCCATGCATGCGCTGTCGGAGAAGGAACTCTACAACTGGCGTTGAGCGGCGGGCGCGGGCCCGCCGTCAGGCATGTCAGCGCGGTACGTCGAAGGACAGCGTGGCGACATGCACCACGCTCTCGTAGCGCTTGCCTTCGAGCGTCACCGCGCCGTTGATCTGGGCGGTGACTTCCAGCACGTAGCGCGCGGGGAAGGATGGATCGAGGGTCACGCTGCCATCCTGGGCGGGCTTGAGGGTGCGGTTCCACTGCTCCGAGGTGTAGACATTGACCTGCGAAGCAGAGACCACGCTGCCTTTCCAGTGCAGCTTGAAGGTGTTGCCGTTGGGTGTGGTCGGCACTAGTTCCAGATCGTTCACCGCCTTGGTTTCGCTGCGGCCTTCCTTGGCTTCGTAAATCACCAGGTTGTCGCCTTCCGGCAGCTTGGCCTGGAGGCGCAGGTCGCCTGTCACCGGGGTGCCGATCAGGTAAGCGTTCGCTTCGACGCGGGGCACTTCGCCCTTGCCTTCGGCCAGTCGCACGGCCGGCTCCAGCAGCTTGCTCAGGTCAAGGTGCTCGCCAGGTTGGAACTCGCTGAGATAGGCCTTCGCGGGTTGCCCGGCATTGCGCTCGAGCCACAGGTAGTCGGCTTGCGCCATGGGCAGGGCGAGCAGTGCGCCCAGTCCCAGGGCGGCGCGCAGGCTATTGAACGGCGTCATGTACTGATTCCTCGTCGAATGGTTTACAGGGGGTGAGCAGGCTCCGAGAAGCGCGTTCTCATATATAGAGACGGATGAGTGGGTGAAAACCCGCACCCATGCGCGACTTTTTCATATTGGCGGGGCCGCTTACTCGCCCAGCCAGACGCCCCCATTGCGCCGTTCGCAGGTGTTCTTGAGTGCCGCCAGCGCATGCTGCGAGCCGTAGTAATGTATGTCCTGGCGGTACAGCGTGCCCGGTGTCTGGGCGTTGCGGCAGGTGGCGACGGCCCCGGCCGGGCACTGTTCGGTGAAGCTGACCGTGGCCTTGCGCCCGTTGATGCGCGGCTGGCAGAAGCCGGCGCGGAAGATGTGTGGGGGTACGCTGCGATTCTGCTGGCAGATGCCTGCGTTCGCGGCGGTTTCCTGGGGGATGATCAGGCAGGCTTCGGCGAGGGCCTGGCCGGAGGCCGCCAGTAGCAGGGTCAGGATCAACAGGCGCATGGGAGCCTCATCGGGCAGGGGCGAAGGCCCGGATTATGGCATTCTTCCCGGCGATTTTCGTAGAGGGCCATTCATGCTGAGCGCCATTCCCACCCATTTGATCGCGGGTCCTCTCGGGGCCGGCAAGACCAGCCTGCTGCGTGCCCTGCTGGCGCAGAAACCGGAAGGCGAGCGCTGGGCGATCCTGATCAATGAGTTCGGTCTGGTCGGGTTGGATGCCGCGCTGCTGAGCGGGACAGCGGATGACGTGAGTTTCGCCGAGGTGGCCGGTGGCTGCCTGTGCTGCGTAAACGGGGTGCCGTTCCAGGTCGCGTTGAACCGGTTGTTGCGCAAGGCCAGGCCGGATCGCCTGTTCATCGAGCCATCCGGGCTGGGGCATCCGCACGAACTGCTGGGGCAGTTGGCCGGCCAGCCCTGGCATGAGGTGCTGGCCCTGCAACCCTGCGTGCTGGTATTGGACGCGACCGCGTTGGCCGACGGGCTGGGGCTGCCGGCGTACCCGGAGGCACTGTTGGCAAAAACGGGGTTGCTGGTGCTGAACAAGTCCGAGCGGCTGACGGCGCTCCAGCGGGCACAACTCGCCGAGCGGTTGCCGGCACTGCCGATCGCCTGGGTGTGCCAGGGCGAATTGCCCCTTGAACGCCTGCCAGGCATTGCCAGCCATGCGCTGGCGCGTTCGCCCTCGCTCCCGCCCGCGAGCGCGGGGCCGCTGCCATTGGCGAGCCTGTGGCTGGACCCGACCCAGCCGATCTGCCAGCACCAGGCACAGGCGGAGGGCTGGAGCATTGGCTGGCGTTGGCACCCGAGCCAGCGCTTCGACCTGGCCAGGGTGCAGGGCTGGCTGGCGGAGCTGGGCTGGCGGCGGGCCAAGCTGGTCATGCAGGGACCCGATCACTGGCAGTCGGCGAATGCCCTCGATGGCGAGGCTTTGCACTGGCGCGCCTCGGAATGGCGCAAGGACTCCCGGCTCGAACTGATCTTCGATGTGCCGCAGGATGTCGATGCGCTGGGGCAGGGCCTGGCCGCCTGCCGCCTCGACTGATAGGCGCCTGTGCGGCGCCGTTCATTGCAGGCGCACCAGCACCCTGACCAGTTCCGCCTGACGGGTGGTACCGGTCTTGGCGAGCAGCGCGCGTAACTGACTGCGCACCGTATTGATCGAAACCCCGAGCGAGCGGCCACAGGCTTCCGGGCTCAGGCCGCGTGCGAGCAGGCTGGCGAGCCGGCATTCGGCGGGGGTGAAGCCGAACATTCCGGACAGCAGTTCCGCGCGAGGGCCGGGCACCAGCAGTGTCACCAGGGCCAGTGGTTGCTGCGACAGCAGGTTGAAGTGCGTTTCGGCCTGTACCGGTGTGACCAGCAGCTCGACGGACAGGGGGCCAGGCAGGCGCATCCAGCCGGCCCGTGGCGGCCCTGCACGGCCACAGGCCCGTTGTAGCAGCGGCGCCAGCGATTGGCCGGGGTGAGTCAGGGCGAGCCGGTCGTTGCGTTGTAGCAACGGGGTATTGGGCGTTGCCAGTTGGCGCTCGGCGGCGCCATTGCAGAACACCACATACCCTTCGGCGTTCACCAGCCAGAGTGCTGCCCTGTGTTCGTTCTGCACTCGTTGCTGGGTCAGCAGGTGCAGCTCCAGGCTTTCCACGACGTTGGCCATGCGCGCCGCGCGCATCAGGTGTGGCGTCACCCTGGCCAGGAGGGCGCGTTGTTCTTCGTGCGGGGAGCGGGCATCGTGGTTCGTCAGCAGTGACAGGTAGGCGCTGTGCCGCGCATCGTCTTGCAGTTTCAGGCAGGACACCCCGCGCATGCCGTAGGGGCGTTTGAACTCCTGGTAATAGGGGCTCAGGCGTATCCGTTCGCTCCCCAGTTCCTGGTCGTCGTGGTACCAGGCGCCGGGGGCGCGGTCTTTCATCGCGGGGCCGGTCGGGTCCAGCCTGTGGAAGTAATCGCTGTATGCCGCGACGGCATCCGCCTCCGCCTGGTGGAAGAGAGCGATCTGCGCATGGGGTTGCCGGGCATCCCAGGCCAGCAGGATGCCGCGCTGATGTCCGCAGGCTTCGCCGAGGCGTTCGAGCAGCGGGTGCCAGGTCGAACGGTCCAGCACACAGGCGTAGGTGAGCCGCAGCAGTTCGTCATAGTGCGCGTCATGCAGGTTCACGGCTCAGCCCAGCCGTGTGATCAGTGCGACCAGCTCGCTTTGCCGCTCCGTGCCGGTCTTGCGGAACAGCGCGCTCAGTTGGCTGCGCACCGTGTTGATGGAGATATCCAACCGCCGCGCGCAGTGTTCCGGGCTGTAGCTCCTGGCGACCAGGCTGGCGAGCCGGCTCTCGGCGGGGGTGAGCTGGAACAGTTCGCCGATAAGCTCCAGGCGCGGCCGGTTTTCCAGCAGCGCCACCAGCGCCAGTGGATGCTGGTGCCGCAGGTTCAGGTGGCTTTCCGCCTTGACCGGTGTGACCAGCAGTTCCTCTTCGCCGCTCGGCAGGCGCAGCCAGCCGGCCTGGCTCGCACCCGTTTTGCCACAGGCCGCACGCAACAGCGCGGGCAGGCTCGGTAGGGTGTCAGCGATGAGCCGGCCCTGCTGCATGCGCAAGGGGAAGGTGACGTCCCCCATCCGTGCTTCCGCGCTGGGGTTGCAGAACTCGACGCAGCCCCTGGCATCGACCAGCCACAACGGCGTCCGATCCTGGCGCAGCAGCAGGTCCCGTTGTGCCACGCCGAGTGCCATGCGCTGGATGCTGTCGCTCATGCGGGCGGCCTGTATCAGGTGGGGCGAGAGCCGTTCCAGCAGGTTCTGCTGTTGCAGGCTGGGTGCCGCCGTATCGAGGGCCGACAGCAGCGACAGGTAGGCCCCGGCACCTCCATGTTCATGGAGCTTGAGGCTGGAGGTCGACCGTAGTCCATGCGGGCGAAGGCACTCCTGGTAGAAAGGATCGCGGGCCATGCTGGCAACGCCGTATTCCCGGGTGTCGTGATACCAGTTACCGACCTGGCGGCCCGTCATGAAGCGTTGCGTGGGGTCGATGAGGCTGTAGTGGCGGTCATAGTCGTGTTGCAGTTCCGGGCTGCACAGGCTGATGGTGCCTATCCGGGGCGCCTGGCCGGGGTGGTCGCTCCAGAACAGCAGGGTGGCTTCGCGGCGGCCCGTGGCCAGTGCGAGCCGTTCGAGCAGGCGGGGCCAGGCGCCTTCATCCAGCACGAATTCGTAGATGAGCGATACCAGTTCGTCGTAGGCGTCTGTGCTGTTCACGATCCCTGGTCCCCTGCGGCTGGGTGGCCGTTCTCAGTCGCGTGAACGACGCCATTCATCCAGCTGGATGACGTTGGCTGGTGGCTCCGCTTCGGCCTCGGCGTCGAATGGATGGGCTTCCAGTTCGATATGGCCGGGATGCGGGCCGAACATGGTGATGCAGCCCTGGTGGCGGCGTTCGCCGGTGACGGTGAACTCGAAGCCGTAGAGGCGCGCCAGGCGTCGCCGGCCCTTGCGGTCGTGGACCAGGGCCAGACGGCGGAACGCCACGTTTTCATCCAGCCACTCGATATCCTGGCGTTTGCAGTACTGGCGTACCGCTGCCAGCGCGCGTTCGCGAATGCCATGGGAATGCCACAGCCAGGCGGCAACGCCACCGAGCAGCATGAAGATGAAGAGGTTTTCCAGTGTCAGCATGGGATAGACCTTGGCCGTGCGATCAGCTTTCCAGCCAGACGTCCCTGGCCCAGTGCCAGACCGAATCCCACGACTCGTCCGTCAGTTCGCCGCTGGCACCGTCCCATAATGTCACCTGGCCTTCCAGGTCGACCACATAATAATCCTGGCCATCCTGACAGATCGGCACGAGGTCGCGGGGCACGCCGTCGTCCCAGGCGTTGGCCGCCACTTCCGGCAGGAAAGTGTGGGATTGCGGATCGGTTGCGGTCACCGGCTCCAGCCGGCCATACACGACATCGCTGACCTGCAACAGGAACTCCCGCAGCTCGAAGGGCAGGTTGATCAGCAACTGCTCCTCGATCTCCACCAGCAGTTCGTCATCCGGCAATTCCAGCGGTACGGGTACCGACTCGTTCAGCTCTCGCAAGCGTTCGATGACTTCTTCCACGACATGACCTCCCAGGTGATGAATTTGGTGAATACAGCCATTTAAGACTGGGTTCGGGCGATTCCCGGCCATTCTATTCGATGCCTGGGCACAAGGATGGCAGAGGTGTGGCGAGTGTGCGATGTGGATATTCAAATCCCACCACCGAAGTAGGTTATCGCTCAGATTCGCTCAGTGGCGTTTTGGAAAAGTTCAGTAGATTGGTGGCTATAAGCCATTAATCCATGGCGGGATCACCTGTCTCCAGGCTGCGAGCAGCGGCCTGATCCCCGCCATCCTGACAAGGATCGACTCGCCATGATGACTCTCGTGTCGGAGTGCCCACTGAATCTGGCCGCAAGGCCCTGGCGTGGTTCCGGCCCCGCCGTTTCCTCGCTTCGCACTACCCACCTTTCCCTCGCAACCCACTGACAGCAAGGTTCCCATGTCCTATTCCCATGTACCGGCGAAGGCGCTTCTGTGCGCCCTCGGTCTTGCCGTGATGACGGCCAACGTGGCCATGGCGGCCGACACCACTCACCCGACCAGCAGCGCCCAGGCGAGCGAGGGTCGAGTGTTGGTCAATCAGGTCGCTTTCAGCGGCAACCGCACCTTCAGCGCCGAACAGCTCGATGCGCTGATCGCCGCCGACCTCGGCCGTCCGATGAACCTGGCCGAGATGAAGGCACTGGCCGGCAAGGTCACGGCCCATTACCACGCGGCGGGCTACAAGCTGGTCAAGGTGGTCGTGCCTGACCAGACATTCGCCAATGGCAAAACCCTCGAACTGGTCGTGCTCGAAGGCTGGCTGGGTCGGGTGCAGGTCACCGGGGCCAAGCGCTTCTCCGAGCGCCAGGTGATCGACGCCCTCGAAGCCGGCGGCGTGCACCCGGACGAGCCATTCACGCTCGAAGAGGTGGAGCGGGCACTGACCCACCTGAACCGCCTGTCCGGCATCGAAGTCAGCTCGACCCTGCAACCGGGCGAGCAGACCGGCTCCACCGACCTGGTGGTGGACGTCACCGAGGCGGCGCGCATCCAGGGCGCGCTGGAGGCCAACAACTACGGCAGCGAGGACACCGGCGAGTACCGCCTGATGCCGAGCCTCAAGTTCGCCAACCTCACCGGCCACGGCGACGAGGCCAATGTGCTGGCCCTGACCTCCCTGGGCGACGGCGACCTGTGGTACGGCTACGTCGACTACAGCCTGCCGCTCAATGCCCGTGGCACCAAGGCGCGCGCCTACTTCTCGAAGGGTAACGTCGACGTCGGCAACACCTATCGCGTGCTGGAAATCGAAGGTGACAACCAGAGCTGGGGCATGGGCGTTTCCCAGGACTTCGTGCGCTCGTCGCGCAGCATCATCACCGCCGAGGCCTGGCTGGAGTCGCAGGACCTGGAGCAGAGCATCCTCGGTATCCGTACCGCCGAAGACCAGATTCGCAAGCTGCGCTTCGGCCTGACCCTGGACAACTCCGACCTCTATGGCCGTACCCTGGCCACCGCGGGCCTGCACTACGGCCTGGGCGAAGCCCTGGGCGGCATGGACAACGATTCGCTGATGTCCAGCCGCGCCGCCGCCAAGGCGGATAACCAGTTCACCAAGTTCACCTTCGACATCGCCCGCCTGCAACAGATCACCCCGCGCTTCCTGGTCATTCCGCGCATCGCGGGCCAGTACTCGCTGGATTCGCTGGTGTCCAGCGAGCAGTGGGGCGTGGGTGGTTTCAACTCGGTGGCCGGCCATGCGCCATCGACCTGGTCGGGCGACCACGGTTTCACCGCCAGCCTGGAAGGTCGCTACTCGCTGTTCAAGGACAGCGACCGCTACCAGGCCACCGCGCGTATCGATCACGGCCAGGTCTGGCTGAAGGACACGCTGGTCGGCCAGGACGACCACCAGGACCTCAGCGGCGCCGCCATCGGCCTGCTGGCGCGGCCCATCGACAGCGTCGACCTGCGCGTGGACTTCGGTGTGCCCCTCAGCGAGAAGACCGAGGACAGCACTTACATCTACGCCCAGGCCCGCTATCGCTTCTGAGCCACGGAAACCACACCCAATTCGCACAGGTAAGTATTCATGTCCCGCAAGAAGAAAGGTACACAGAGCTTCATCAAGGCGGTCTCGGTTTCCGTGATCGGCGCCAGCAGCTCGGTAGCATTGGCAGCCCCGACCGGCGGCACCGTCGTCAGTGGCGGCATCACCATCGGCTCGATGAACAACAACGAACTGGTGATCACCCAGGCCCTGCAGAAAGGCATCATCAACTGGACCGACTTCAGCATCGACGCCGGTGAGCTGGTGCGTTTCGCCCAGAGTGCCGGTAACGACTCGATCACCCTGAACCGGGTGCTCGGCAGCCAGGTCTCGAACATTCAGGGCGCTCTGCAGGCCAACGGCAACATCTTCCTGATCAACCCCAACGGCATCGTCTTCGGTGCCGGTTCACAGATCGACGTGGCAGGCCTGCTGGCCACTACCTTCGATGTCACCGACTCCAGTTTCCTCAGTGGCGGCCAGCTCGAGTTCAGCCAGGTTGCGGGCAAGGACCTGGCAAGCATCGCCAACCAGGGCACCATCACCAGCGGCGCTGGTGGCTTCGTCTACCTGGTCGCGCCGAAAGTCGACAACTCCGGCTTCGTGATCGCCAACGTCGGTCGCGTGACCATGGCCGCCGGTGACCGCTTCACGGTCAACCTGCAAGGCAGCAACCTGATCAACTTCAGCGTCACCGGCGATTCCCTGGCCGCGGCCACCGGCAGCGACCTGGAAGGCGTCAAGAACAGCGGTACCGTCACTGCCCAGACCGTGCTCCTGCAGGGCAATGCGGCCAGCGGCCTGATGAGCTCGGTAGTCAACAACAGCGGCATCATCGAAGCCACCGAACTGACCATCGACGCGGGCGACATCGTCCAGAATGGCACCGTCAAGGGCGTCGCCACCGCGGCAACCACCACCGCCAGCCTGACGGCCGGCAAGACCATCACCACCGGCAGCAACAGCTCGACCCGTGCTACTACCCTGAACCTGACCGTGAAGGACGAAGGCGCCTCGATCGGTTCGGAAGCGGGCGCGGTTCAGGTCGATGCCGATGTGCTCAATGCCACCTCGCAGAGCGGCAACGTGCTGGTCACCGACGTCAGCGGCGGCGTCGCGTTGGGCGAAGTCAAGGCCGGTACCCCGGCCGCGGGCGGCAGTGTGGTGATCACCGCGCAGAACGGCAGCATCACGTCCGCCGACACCAGCAAGGCCAACGTCACCGGTTACTCGGCCAAGCTGGTCGCCGACGGTGCTGTCGGTACCGACAGCACCGCGGTCAACACCCAGGTCGGCGTGCTTTCCGCCTCGACCCAGAACGGCGGTATCAACGTCGACAACGACGGTGCGCTGATCCTCGGCGACGTGATTGCTCGCGAGCAGATCACCGTTGGCGGTCAGACCACGGTCTCCGGCGCGGTGGACAGCAGCGGCTCGATCACCCTGAGCAACGGCAGCACCGGCACCCGGAACGTCAAGGTCAGTGCCAGCGAAGGCGTCATCGTCACCGGCACCGTATCGGCCACCAACAGCCTGACCGTCGCCTCCGACACCGGCAGCATCCTGGCTGCCCAGGCGGGTACCTCGCTGGTCGGTCGCACCATCAACCTGTCTGCCGGTGGCGCGGTTGGCGATGCCTCACAGGCCCTGAGCACCCAGAGCAACACCCTCAACGCCAGCGCCAGCGATGGCGGCGTGTATGTGAATGAGAGCAACGGCCTGACCGTCGGCACCATTACCGCTGCCGGTGCGAACAACGACGTGGTGCTCGGCGCGACCCAGGGCAATCTCACCGTCGGCAGCATCACCGCCGCCGGCGCAGCGGTAACCTTGACCGCCGGCAACGGCAGCATCATCTCCGCCAGCGGCTCGACCACCAACGTCACCGCCAAGGACCTGATCGCCACCGCCAAGTCCGGTATCGCCACCTCGGCGAAGAAGCTGGGCACCAGCGTCGACACCCTGACCGCCACCACCACCGCGGCCCAGGCCGGCGTCTACGCCACTAACGACAAGGCCCTGGAAGCGCTCTCGGTGACCACGCCGAACGGTGACACCAACGTCGCCTTCAGTGGCGGCGCGCTGACCTACAGCCGCAACACCAATGGCCTGGCGCTGACCCGCCTGCAGGCCATGGACGTGTCTTTCAGCAACACCGCTGCGGGCCTCAAGCTCAGCGGCATCGATGCCGGTAGCGACAAGAGCGTCTCCCTGACCGCCGCCGGTGACATTACCCAGGGTAGCGGCAGCGTGGTCGCCAAGGACCTGACCCTCGACGCCTCGGGCAGCATCGGCGCCGTCGGCACCGCGTTGCAGACCCAGGCCAGCGAGCTGACCCTGACCAGCCGCAACGGCATCGCCAACGTCGCCAACACCTCGACCGACCTGGCCCTGACCGCGAACGCCACCTCGACCAACGGTGCCGTCAGCATCAACCAGAGCGGCAACCTGGAAGTGAACTCGGTCAACGCCAAGGCCGCAGTCAACCTGACCGCCGGCGGCGCCGTGACCGCGGCTGCCAGCGCACCGGGCACGGTGATTTCCGCAGGTTCCCTGAACGTCACCGCCGCTTCGATCGGCAGCGCCACCAAGGCCCTGTCCAGCAAGGTCGCGGGCGCGGTGAACCTGACCGCCACCAACGGCGACGTCAACTTCTCCAACATCGGCGCCATCACCCTGCTGGACGTCCTCGCCAGCAACGGCAAGATCGCCTTCCAGAACTCGGGCGACACCGTGGTCGGCCAACTGCAGGCCAGCGGCACCATCGACTTCAAGGTGTCCGGCAACGTCACCGACGGCAACGGCTCGGCGGCCAACTTCATCACCAGTGGCCTGAGCGCCGCGGTGAAGTCGTTTGGCACCAGCGGCGATGCCATCGAGATCCAGGTCGACGAGCTGGTGATCGATGCAGCCAACGGCGGCATCTACGCCCGCCAGGCCAGCGGCAACCTGATTTCCCTGAAACAGATCACCAGCGGCGGCACCGGCAGCGACATCCAGATCCAGGCTGACGGCAGCATCAAGCTGGGCAACGTCAATGCCGGTGGCAACAACGTCAAGATCGCCGCCGGTGGCAGCATCGAAGACGGCCGCACCAGCACTGCCAGCGCCAACGTTGTCGCCCGCTCGCTGGACATCAGCGCGCCGAACGGCATCGGCCAGCAGGGCGATCTCGCTCTGGACGTCAGCTTCCTCTCCGCCGCTGGCGGTACCGGTGGCGTCACTGCGACCAACGCCGGCGCCGTGGCCGTCGACGCCAGCTCGCTGACCGGCAAGGGCACCAGCGCGATCAACATCGTCGCCACTGCCATCACCATCCTCGACAACAGCGGCGGCACCATCACCATGGATGGCGGTTCGCTGGTGTTGAAGGCGACCTCGGGCAACATCGTCTTCCTCAACCAGAACGACACCATCTACTTGCCGGGTGGCGGCAGCATCACCCTGATCGCGACCTCCAAATCCAGTGTCGAAGTCCCGGGCTATGACGGCGTGATCATCGCCGGCAACCTGAAGACCGACGGCGGCAACATCACCCTGCAGGCGCAGTCGAACATCACCATCGGCATGCTCGATGCCGGCACTACCGGCAACGTCACCGTGGCCTCGGCCGGCGGCGTGATCCTCGACGGCAACGGCACCGCGCAGAACATTCGCGGCAACGTTGTCAGCCTGACCGCCAGCACGCCGAGCGAGTACACCGCCGAGCTGACCCGCGACACCGCCATCGCCGAATACTCGGCGCGCGATGCCGAGGCAGCTGCCAAGCTGCTGCAACTGAACATACTGATCCAGCAGCTCAAGGACTATGAGGCGCTGGTCACCTCCGCCACCCTGCAGAACAGCCTGGCCGAGCTGACCCAGCGCCTGGCCGAAATCGCCGCGAACAACCAGTCGAACAAAGTGGACAGCATGTCGAAGGTCGCCGACGGCCTGAACACTGCCCTCAACGCTGCCACCGTGGTGCGTAACGCTGCGGCAGTGATCGCAGGTGCGGCGCAGGCCATCCCGTTCTCCGGTGACGCCGGTGCCGATGCGGCCTTCGCCGTGGTCGACCTGGTGATGTCCGCCGCTTCCCTGGCGCTGGACAGCTACGAGCGCTACAGCCTGGCGCCGGAGCAGGACCAACTGGTCGAACTGAACAACACCCTGGACGTGGCCAACGCCGCCATCTACACCGCCGCGACCAACCTGGCCACCACCACGGCGATCCGCGACACCACCGCGACCTCCAAGGCTGCCGCCGACCTCGCTGTATTCAAGGCCAACACCGCCCGCGATGCTGCCCTGCAAGTGCGCAGGCAGGCCGTGGCTGCCTACAACCTGAACCAGCAGATCGACAGTTCCGCCGACAAGCCGCTGGGTATCACCGCCAACCGCCTGAACATCAACAATGGCGCTGCCCTCGATTCGAGCCTGTACCTGGACTCCACCGGTAATCTCGGCCTGGGTGATATCAGTGTCGCCAGCGGCGAGAAGATTGTCGCCTCGGCCACCGGCAACATCGGTGTGGTCGGTGATGTGGTCAGCGATACCTTCATCGGCCTGAACGCCGGCAACGCCATCCTGGGTCAGGGCGGCACCCTGTTCTCGCCGGACATGCTGCTGGTCGCTGGCAACGGCATCGGTGCCAACCAGGCCGTCAACACCCAGACCGACCGCCTGGCGGCCGACGCCGGCAACGGCGGCGTAGCCATTGTCAACGCCAATGGCGGCGCCCTGCTGACCATCGGCAGCCAGGGTGCTGTCAAAGGCATCACCGGCGCAGGCGATATCAGCGTGACCACCGACGGTTCGCTGCAAATCGACCAACTGGTCAAGGACAGCACCCACACCCACACCGTGAGCCTGACCAGCACCGGCGGCTCAATCATCGATGGCAACACCGTCGAGCGTAACGTGCAGGGTGGCACCCTGGTGGCGAGCGCCGCCGGCTCCATCGACCTGGACACCGAGGTGGATACCCTCGATGTCGAAGTCACCGACGCCGGTGACATCACGCTTCGCGAAGCGAATGCCGTGACTGCGCGCAACCTCCGCACCGCCAGTGGCGACATCGACCTCAATGCCGGTGGCGCGGTCGTGGTCGGCAGCCTGGACGCCGGTACGGGCCAGATCGACCTGCATGTCGCAGGCGCGGTGGAGGACGATCAGGACAACGCAACCCTGATCATCGCCGATACCCTGAACATCCAGGCGACAGGCAGCGTCGGTGCCGTTGGCAGCAACGCTACCCGCGCGCTGGACACTCAGGTCAACACCGTCAACGTCACCGCCAGCGGCGAGGTCAACCTGGCCGAAGTCGACGACCTGACCATCGGCCTGCTGGAAACCGATCACGGCAACGTGACCGTCACCACGGGCGGCGACCTGAACCTGGGTGCGCTGACCACGGGGACCGACGTAGACACCGTGACCCTGATCGCTGGCCAGGCGATCAATAGCGTGCGTGACGACGAGGCCAGCAACATCGATGCCGCCAACCTGGCCATGAGCGCCGGCAGCGGTATCGGCCAGAGAAAGGGGCTGGCTGTCCGCGTCGATCGTCTCGAAGCCAGCGGCGGTACGGGGGGTATCCTGGTCGCCGACCTCGATGGCGGCCTGACCATCGGCGGCGTGACGCCCAACCTGGGCAACCCGGCCATCCTCGGCCTGAACACCCAGGGCGGCAACATTCTCGTCGGCACCCTGGAGGGCGACCTGACCGTCGACGAGGCGGTCGACAACAGCGGCAGTGGCCAGATAATGCTGGTTGCCGTGGAGGGTGATGTCAGCATTGCCCAGGGCGCGCCTGTCACGGGTAACGGCGATATCGCTGTCATGGCGGGCGGCAACTTGCTGCAGGACGCGACGGTCCAGAGCGTCGATGGCAGCATCTTGCTCCAGGCCGCGGGCGACCTGACCCAGAATGCCCTGGTGAACACCGGTAACGGCAACATCAGCGTGATTGCTGGAGCCGATCTGCTGATGAGCGCCGATACACGCATCGACGGCACCGGCAATGTCACCTACTCGGCAGAGGGCAACGCCAGCCTGCAACAGATCACCACTGGCACCGGCAACCTGTTGCTGTCCGCCGATGGCGACCTGACCCAGAACGCCCTGCTGAACACCGGCAGTGGCAATATCACGGTCAGCTCGGGCGCCGATCTGCTGATGAACGCCGATACACGCATCGACGGCACCGGCAATGTCACCTACTCGGCAGTGGGTGACGCACGCCTGCAACAGATCACCACCGGCACCGGCAACCTGTTGCTGTCCGCCGATGGCGACCTGACCCAGAACGCCCTGCTGAACACTGGCAGTGGCAACATCACGGTCAGCTCAGGCGCAGATCTGCTGATGAACGCCGATACACGCATCGACGGCACCGGCAATGTCACCTACTCGGCAGTGGGGGACGCCAGCCTGCAACGGATCACCACCGGCACCGGCAACCTGCTGCTGTCCGCCGGCGGCGACCTGATCCAGAACGCCCTGCTGAACACCGGCAATGGCAACATCACGGTCGATGCTGGCGCTGATCTGGTCATGCTGGCGAATACACGCATCGACGGTACTGGCGATATCGCCTACAGCGCGGGCGGCGACGCCAGCCTGACGAACCTGTCCACCCAGACCGGCGACATCACGGTCGAGGCCGATGGGGATGTGCAGCAGAGCGGTACCCTGTCTGTTGCCGAGGGCGATGTGAGCGTCAGTGCCGAGGGTGACCTGAGCATGAGCGATGGCGCCTTGGTCGCTGTCGGCCAGGGCAATATCGAGTATGCGGCGGGCGGCGACCTGCTGATCGACGAGCTCTATACGATGGACGGCAATGTCGCCCTGAGCGCTCGCGACGGTCGTATCGACGTGCATGGCGATGCAGACTACAACGTCAGCGCCAAAGGGCTGGTCGCCAGCGCGGGCGAGGGCATCGGTAGCCTGACGAACGCCCTGCGCAGCGACATCGACAACCTGACGGCGAGCACGGTCAATGGCTCGATCATCGTCGATGAAGCCGACGATATCGTGTTGGATAACGTCAGTGCGACCAACGGCAGCATCCAGCTCACGGCCGGCGATATCGAGATCGACCAGCTCGAAGGCGAGCAGATCAACCTGGTGTCGAGCGGTAATGTCAGCACGCTGGCGAACGGTCTGGTCAAGGGCGGCGACCTCTATGTCAACGCCACGACGGGCGTCGACCTGCGCACGGAAGTCGACACCGCCAGCGTTTCGGTCAGTGGTGCGGGTTCGTCGTTGAAACTGGATGAGACGGACGCCATCACCCTGACCAGCCTGATCACGGATGGCGGCGACATCGAAGTGACAGCTGCTGGGCAGATCGGCGTAGGCCACGTGGATGCCGGCACGGGCGATGTGCTGCTGCAGTCGGGTGAAGACATCGTCACGCAGCGTCCAGGTTTGTTCGGTCGTCTGCTGTCTCTGTTCTCGTTACCTGTCGGCGGCATCACCGGTGATCGTATCCAGCTCGAGGCCGCCAGCGGCATCGGCAATGGTACGCAAGGGGCGCTCAGTGTCACGGGCAATACCCTCGACGCCAGCAGCGTGGCCGGCGATATCATCCTGGAGCAGTCCCAGGCTGTGACCCTGGAGCGTGTCACCACCGGCAACGGCAACGTCGATGTAACCGTTCTCGACGGTGATGCGGTCATCGGTGAGGTCAGCGGCAGTGGCTCGGTCAGCCTGACGGCGGACAACGGCCAACTGCTCGACGATGGCGACCAGAGCACCAAGGTCCGTGCCGGAGGCCTTAACCTGGCGGCCAGCACGGGTATCGGTAGCAGTGGTGCCCTGCAGACCCAGGCGACCAGCCTCGACGCGGTGGTCAGTGGAGCGGGCGATATCTTCATCCAGGAACAGGATGGTCTGGATCGCCTGGATGCCAGCACTGCCAACGGCAACGTGCAGGTCGTCAGCAACAGCGGCAACCTCGCCGTGGGGCAGATCGATGCCCAGGGCCACAGTGTGCGCCTGCAGACACTCGATGGCGCGATCCTCGATGCCAATGGCAATACCGCCAGCAACATCAATGCCCAGCGCCTCGACCTGCTCGCTGCGCGCGGTGTCGGCCAGAGCGGCAACGCCCTCGACGTGAACGTGGAAAGCCTGGCGGCCGTTGGCGGTAACGGTGGTATTCGCCTGAACAGCCTGTCGAATGGCGAGCTCAGCCTGTCCTCGCAATCAGGCACCGCGTTGACCGCCAGCCAGGGCGATATCGTCCTGACCGCCGCGGGCGACCTGGGCCTGGATGGCGACATCGAGAACACCGGTGGCGGCAATATCGTGCTGACGGCGGGCAACATCCGCCAGGACGCTGATATCGGCACCAGTGGCAGTGGTAACGTCAGCCTCGACAGCTCCGGCAGCATCATCATGGCCGCCAGCAGCGCGACCCACGCCGGCAACGGCCAGGTTAGCTACAAGGCCGCCAACACCCTGACCGTCGCCGAGGTTCAGACCTCCAGCAATCCGGGTGGTGGCAAGGTGGTGTTCGTGGCGCCGCTGATCCTCGATAACCTGCCGGGCGTGGCGAACGTACGGGCCTGGGAAGTCTCGCTTTCCTCGCAGAACGGCAACAGCGCGCTGATCAAGGAACTCATGGGCGACCTGAACGACTCCTCGCGGGTCGACCTGGGTGCCCGTGTGATTGGCGGTAGCCTGGCGGAAAGCCGCCGCTTCATGGAGGCGCTGTTGCAACCGACCCTGGTCCAGCGCACGCCGACGGAGCAGGTATTCGCTACGGGTCTGCTCAGCGATGCGCAGATCCGGCCGGTACGCGGCTTCGTCGAAGGTGAGAACGGCGTGATGGTCTACAGCAAGTAAACCGTCGCGATGTACGAAAAGGCCGCCGGGTTCGCCCTGCGGCCTTTTTATTTGCCGGGTGGAAGCCGGGATGCGGTGGCGCCAGGAACGATAAAACTGCCCGGAGAGTAATGCTGTTCACTCAAAGTAGTCCGCGCCTACTCCCCTCTCCCGTTTACGGGAGAGGGGCTGGGGGAGAGGGCCGAAACCCCAGCAAAACTATCGGCTTTCCCTCTCTCCACAGGTGCGAGGGGACTGATTGCGTTCCCCCGTTCCTTATGTGAATAGCATCCGGGCGGGCTTTATCGAGGGATAACGGAAAACACCGATCTGGCGCCCGGCTTACTCACTCCGACGCCGCCAGCACTGCCGCGATTTGCGTGCGCACATCACCGTGCAGGTCTTCGTCATAAGGTGGCGCGGCCTTCCAGTCATAGAACCACGCCGGCATCCTGCGCTTCTCGTCTGGTTCGGCGTCGTAGCGTGGGACGCTGTGACAATACTGAACGTTTTCAGTTATCGACCACCCCGTAGTGGCTGATTCGACCAGCGTTGGTCAGGTGCACGTCAATTGTTAATTGGTTTATTCCCCAGGGCAGGGTCTATTTCGCCATTACTGATCAATTGTGTTCGCCAGTAGTTCTCGATCTTCACAGGGGCCGTCGGGATCTGGCCCGTACCACGAGGAAGGGCTTTGGACTCGCGCCTGTATGAAAGGTCGGCCCCAAGATCAATGGTGTTTGTGTAGTTGTCACGATTGAAGATAAAGCCTTTATTCCACCCCTCAGCCTTTGTCAAAGCGATCTGAGCCTCGGCGACATTGATTGCTTGCTTGACTAAGGTGCTTGAACCATTAAATGCTTTATCTAGATAGTCAATTTGTTCGGTGCTCAAACTACCGGTCCTCTGGAGGACGATACGTCCTTCGGCGCTGACGCTGAAGCCAAAGGACTTGTTCTTGAGATCTGGGCGTTGTCGACCGACTTGTTCCATCAAGGTGTTATAGGTCTGCTCTAGTTTCTCTGTGGTTGTACGTAATTCAATGGTTGCTATATCTATGAGCTGAAAGCGTTCGGCTATTTCCCGATACATTTTAATAGTCGGGTCTTCATTGAGGCTATTCAGTAACGCTTCGCTTTCTTTCTCGCTAAGTGCATTGGGGTCATGGATACGAACGCCGTCAGAAATTACGGGCTTGCTACCGTTTGTATTGATCGTTTGTAGAGATTCGGCATAATCCTTGTATTTATCGAATGCCTGCTGGCTGATATGTACATGGTTGCCTGCTTCTATCTGCTCACTCGCGTCACTCTGTTTTGTTACATTATCTGGGTTGTATTCCGTAGGCTTGGTTATTCGCCACACTTCGCCTGATTTATGATCTGCGACAGTGTATGAATTGAATATTGGCATGTTATTCATGGAAAAATCTCTATTCGCGCCTCTCCCTGAGTCCTGGTGCGCTGTGTTATCAAACTGTCTGCCTGATGCAGGGCAAGAAGGCAGAATTGATGCAATTGCTACGGGGGAGAGTCATTGCACTCAACTTAGCGGCAGCCTTGAACGATCCTTTAGCCAGGTGTCTGAGCGAATGCGTGCGGTTTGGAGGCACGAATGTCGGGATGAAGGCTGCCTGTTTCGAAAATGCAGGAGCGTCGTGGGCAGAACGGCTTTCAGGGCTTGCAGATGCTTGTCTTGAGCGCTGATCCCTTGAGAACCAAGGGATAGAAGATGGCGCACTCGGCGGGATTCGAACCCACGACCCCTGCCTTCGGAGTCCTAAAAGCCGACGTTTAGAATCAATACGTTAGCGCGGATTAGCTGGAAAATCAAAGGGTTATGGTCGCCATGATTGGCGCGTTTTCGCCCCAGTTAGCGGGGCGAGTGTGGCAAATTTGTGGCAAAGAACTCCGTCTGACCCTGCGTATTTACATTATCGCGTGCATTAGCGGTGGCCAGTAGCTCGGACTAAATCTCCGATTTTCATTTGGGTTTCAAGGCTGGGCAGAAATATCATTAAATTCTCAATTTTACTCTTATTTACCTGGGCATTATTGGAATTTGATGTGCGCTCATTTTTTAGTAATCCGGAGAAATACACCAGAAGGAAATCAAGATCATAGCTATCAACTTTTTCTGGCTTTGGCTTAATAGTGCCAGATACGTCCGATATGAAAAAAGGAAGATAGTTTCCCGACTCGTCTTTTTCATTATATTTTTGGACTGTACCTGCCTTCGCGCCCTTTCGGCTCCATATTAATGACGGTCCGTTGACTTTGACTTTTCCCGATATTTTTTCGCTAACGAAATAAGCTGGTCCATCGGTAGCTGCTGTAAAAACAGCTACGTTACCTGGATTTTTATAGGCGTCGACTTTAGAGAATTGTGTGCCCTGGATGACCTCGAACTCCGTTCCGAGCCTCACTGGCATAAATGCTGAAGAGAAGTCGTGGCAAAATTCATCTATTATTCTATCAAGAGATGCGTAAGTTCTATTTAGAACTAGCTCTAAGTGGTTTTCAAAATTGTAGGACTCTTTTTTAACTCCCAGATATCTATGAGATGCAGGGTTTAGGTCTACATCTTCAATCTCTTGATTTTCGTAAAGAGTGACAGATTCAGCTTCTACATCTAATAAAGCGAGCTGCGCTGCGTGTAGCTTTTCGTGCTCTGCTGCGGATAACTCGACATCGCCGATAAGTTTATTTCTATAAAACTCATAGTCGTCACAGAAAGCTTGCTTGTCTATCCCTTGACTCTCAAGATAGCTATGAATCTTGCGATAAAGTGTTTTAGATTTAATTTCCTTCTGAATAAGCTGCTTGAATCTTTTTAGGGGGAAATAGCCCCATTTTTTGCCTGGCAGTACTCTCCATCCGCCCTTATCCCAGACTTCAGAAACCCTCTCTTGATCCCAGTTAGGGTTGTAGTTTGAAAAATCTTTCCTCCAGGCCCACTCGAGCTTTGAGAGATAAGAATATGAGCTAGGCTCAAGACTTTCAAAGAACGGGTCAAAATCGTTATGGATATAAGCCTCTACGATTCTTTTATTACCCTTGTAGTCATTTATTTCAAAATTGGCAACATGATCAGTCTTGTACCTATTTACTGAATTTGCCTTTCCGTCACAAATCGAGTCGTACATAAAACATTCGCCGAGCTCTCGGTAATAACCAAAATCTTCAGGGGCCAGTTTTTGAAAGATGAGGACGTAGGTCTTTTCCATAGCGTATGGAGCAAAAGTAAAAGGCGGCAGGCTTACTATAGAAAGAATTTCACATCTAGAAATTAAATAATCGCGTATGGGTTTGTCAGTTGGGTTTTCTAAAACCGAGTCAGGGACAATGGCGATACACACACCGCCGGCATGCTGGATATACTTCCCTTTTTTTACGGCTGGCTTCAGATAATCTATGCATTCCCTGAGGGCATTGGATTCTAACGAAGCGCCATACGCAGGCTGCCCTGACTCAATGAATTGCTCACGTTTTTCAGTGACACTCCCATAGGGGACGTTTGTGATGAGAAGATCTACATTTCCGAGATAGCGCTCATCTTTGTTGCAGGATGTTAAACCTGCTTTCTTCATTGCGAAAGCATCTACTGGACTATCGTGCTCAATAAATTCGTCAATGTCATGCTCGGAAATCTGGACATCAACTCCAGCAAGCATTTTGAGATGGCGATTAATGTCGGCCAGATTTTGCTTTAGATGAAATTTTATTGCTTTTGTATCATTCAACCGGCTGAGTTTGTTTTTCTCGTCCTTGTAGACAAAATATTTTCTCCAATTTATTGATGTTCTTACTCTGTAAACATTTGCTGAGCCATCCCCGGCGAGAAAAAGATTAAGATAGGCTCCGAGTACATTACTTTTATCGAATCCCCAAAGGCTTTTTCCTGCGATCTCATCTATTAATGAGTCGCTTAAATTGAATTTTTTCCTAATTATTTCTATATATTCATAGAGAAAGCCGCCAGACCCGCAAAATGGGTCAAGAACAATTTTTTTATTTAGCTCGCTTGCATCCCAGGCCAAGTAGTTTTCGAAAACAGATTTTAGCACGGGCCTGATAGTGTGCCTTGGAGTGTAATATTCGCCTTGCTCTTTTTTACTTTCCTTGCTGGCAAGTTCTTCATATATGAACCCATACAAGTCCATCCCTTGGTCTTTGGATAGGTCATATAGATATATCGCTACTTTTTCGTATAGTTGTTTAATTTTTTCCTTGTCATTATCTTCTGTTATTTCAATTAGGAAGTCTTTGTAAGTCTGATAAAGCTTTACATCGTAGTCGAACTGCGAGGATTTTATGGCTTCCAGTGCGTGATGATAAGTGCTCTCATTTGTAGCCCCATAGATCGAAGCCAATAACGTCATTAGTAGTGCTTTGTTTCGTTGCAGCTTCTCATGGCCTCTAATAATCTTTGCCGTTAGCTTTATTAGCTCGTCTTCGTTTATCTTCGCTTTCCGCGAAGCACGAGGGAATAAGGAAATCAACTGATTATTTAAAGAGATTTCATTGCTACTATCTATGCTTTGGCCATTTATAAGAATGGTCTCTTTCCCGGAATCTAAGCTAAAGGTAGACAGATAGATAGATCTCCCGTCAAAGACAAATAGCTTTAGATTGCGCTCAGTGATCGAGTTAACAGTTTGTTTCTGTGCGGCACTTAGTGATTTTTCGAAAAATCCGGCTGCATATTTTCTTATTTGCGCTATTCCAGCCTGTAATTTTCCTGTTGACTCTAGTTCGATGAGTCCACAAAGTCCGCTAGGGCTTGCCTCTCTGAATATATAAGCATCGCTAGCGCCCTTACCTAATTTCCCAGATGCTGCGGAGGGAACTATTGTATCAATTTCTGGATATCCTGATCTTTTTACTCTAATGGTATGATTTTTATCCTCTAGAGCTCTTCTTAGAAACTGATATACAATGTCTTCGTAAGAGCTTTCAAGCCCTTCATACAGTGGAATTCGCAAAATTTAATCTCGTACAATAAGTTTTATTGGTGCGATTTAGGAAGCAGTTAAATAAGCAGGTGTATTTTCCAGTAAAACCATATGTGAATTGAAAGTATGCCGCAGCACGGGTGTGTCTTATTTATATTGGAAAATAAGTATGCTTCAAGGGAACTAGTCTTTTAGTTGCAGAGTCAGCAAGTTCGTAATTATCTATTAGCGCTCGGGCTACGTTATCTAGAGTCCATAGAGTCAGAGGTATACTTGCTCGATCAGCCTCGTAATAAGCGTCCTTGGTGAACCCCCCGGTGCTTACATAGAGGCCACGATCATCCTTGTGTCGGCCGCCAAGAAAGCTACGGATTTGCTGACTACCCATCTGTTCCTTTCGGTGCTTGACCTCAACAATGATGCGCGGGTTCTCGAAACCAAAACCATCTGGCGAAGCAATAATGTCTTTGCCACGGTCTGGTCCAGCAGGGGAAACCAGAGTTTTATAACCCATCGCGCGCAACAGACCTGCCACTAGATCCTGCATCTCCTCCCAGGTGAGTGAGTTGATTAGATCTTTGATGCGCTCAAAAGCTAGGACTGCCATTCCTGCTAGAGGGTCGCCGTCGGCATCCTCTACATCAACTGTTGGTTTCAGGAGAGTGCTAGCTCCATTTGCTATGGCTGATAACTCCTGCAGGGCAAAATCAGGCACTACGAACACGGTGAGAGTAGAGCCTAGGCTGTTCTTGCTTGCGGTGCTCAGGCTGTCACGGTCGACTTCCTGATTTTGCCACTGAACCGGGCGGATCAGCGACATACCGATGTCAGCCAGCTCTGGGTGATGTTCATAGCCGCCTGTAACCTTACCGACCAGGTAAGTGCGGTTGGCAGGTGAATAAGTCACCACCCAATCACCTGATTGAATTTCATTTATGAAACGCCAGACCTGAGAGGCACCGGAAATGGCGGTTCCGAGCTTGATGTTCGGCTCTATCTGCTGATACAGCTGGGTAATTTCCTTGCGCGACATATTTGGCTTGGCTACGGCCGCCAGTTGTGACCAGCCAATAGCTGCAACACCTCGCTCCCGAAAGTCGTCATACAGCCGACCGGATTCGCCACGAATCATCCACATTTTGGCCATCATGTTCCCTCTGTCATTTAGGTGGCGTTAGGTGCCCAAGCTATCGGATGTGAGTGCCAGTTCGTATGCCTTGGAAAAGCTAGCTAGGTCGGTTCCTAACACTAGGCATAGATCGCGCAGTTGCACGATATCCAACCTTCTCACTCCCCGCTCGACGTCACTCATGAAGGATTGTGGTCGCCCAAGGGCCTCAGAGCACTGGGCTTGCGTCAATCCGGACTCAATGCGCAGCCGCTTAAGATGTTGAAGAAAAACCTCGTATTCGGGTCTGTAGATAGCCTTGGTCATTGCCGCGTGTCTGTAGGGGGCGGCTTGCCAAGCTATATCTGCTTTTAAGATATCTGATTTTCAGATAATTTCGCTTCATCCATTGATGCTGGAGCGAATGATGAGATCGATGTGGGAGCTGTTGCGAACGCTGTGGGCTATCGGGTGCATACCGATCGGGGCGCTCTTGCTGATTGTCCTGGTGCTGTGTGGGTTCAACCTAGCGTTCTTCCTGGGAATCAGCAGCGGCGCTGACCCGGCTGTGCGCTGGTTATTCTGGGCTTTGGTCTTGTATTTCGTCGGCGGTGTTTGGCTGTTCTGGTGGGGCGATCAACGCTATGCCAGCAAGCTCAAACGGCTGGCCGCAGGGTTCCAGGCTCAAGGCTTCAGACCACAGGTCGAGGTATTCGCGAAAATGAGCGATGCCTACCTCGGCATTGATGGAGCAGCACGCAGGCTGCTGGCCTACCCCATCGATGGCAAAGGGCATTTCTTCCAACTGGATGAGATCAGCTCTTGGCGCATTGTGCCGGCCGGGAAGCGTAACCACCGACTTGAGGTGCTGACCCGCAACCCTCGGCTCCCGGTATTCAGCCTTGTACTGAAACCAACCGAGGTGCTTGCCACCGAAGCCAGGTTGGCCGCTTTGCTCGGCGCATAAGCCGACAGTCAACAATCCTTCAAGAAGGAGATCCACATGCTGAGCAACAACCCCCCACTCTCTCTCGCCACCACCGTGCTGACGGGCGACACGATAGAGGCTGTCCGGCATTCTCCGTCCTTCCATGCGCGAGCTTGGCAGATTCTTGATCGCTGGGCGCTCAACAGTCCGGCGGAGCTTTGCCGGATGGAGCTGACGGGCGAGATTATCCTGTTGGAAAGGTTGCTTATTCAGCAGGACTTGGAGCATCAGACTCTGTGTTCAGAGGAAGGGTTAAACCACCAGCGGCATGGCCTTACAGAGCACGAAATTTTGGCCCTGCATGGGATCTCAGGCAGGCTCTAAATTGGCTGCGCTTTTGGGGTCTCGGGGCTTGCCCTGAGCAGGGTGGTAGGTCGGGAAGGGAGTGCAACGACTGCAGCCGACCGATTGCTATTTCGCCGTTTACGGCGGTATAGCAACCCCTACCTTGTCCAGCGTATATCCCCCGCTTGCGTGGATAATCCGGTGAACAGTTTGAGAAAAAAGCGAATCAAGATTGCAGATATATTCCACACAGAAAATTAAACAGATTGGTGTAGGCGCGAACGAGCCCTCAGACATATCAACGGGAACGATTTGCGGAACGTTTCTGGGAATGAATCGAGGAACGATTTTGGGCCTTTGCGCTGCACAGTTTTGGGAGGGATGTTAGTGTTCAAGCAAGCTACTCCTGAGGAATGCTTCGATGCGCCAGCCCCGTGAAGCTGACAGCAGCTTCGAAGAGATCTTGGAAACCAAGCGGCTGAATCGTGAACGTCTGCTCCAAATTCTCAGGGAGGCCCCGCCCGAGGTTATCGAAGCTGATGCTGAGAGACTCCGCGAGGCGATGCGGAAACGAGAGGGCACGCCTAAGCGGCGCCGATATGATCCACCCGTACTCTACAAACCCAGCAAGTAGATCTGCCTGCTGACGGCAAGGCTCTGCATTGGCGGCAGAAGGCAGACATACATCTCCGACCGGGCCGGTGGGCTCGTACGCATCTTTAAATTTCTCTTCTTGTTTGGGTGACTCTCCGGCACCTGTACAGATGTTTCCCCTGCCAGGTAGTCACCTGAACTACCCTCTGACCTGACTCACAGACAGGTGACAGGCAGTCACATGAGTTAGTCGCATTCGGGCCTATTCATTGCCTTCCCGATCGACAGGAGTATGCGGTGCAAACTCGGGCTGCTCTGGGACAACTGCTGTAGTGCTTCCCGTCCGCCAACCTGGATGTCGATGTTGTTCTCACACTGAATGACTTGCAGCTTCTCGATGTGAATGCTGGTTCCCGCGAACTGCTGGGTGCGCAGCATCTCTTTGAGCTCCCTCACCAGCTCTTGAATCTTGGCCGGCTGATACTCCAGCTTGACCACTGCTTTTTTCTCGCCCAGTGGGTCGAACACGGAAAGGCGCTCTTGCAGGCGATAGCCGTTGTGCTTACCCGGATCTTTTTAACGTAGCCATGCTCCTGAAGCGTTTTCAGCTCGCGCATCACCTGCCTGGCGCTAATTCCCGCTTTCTTAGCAATTGTCTCGATACCTGGCTCAGCCAAGCCACTTTCGAGCCTGCAATGCGACTTGATCACGCAATACACGGCAAAAGCGTATGGGCCGAGGGTTCTGAGATCGTTGTCCACCATGGACTTGAAGACATGGAACCAATGGGGATCAAACTTCATATCCCCGTTTGGGGGCCCTACTCCGGACGGTTCCGGGGCCTGAATATCCTGAGTCATTTCCGCCCCTCCACCTGCGACTTCTTGGTAGGTCGCCCGACCGGCCGAGATGGATCGTTCACAGTGGCGGCAGTATCTATGGCTGTCTTGCTCTTAGGGCCACCGCGCATCCACTGCCTCAAATCACCCAGCCGCCAGCGGAGACGAGACAAGCCCGGTACAGGGTCAAGGCCCGGCAACTTTCGTTGCCGAACAGTGAGGATGCTGAAGCCGGTCAACGCCGCCACCTCAACAACTCCGATCAGCACATCGTCGCCAAGTTTTTGGATTTTCTGGATGGTTTCGTAATCGACGCTCATGATTTCTTTCGCCTGGCTGCATTTCGATGTATTCAGTTTTCGCCAGAGGAAGCCGAGCTACCTAGGACAGCTTTTTGACATGAGCGGGAGTTAGCTAAAGAATCGATACATGCACACCGATTCCGAACTCACCGATGACGAAGCAACCGATCTCGTGATTCGAGAGATACGCATGCATCTCGAAGAGGGGCGGAAAAATTTTGCCTTACGTGCTCCGCAACGATTAGCGGTCTATTTACTCAGCGGATTGTTGCAGTCCTCAGGGCTGTCGATGGTGGCTCTGGAGCGTTTGATGTCCGAGCAGGAAATTTCTGGAATCCGTAGCTCGCATGACGGCAGGGTCTTACGGCGCTACATGAGTGGCGAAACTCGCATGACCTGGCCGACTTATCGGCGCATGATTTTTTTGGCGATCGCAAACAACTGGTTTCGTATGTGGGTTGCGCGCGACCTGTTCTTTCGCACTCTCCAATTGGAGGCGGCTCAAATAACGGCACGTCAGCTGATACGTAGGCTGAAAAAGGGGCAGCCGCCCGAATCGCTACCCCGAGAGTTGATTGCCGCGAGCTTTTTCCAAACCTTCGAGCAGCAACGCCATGAAGACTTGCTGGTTGCAAAGAGGGCTGTGGAGCGGAGCAGTGAGTCCAGGGAGCTTGCGCACTCCCTGGGGCTCGAGATCTAACGGTCAGGCTAGTTTGGCGGCCAGCTCTTCCGCTGTGATGTTGTAGTAACGCTTGAGCATGTTGACCTCACGATGCCCGGTCACGCTGGCAAGCTCGATTAGGTTCGGCAGCTTGGTCGCCAAACGACAGGTGGCTTCGTGGCGAAGGTCATGGAAACGCAGATCAAGCAGGAAGTCTTCCTGAGGCGTTGCAGCCTCCTTCTCGCAATCATCCAGATAACGTGCCCGCGCCCGTACTAACCCACGCACGAAAGCCTTCTTGAGGGCATCTGGGGTGGTTGGAAATACCCGACCGCAGAGCGACCTTGGGAGGCTGCGAAGGAGCTCGACTGCCTTCGGCGTAAGCGGCAGCGATCGAGGAAAGCCATTCTTCGTTGCGGGAAGATGAGCCGTTCGCCGCTCCAGGCTGACATGCTTCCAGCGCAGTTCGAATAGCTCGCCTCGGCGCATGGCTGTCTCTAATGCGAGCTGGACGATCGGGCGAATCCAGGGATTGTGCGAACCATCCGCAAAGGTGCCGTCTTCACGCCGTTCGTAGTATTCGAAAGCGCCCAGCAGATACGTCTCTTCATCCGGTGCCAGACGGCGGGAACGCTCGTCGTTGTAGCTGGGCCGGCTGACCATCCGGACAGGGTTGTCGGCCAGGTGAATGCCCCACTCGCGCCGAGCAACTTCAAGCACGCATTGAAACAGCGCGAGCTCGCGCTTGACCGTGTTGCCCTTACGGATCTTCAGACGTTCATCCCGGTAGCGCGCGAAATCAGAAGATGTGAGGGTGGCGACAATGCGACTGGCCAACGGGTGCCGCTTGAGGGCTTCGAGGCGTTTGATTTCCGAATAGGCGCCCTTGTGCTTGGGAGCAACCTCGCCGATGTAGCGATCGATGAGCTCGCTGAACAGCGTGCGCTCCGCTTCGGCTCGGGAGACGAAGACGCCACGGTCCATTTCACTTTCGATCATGCGTGCCCAGGCTTGGGCGTCGGCTTTGGTTTCGAAGGTCTTGCGCTGGGCTGGATAGCCCTTACGGCGGATCTGCACTTCCCACTGATACTCGCCGCGATTCCTGATTGTTGCCATTCCTACCATTCCCGCCACATTCAAGTGTGGCAAATTTGTGGCAAAAACGACTTTCAGGACTAGGACAGGTTTCTGTCTGAAGCGCTAACCCCTTGAGAAACAAGGGAAAGGAGATGGCGCACTCGGCGGGATTCGAACCCACGACCCCTGCCTTCGGAGGGCAGTACTCTATCCAGCTGAGCTACGAGTGCGTTGCGGGGCGCAATCATACGCATGTCGTTCGTGGGCGTCCATTGGCGTTGCAGCACTGGATGGCTCGTTTCGGGCCTGGAATCGGTTGGCTGCGTCCGGTGCTTTGCCGTCCCTTGCCATTAAAGCTGCACGCTGGCGGCAGACTTGGTCGATAATGCCCGAGTGCGACGATCAACAACGCTGTGAGTGTGCCTTGCCGATTTCATCTTATGTCCTGATTGCGTTCAGCGAGCCCTGGAGGGCCGACAGGTTGTGCCAACTGGTGCAGGCGCTGCGGCCGGGCATGAAAGTCGTGCAGGTCAACGATGGTTTGCGAGCCCTCAAGGCCTGCCAGCGGCAGGCTCCGCTCCTGCTGGTTGCCGACGGGGAGTTGAATGGCCTCGATGGACCAGGGCTGTTGCGGCAGTTGCGCCGTCATGGGCCGACACAGCGGCTGGCATGCATCCTGATCAGTGATCGCACTTCCGCCGAGCATATTCGTACGGTCCTGCCGCTGGCGCCCACGGCCTACCTGGCCAAGCCGGTCGACCTGGATAACCTGCGCCAGCGTCTGGATAGCCTGCTGCCGCGCGCTGGCACACCGCAGGCAACTTCGGCGATACCGGCTGGGGGCTTGTCCGAGTTCCTCGAGCGCATGCGCAAGAGCGCCCGTGGCGCGCCGATGATGCAGGCGGTTCACGAGGTGCTGGAGCGCTGCCTGAAGGCCACCGAGCAGAACCTGACTGACCTTGAGGCAGTGTTCCGGCGCGATCCGCAGATCACGGCGCGGCTGATCAGCCAGTCCAACAGCGCCGCCCAGCACCAGGGCGCGCCTTGCCAGACGCTGTCCCAGGCCCTGGCGCGGCTCGGCGTCAAGCGTTCGCTCAACCTGGCGCTGGAAACGGCCGTGCAGCGCAATGCGCGTTTGCAGGACGAGCGCCTGGCGGCCTTGGCCCTGGGGTTCTGTGAGCAGGCGCAGCACACCGCCGACCTGGCGTACTGGCTGGCACGCCAGATGAAGCTGGATGCGGAGCTGTGCTACACCGCCGGGCTGTTGCAGAACATTGGCGAACTGGCCTTGTTGCGCAGCCTGCAGGATTGGCTGGACAGTGGGCAGGCGCTCGCCGAGGAGGAACTGCAGCAGGCCTTGCGCGAGCGGGCGGCGGGCTTCGGTTCGGCGTTGCGGGCGCAGTGGCGGTTGCCCCTGGGGTTGCGGCAGGTGATTGCCGCCTATTACTCCCTGGGCGGCGGTGTGTTTTCCCGGGAGGCGCTGGTGCTCAACCTGACGCGATTGTTGCTGGAATTGCCGGCCACCGAGTCAGCGATGTCCCTGGAAAGCGAGCGTGTGGTGCGTCTGTTGCGCGTCGATGCGTCGGTCCTGCAGCGGGTGCCCCGAGGCTGAGTGATTCCGCGGGCTCGCGTAGCAGAGAATGGTGCGAAGAACTTGAATTTGTTCTTGTTGGAGGGTGGGGTTTCTGGTATAAAACGCCGCTCTGTTCTGGGGGCCCGGTTTTCCCGCTTGTCGCATCGTCGGTAAGACCCCCACGAAACACGGTGGAAAACACCAATCTTTACGAGAATTCAAGCGGCCAACCCATGCCGGGTTGTGCATGTGGTTTAGAGGGCTGAGGCATGTCGAGAGTCTGTCAAGTTACCGGTAAGGGTCCGGTAACCGGGAACAACATTTCCCACGCAAACAACAAAACCCGTCGTCGTTTCCTGCCGAACCTGCAGCATCACCGCTTCTGGGTCGAGTCCGAGAACCGCTTCGTCCGTCTGCGCCTGAGCGCCAAGGGCATGCGCGTCATCGACAAGCGTGGTATCGACGCCGTTCTGGCTGAAATCCGCGCTCGCGGCGAGAAGGTTTAAGGAGATTTATCATGCGTGATCTGATCCGTTTGGTGTCCAGCGCCGGTACCGGCCACTTCTACACCACCGACAAGAACAAGCGTACTACGCCCGACAAGATCGAAATCAAGAAGTACGATCCCGTCGTGCGCAAGCATGTGATCTACAAGGAAGCGAAAATCAAGTAATTGATTTTCGGCCCTTGATGGAAAAACCCGCCCACCGTGGCGGGTTTTTTCGTTCATGGCACAAGGATTGGAAAGGCGAGGCCCCTGGTTTAGTGTTACCGGCAAAGCCCTGTTCACTGAGCGAGAGGATATGCCATGACCGATCTGACCCTGTCCGACTGGCAGCAACGTGCCCGAGCGCTGGATATCGAAGGGCGCGCCTTCATCCAGGGCGATTATGTCGACGCTTTGACGAATGAGCGCTTCGACTGCATCAGTCCCATCGACGGTCGTGTACTGGCGCAGGTTGCCAGTTGCGATACGCAGGATGCCGAGTGTGCCGTGGCCAGTGCCCGCGCCGCGTTCGCAGCGGGAAGCTGGTCGCGGCTGGCGCCTGCCCGGCGCAAGGCGGTGATGATTCGCTTCGCCGATCTGCTGGAGGCGCACCGCGAGGAGCTGGCGCTGCTGGAAACCCTGGACATGGGCAAGCCGATCCGCGATGCCCTGGCGGTGGATATTCCCGGTGCGGCGCGCGCCTTGCGCTGGAGCGGCGAGGCGATCGACAAGGTTTACGATGAGGTGGCGCCGACGCCCCATGACCAACTGGGTCTGGTGACCCGCGAACCGGTGGGCGTGGTGGCGGCCATCGTGCCGTGGAATTTTCCGTTGATGATGGCCTGCTGGAAGCTCGGTCCGGCGCTGGCGACCGGCAATTCGGTAATCCTCAAGCCCTCCGAGAAGTCGCCCCTGACGGCCATCCGCATCGCACGCCTGGCCATCGAGGCCGGCATTCCGGCTGGCGTACTCAATGTGCTGCCGGGCTATGGGCACACCGTGGGCAAGGCGTTGGCGCTGCACATGGACGTCGACACCCTGGTCTTCACCGGCTCCACCCGGGTGGCCAAGCAATTGATGGTCTATGCCGGCGAGTCGAACATGAAGCGGGTCTGGCTGGAGGCGGGAGGAAAGAGCCCGAACATCGTCTTCGCCGATGCGCCTGATCTGCAACAGGCCGCCGAGGCTGCCGCCAGCGCGATTGCTTTCAACCAGGGCGAGGTCTGTACTGCCGGTTCGCGTTTGTTGGTGGAGAGCTCCATCCGCGAGCGATTCCTGCCGCTGCTGGTGGATGCCCTCAAGGGCTGGAAGCCTGGTAATCCGCTGGACCCGGCGACCAACGTCGGCGCCCTGGTGGATACCCAGCAGTTGAATACGGTGCTGTCCTATATCGAGGCTGGTCACGCTGACGGTGCCAGCCTGTTGCTAGGCGGCAGGCGTACGCTGGAGGACACCGGCGGGCTGTACGTGGAGCCGACCATTTTCAGCGGGGTGAGCAATGCGATGAAGATCGCCCGCGAGGAAATCTTCGGGCCCGTACTGTCGGTGATCAGTTTCGATACGCCGGAGCAGGCTGTCGAGATCGCCAACGACACGCTCTATGGCCTGGCAGCCGCAGTGTGGACGGCCGACCTGTCCAAGGCCTTGCTGACGGCTAAAGCGTTGCGGGCGGGCAGTGTCTGGGTCAATCAGTACGATGGTGGTGACATGACCGCGCCGTTCGGCGGCTTCAAGCAGTCCGGCAATGGCCGCGACAAGTCCCTGCATGCCTTCGACAAGTACACCGAACTGAAGGCGACCTGGATCAAGCTGTAGGCTGTGGCGACTGCCCGCGTTCCCAGGCGCTCTGGAGGCGGGCGGGCAACTGCATGGGGTCGAAGGGTTTGACGATGACATCGCAGGCGCCCAGGCCGAGCAGGTGTTCGATCTCGTCGTTCTGGGCCTTGGCGGTCATGAAGGCGATGGGCGTTTCTTGCAGGCCCACATGCTCGTGCAGCAGCGCCAGGGTTTCCGGACCACCCATCGCGGGCATCATCACGTCGAGCAGGATGAGGTCGGGGGCGAATTCGGTGACGCGGTCCAGAGCCTCCGGGCCGGTCGAGCAGGTCAGTACCTCGTAGCCACCCACCACTTCCAGGGCAACCCTGACCACGGCCTGGATGGACGGGTCGTCCTCGATATGCAGGATCTTGTGCAATCGCTTCATGGCGAGTCCTTCGCTGCGTTGCATGCGCCCGGAGCACCCGGCGGGCATTCGAGCAGGCGGAGTGTCGTCGTCGCTAGACCGTATGCAGGTACCAGTTGTACTCCAGGTCGGAAATCGAATGCTCGAATTCGGCCAGCTCGCTCTCCTTGCACGCCACGAAGATGTCGATGTAGTCGGGGCTGATATAGCGCGCCATGACTTCGCTGTCGTCGAGTACCCGCAGGGCGTCGCGCAGGTTGGTCGGCAGGCTGGGCTCGACCTGTTCGTAGGCGTTGCCTTCGGTTGGCTGGTTCGGTTCGATCCGGTTGACCAGGCCATGGTGGATGCCGGCCAGTACCGAGGCCATCAACAGATAGGGGTTGGCGTCGGCGCCGGCGACCCGATGCTCGATGCGCACCGCGTCGTCGCTGTCAGTCGGTACGCGCAAGGCCACGGTGCGGTTGTCCAGCCCCCAGGATGGCGCGTTGGGCACATAGAACTGTGCGCCGAAGCGGCGGTACGAGTTGACGTTGGGACAGAGGAAGGCCATCGAGGCAGCCATGGTTTCCTGCAGGCCGCCGATGGCGTGGCGGAGCGTCTGGCTTTCCAGGGGATTCTCGCAGGCGAAGATGTTCTTGCCCTGCTTGTCGAGGATCGAGATGTGCACATGCAGCCCGTTGCCGGCCTGGCCGGGGTAGGGCTTGGCCATGAAGGTGGTGTCCATTTCATGGTCGTAGGCGATGTTCTTGATCAGGCGCTTGAGCAGCACCGCGTAGTCGCAGGCCTTGAGCGGGTCGGGGACGTGGTGCAGGTTGACTTCGAACTGCGCCGGGGCGCTTTCCTTGACGATGGCATCGGCCGGGATGGCCTGTTCCTTGGCGCCTTCGAGGATGTCCTGCAGGCAGTCGACGTACTCGTCGAGGTCGTCGATCAGGTAGACCTGGGTCGATTGCGGGCGCTTGCCGGAGATCGGCGAGCGCGGTGGCTGCGGACGTCCGTTCACGTTCTCCTGGTCGATCAGGTAGAACTCCAGCTCGAAGGCCGAGCAGATGGTCAGCCCCAGTTCGTCGAACTGGCTCACGACCTTGCGCAGCACTTCCCGTGGATCGGCGAAGAACGGTGCGCCATCGCGTTCGTGCATGGTCATCAGCAGTTGCGCGGTAGGGCGGCGCTGCCAGGGTTCCTTGGCCAGGGTGTTGGGGATCGGGAAGCAGATACGGTCGGAGTCGCCGATATCCATGCCCAGGCCGGTGCTTTCCACGGTGCTGCCGTTGATGTCGAGGGCGAACAGCGATGCGGGCAGATTAATACCGGCTTCATAAACCTTGTGCAGACTGGCGCGCTCGATTCGCTTGCCGCGCACCACGCCGTTCATGTCGGCGATCAGCAGGTCGATGTAGAGGACCTCGGGGTGTTCCTTGAGAAAGGCGTTGGCTTCATTGAGCTGAATGGCACGTGGCGGCGGTGACATGGCGAAGTACCTTTCTTGTTGAAAATATGATCATTCCGCGACTTGACTGTGAGTCAATCGAAAAGCCCCGCGACTGTCAATAGCGCCACCGGCGCCCTGAAATCGGGCATTGCGGGCCATTCTGGAGCGATATCAGGAGGGTGAACGAAGGTGCTTCGGCCAGGGTCAACGGACGGTTGTCCGGAAAAATGAACAGGACTAATCTCATCGCAGACACTGCAAGGAAGGTGGTTATCCCATGACTCGCTCACCCCTGATCGGTGTATCCGCCTGTAGCCGCAAGCTCGACGATCACGACTTCCATATCGCTGGCGACAAGTACCTGCGCGCCGCTGCGCTGGAGGGGTTGCCGCTGGTGATTCCGACCCTGGAATCGCTGCGGCTGGAAGACCTGCTGGCGATGGTCGATGGACTGTTGTTCACCGGCTCGCCGTCCAATGTGGAGCCGCTGCACTACCGGGGGCCGGACAGTGCGCCAGGCACGCTGCATGACCGCGCGCGCGACGACCTGACCCTGCCCCTGATCCGCGCGGCGGTGGACGCCGGTATCCCGGTCTTCGGTATCTGCCGTGGCTTCCAGGAGATGAACGTGGCGTTCGGCGGCAGCCTGCACCAGAAGGTGCATGAACTGCCCGGCTACCTCGACCATCGCGAAGACCCCGATGCACCGTTGTCGGTGCAGTACGGTTTCAGCCACGACCTGCTGCCGGAACCGGGAGGCCTGCTGGAGCGCCTGGGCGTGGCGCAGCGCTGCCAGGTCAATTCGCTGCACAGCCAGGGTATCGACCGCCTGGGCGAGGGGTTGCGGGTCGAAGCGCGGGCGCCGGATGGATTGATCGAAGCCATTTCCGTCGAGTCCGCACGCACCTTCGCGCTCGGCGTACAGTGGCACCCAGAGTGGAACGTGCAGGCGGTCCCGCATTATCTGGCCCTGTTCCGGGGCTTCGCCGACGCCTGCCGTTTGCACGCAGAACAACGCTGAACACTTCCGTTCCAGCCAATAGAGGCCACCATGTCGAACAAGCTCGACCAGCTCACGGGCTGGCTCAAGGACCACAAGATCACTGAAGTGGAATGCGTCATCAGCGACCTCACCGGGATCGCTCGCGGCAAGATTTCGCCGACCAGCAAGTTCCTCGGCGAGAAGGGCATGCGCCTGCCGGAGAGCGTCCTGCTGCAGACTGTGACTGGCGACTACATCGCCGACGAGGTTTATTACCAACTGCTCGACCCGGCGGACATCGACATGATCTGCCGCCCCGACCCGAATGCCGTCTATAGCGTGCCCTGGGCCATCGAGCCGACTGCGCTGGTGATCCACGACAGCTACGACAAGCAGGGCAATCCCATCGAGCTGTCGCCGCGCAACGTACTGAAGAAGGTGCTGGCGCTCTACGCCGACCGTGGCTGGCAGCCCATCGTGGCGCCAGAGATGGAGTTCTACCTGACCAAGCGCTGCGAAGACCCGGACCTGCCGCTGCAGGCGCCGATCGGTCGCTCCGGTCGACAGGAAACCGGGCGCCAGTCGTTTTCCATCGACGCCGCCAACGAGTTCGACCCGCTCTTCGAAGACATGTACGACTGGTGCGAGACCCAGGGGCTGGACCTGGACACGCTGATCCATGAGGAAGGCACCGCGCAGATGGAAATCAACTTCCGTCATGGCGAGGCGCTGCACCTGGCCGACCAGATTCTGGTGTTCAAGCGGACCATGCGCGAGGCGGCGCTCAAGCACAATGTCGCCGCCACCTTCATGGCCAAGCCGATGACCGGCGAGCCGGGCAGCGCCATGCACTTGCACCAGAGCGTCATCGATGTGGCCAGTGGGCGCAATGTCTTCTCGGACGAGCAGGGCGGCATGAGCCAGCTGTTCCTCGACCATGTCGGCGGCCTGCAGAAGTTCATCCCCGAGCTGCTGCCGATGTTTGCGCCCAACGTCAATTCGTTCCGCCGTTTCCTGCCCGACACCTCGGCGCCGGTCAACGTCGAGTGGGGCGAGGAGAACCGCACCGTGGGCCTGCGCGTGCCGGATTCGTCGCCGGACAACCGGCGGGTGGAGAACCGCCTGGCCGGTGCGGATGCCAACCCCTACCTGGCCATCGCGGCCAGCCTGCTGTGTGGCTATATCGGCATGACCGAGGGCATCGAGCCGAGTGCGCCGGTCAAGGGCCGTGGCTACGAGCGCCGCAACCTGCGCTTGCCGTTCACTCTGGAGGCCGCGCTGGAGCGCATGGAGAGCTGCCAGGCGCTGCACCGCTACCTGAGCCCGAAATTCATCCAGGGCTATGTGGCGGTCAAGCGCACGGAGCAGGAGAACTACAACCGGGTGATCAGTTCCTGGGAGCGCGAATTCCTGCTGCTTTCGGTGTGATTTTGCACTGTTTTGGTGCGCAGGGTTGCGTCGGTCGTGGAAACGGGGCTGTCCGCGGGGCTTTGCCGAATATCAGAGTGTCGATAGACCGGCTGACAGGCCTGCGGGCGCAAGGCCCGTGGAGGCTTTTTGCCCCGTGTTCTGGGCCAGGTTGACTGCCCTGGCGGCCGGCACGCTTTCCGGCACCCTATTTGCTAAAACAATTGTGTTCGGGCCAGGTGAAAAATTGTCTCCAGAACTGTGCCAGGTGTTTAAAAATGGTGACGAAGTTGCCAGACTGCGCGGGTTTTCCAGGTCCGCGGGAAAACGTCCCGGACCAGACGGACAGAAGCCTGATCTTGCCCTGAAAAAACGCTATCAACGACAGGAGTTGCACTGATGAAACCCTTTGCCAAGACCCTCCTTGCCTTGACACTCGTCGGTGCTGTCGCCGGGGTCGCGCAGGCCAAAGACAAGGTTCTGCACGTCTATAACTGGTCCGACTACATCGCCGAGGACACGCTGGAGAACTTCACCAAGGAGACCGGCATCAAGGTGGTCTACGACGTGTTCGACAGCAATGAAGTGCTGGAGGCCAAGCTGTTGGCCGGTGCTTCGGGTTATGACATCGTCGTGCCCTCCAACCCCTTCCTGGCCAAGCAGATCAAGGCCGGCGTATTCCAGAAACTGGACCGCTCGAAGCTGAGCAACTGGGAAAACCTCGACAAGGATCTGCTCAAGGCGCTGGAGCCGAGCGATCCGGGCAATGCCTATTCGATCCCTTATATGTGGGGCACCATCGGCATCGGCTACAACGTCGACAAGGTCAAGGCGGTACTGGGCGAGAACGCCCCCGTCGACTCCTGGGACCTGGTGTTCAAACCCGAGAATATCGAGAAGCTCAAGTCCTGCGGCGTGGCCTTCCTCGATTCGCCCACCGAAATCCTGCCGGCCGCCCTGCATTACCTGGGTTTGCCGCCAGACAGCGGTGACAGCGCCGAGCTGAAGAAGGCCGAGGACCTGTTCATGCAGATCCGCCCGAACGTGGCCTACTTCCATTCGTCCAAGTACATCTCAGATCTGGCCAACGGCAATATCTGCGTGGCTATCGGCTATTCCGGCGATATCTACCAGGCCAAGTCCCGTGCCGAAGAAGCCAAGAACGGCGTGACCGTGGGCTACAAGATTCCCAAGGAAGGCGCTGGCAGCTTCTTCGACATGCTGGCTATCCCTGCCGACGCCAAGAACGTCGAGAATGCCCATGTCTTCCTCAACTACCTGCTGCGTCCGGAAGTCATGGCGCCCATCGTCGACTACGTGCAGTTCCCCAGCGCCAATGCTGCGGCGACTCCGCTGATCGACAAGAGCATCAGCAGCGACCCGGGCATCTACCCGAGCCAGGCCGTGCTGCAGAAGCTCTATACCTTCCCCGACCTGGCGGCCAAGACCCAGCGTGCCATCACCCGTAGCTGGACCAAGATCAAATCGGGTCGTTGAGGGTCGAACTGAAACAGGGTTGTCGTCAGCGGCTGCTAATGTCGCTGGCGCCCTGATATGAGCCAGGGTGACGCGCCTGAATAAAGGTGCGTCGTAGCCATGGGTTTTGTGGGGCATGGCCCCGAACACCATCGTGATGAACAGGCGCTTGTCGGCATTCACTTGCTGCTGGCGCCTTTGCATTTTCACTGGCCGAAGCCTTAGCCGGCTGGCCGGTCGGCGCATTCAGCGCCAGAATTCGAAGACCCTGCGGCCATGGCCGTTCCATTACCTCTGAATCCGGGAGTTCGCGCATGGCCGTAGCCTCCAGCGCCTACAAGAAAGCCCTTTCGGGCGAAAGCAAAAGCCGGCAGGTGCTGCTGAAAATCGACCGCGTCACGAAGAAGTTCGACGAAACCGTGGCGGTCGACGAGGTTTCCCTGAATATCCACCAGGGCGAGATATTCGCCCTGCTCGGTGGCTCGGGCTCTGGCAAGTCGACGCTGCTGCGCATGCTCGCCGGTTTCGAGCGGCCGAGCGAAGGGCGCATCTACCTGGATGGCCAGGACATCACCGACCTGCCGCCCTACGAGCGGCCGATCAACATGATGTTCCAGTCCTATGCGCTGTTCCCGCACATGAGTGTCGAGCAGAACATCGCCTTCGGCCTCAAGCAGGACAACCTGCCCAAGGACGAGATCGCCGAGCGCGTGGCCGAGATGCTGCGCCTGGTGCAGATGAGCCAGTACGCCAAGCGCCTGCCACACCAGTTGTCCGGTGGCCAGCGCCAGCGCGTGGCCCTGGCGCGCTCGTTGGCCAAGCGTCCCAAACTGTTGTTGCTCGACGAGCCGATGGGCGCGCTGGACAAGAAGCTGCGTTCGCAGATGCAACTGGAGCTGGTGGAGATCATCGAGCGGGTCGGCGTGACCTGCGTGATGGTCACCCATGACCAGGAAGAGGCCATGACCATGGCCGAGCGCATCGCCATCATGCACCTGGGCTGGATCGCCCAGGTCGGCAGCCCGATGGACATCTACGAAACCCCGGCCAACCGCCTGGTCTGCGAGTTCATCGGCAACGTCAACCTGTTCGACGGCGAGCTGATCGAAGACCTGGAAGACCATGCGGTGATCGCCTGTCCGCAACTGGAGCGACCGATCTATATCGGCCACGGCATCAGCACCCGCGCCGAAGACAAGCGCGTGACCTTCGCCCTGCGCCCGGAAAAGCTGCTGATGAGCCTGGAAAAGCCCGAGCTCGAGCATGAAGAGTACAACTGGGTGATGGGCACCGTGCATGACATCGCCTACCTGGGCGGCCACTCGGTCTATTACATCCGCCTGGAATCCGGCCTGTTGCTGCAAGCCTTCGTCGCCAACGCCGAGCGCCATGTGAAGTGGCCGACCTGGGAAGAACAGGTCTACCTCTACTGGCTGGGCGACAGCGGCGTGGTGCTGCAGGCATGAAGCGGGTAGCGCTGAACAAGGGGCGCCGGCTGGTCATCGGCATCCCCTTTCTGTGGCTGATGCTGTTCTTCCTGCTGCCGTTCGCCATCGTGCTGAAGATCAGCTTCTCCGAAGCGGACGTGGCGATCCCGCCTTATACCGAGGTGGTCAGCTACGCCGATCAGCAGTTGCAGATCCTGATCAACCTCGGCAACTACATCTTCCTCAGCGAGGACGAGCTGTACCTGGCCGCCTACCTGGGCTCGCTGAAGATCGCCTTCTTTTCCACGCTGCTGTGCCTGCTGATCGGCTACCCGATGGCCTACGCCATCGCCCGGGCGCGCAAGGACATCCAGACCGTCCTGCTGCTGCTGATCATGATGCCGACCTGGACCGCGATCCTGATCCGCGTCTACGCCTGGATGGGCATCCTCAGCAACAACGGCCTGCTCAACAGCACGCTGATGAGCATCGGCCTGATCGACCAACCGTTGCAGATCCTCAATACCGACCTGGCGGTCTACATCGGCGTGGTCTATTCCTACCTGCCGTTCATGATCCTGCCGCTCTACGCCAATCTGGTAAAGCACGACATGAGCCTGCTGGAAGCCGCCGCCGACCTGGGCGCCCGCCGTTTCACCAGCTTCTGGAAGATCACCGTGCCGCTTTCGCGCAGCGGCATCATCGCCGGCTGCATGCTGGTGTTCATCCCGGTGGTGGGTGAGTTCGTCATCCCCGAACTGCTCGGCGGGCCCGAGACGCTGATGATCGGCAAGGTGCTGTGGCAGGAGTTCTTCAACAACCGCGACTGGCCGGTGGCGTCCGCGCTGGCGGTGGTGATGCTGGCGATCCTGTTGATACCGATCATTCTCTTCAATCGTAACCAGGCGAAAGAGCTGGAGGGCAAGCTATGAAGCGCTACAGCTTTTCCAACCTGATCCTGGCGCTCGGCCTGCTGTTCATCTACCTGCCGATGGTGATTCTGGTCATCTACTCGTTCAACGGCTCGCGGCTGGTGACGGTCTGGGGCGGCTGGTCGGTCAAGTGGTACACCGGCCTGCTGGACAACACCCAGTTGATGGGGGCGGTGATGCGCTCGCTGGAGGTGGCGCTGTACAGCTCAATTGCGGCGGTGGCGCTGGGCACCATGGCGGCCTTCGTGCTGACGCGCATCCCGGTGTTCCGTGGGCGCACGCTGTTCGGCGGCCTGGTCACCGCACCGCTGGTGATGCCGGAAGTGATCACCGGTCTGTCGCTGCTGCTGCTGTTCGTTGCGATGGCGCAACTGGTCGGCTGGCCGGCCCAGCGGGGGATCGTCACTATCTGGATCGCCCACACCACCTTCTGCTCGGCCTATGTCGCAGTGATCGTGATGGCGCGCCTGCGCGAGCTGGACCAGTCCATCGAGGAAGCCGCGATGGACCTGGGCGCGCGGCCGTGGAAGGTGTTCTTCGTCATCACCATGCCGATGATCGCGCCATCGCTGGTGGCGGGCGGCATGCTGTCGTTCGCGCTGTCGCTGGATGACCTGGTGCTGGCCAGCTTCGTCTCCGGCCCAGGCTCGACCACGTTGCCGATGGAAATCTTCTCGGCGGTGCGCCTGGGCGTGAAGCCGGAGATCAACGCCGTGGCCAGCCTGATTCTGCTGGTGATCTCGTTGTTCACTTTCCTGGCCTGGTACATCACCCGCCGTGCCGAGAAGCGCCGCAGCCGTGCGCTGCAGCAGGTGCGTGAGGAAGCGATCAGCTAGATCGGTACATGCTCAGGGTAACCTCCTGGCCTGCTCGCTGCGCGCCAGGATGGATGCATCGATGCACACAAGCGTTATCACCAGGGATGGATATCGGAGAGCGGGATGAGAGTACCCCTGTTAATTCTGGCTGCGACAGCCTGTTTCTTGTTCTGGCTGAAGAACAGCCCTGATTCGCAGCCGGGGAACACCACCGCTCCCTACCACACCCAGCTTTCTGCATCGGCACAGGGCTCATACGAACCGCAGGGGCGCAGCGGTACGGCCCCGTCATCGCGGTATTCCGCTCCCGTCGAAACCGCCCCGGCGACCGCTCAACAGCAGGAGTTGTACAAGACGCTGGAGCGAATCAGGCGTGGCGGGCCTTATCCCTACCCGCGCGATGGCATCACCTTCAGTAACCGTGAAAAGCTATTGCCGGCAAGGCCGAGAGGCTATTACCGGGAGTACACGGTCGATACGCCGGGGTTGTCGCACCGAGGGCCGCGTCGTGTGGTGACCGGCGGAAACCCGCCGGTAGAGTTCTACTACACGCAAGACCACTACCGCTCCTTCGTCCGCATCAGGGGGCACTGAGATGACGGCATTGACCGACGGGCCTGTGAGTATTGTCTGGAATGACCATGGCGCATTCGATGCGCAGGCCATCGCGCTGGATGAAAATGGCCGGCTGGACAAGCAGACACTGATGTCCAGGCTGAGGGAGGCGTTCAACTTCCCGGATTACTTTGGTGAGAATTGGGATGCGGTCTACGACCTGCTCCTGAATCATGCGGACGTGTTGGAAGGCCCCTCCATCTGGCGATTCTCGATCGACCGCTCATCCTCAGTGGACGAAGACGATCTGGCGATCTGGATAGAGCTGATGACCGATGTCTGCGCGTATGCCGAATCCCAGGGGCAGCCATTGCGGGTCGTCATAGAGCGTGGCCAGAAGGTCTGACGGTTAGCCAGGCCGCTCCTGCCCATCGTCTCAATACCAGCGCTTTTCCCCTTCCGGGCGTTTCTTGAAGCGCTTCATGGTCCACATGTACTGGTCCGGGTACTGGCGTACATAGCGCGCCACCACCTCGCTCATGGCCGCTGCGCTGGTGCGTGCATCCTCGCTGTACATGCCCTCTGGCGCGGCTTCGAGGATCACGCGGAAGCCGCTGCCATCCTCCAGCCGCAGGGCGTGCAGGAACACCCCTTGCGCCTTGCCGCCCTTGAGCATGCCATGTACGAACTTGCTGGTCAGTGCCTGGGTGCCGAGGAAGGGCACGAACTCGCCACTGGACAGGCTGGGCTCGGGGTCGGCGGGAATGCCCACCGATCCACCCCGGCGGACTTCCTTGATAACGCTGAGAATCCCTTCCTTGGTCGAGGGTGCGACCCGGTTGCCCAACTGCACGCGCTGCTTCTGCAACAGCTCATCGAGGGCCTGCAACTTGGGCGGACGGTAGAAAATGATCGGTTTGCACTGTGAGCAGTAGAAGTGGTTGAGCACTTCCCAGTTGCCGAGGTGGCTGGTGATACCGACCACGCCCTTGCCGGACGCCAGGGCCTGTTCGAGCACTTCCAACCCTTGGACTTCCTTGACCAGCGCCAGGGACTTCTCGGCAGGCCAGATCCAGGCACAGGCGCTTTCCGCCAGGGCCTTGCCGATGCCGCGCAGGCTTTTGCCCAGCAGTCGCTCCAGTTCGGCGTCGCTCAGCTCGGGGAAACAGTGGCGCAGATTGATACGGGCCACTTCGCGGGAGCGGTTAGGCAGCTTCCACATCAGCCAGCCGATCAGCGACCCGCTCTTTTGCACCAGCGGCCATGGCAGCGCGGCCAGCAGACGCAGAAAACCGACGCCCAGTACACCTTTGAGCTTTTCCACAGGAATGTTTCCGGACCCGAAAAAGGTGCATTGTAACCAGCCGGTCGGCTGGGGCGTTAACCCCTGTGGGGTGACCAGGGCAATCGTATGAAGACCGTGGTGCTTGCTCATATGAGCAGATCACACGGATTTCCATGGCTTCTGCCCCCTCTCCCGCTTGCGGGAGAGGGCTGGGGAGAGGGTGGTTATCTGGTATCCCGATGGGAGGACGGGCCGAGCCCAGGATAGCGGTCGCAGTCGGTGGTGTGGTCCATCACCATGCCGCTGGCCTGCATGAAGGCGTAGCAGATGGTCGGGCCGACGAAGGTGAAGCCGGCTTTCTTCAAGGCCTTGCTCATGGCTTCGGCCTGCGCCGTGGTGACGGGGATCTCGCCGCGTCCCTGCCAGTGGTTGATGACAGGGCTGCCGCCGACGAACGACCACAGCAGGGCGGCTGGGTCATCCTGAGCCAGCCAGGCACGGGCATTCTGCCGGGCCGCCTTGAGCTTGAGCCGGTTGCGGATGATGCCGGGGTCCTGCATCCGCTCTTCGATCTCGTCGTCGCTCATGCGCGCCAGACGTTCCGGGTCGAAGTTCCACAGCACCTGCCGGTAGCGTTCGCGCTTCTTCAGGATGGTGATCCAGGACAAACCCGCCTGGAAGCCTTCCAGCAGCAACAGTTCGAACAGCGCCCGTGGCTCGCGCAAGGGCACGCCCCACTCGTGGTCATGGTAGGCGATATACAGAGGGTCGTCGGTACACCAGAAACAGCGGGGCATGGTGGCAGTCCGTTTGTGAGTAGAAGCGACCGCAGTCTACAGGCTCGAGGCGCTGGCTTGCCGCTTTGGCGCGTGGCGGCAGGGCAGGTATGGCGCTTGTGCAAAGGCCGCACCTTGCGTTGCAAGCCAAGGGCCGACATTATCTGCGCCCTTTTCTGGCGACCGCCAAGCCATACAGATGAGACAGCGTCATGCCTGATTCACGTGTGTTGGAAGATTGTGCTGTGAAGCCCGCTTTCCTGTCGAAAGAGCGGATCACCGCCAAACCTGGCTTCAACCGCTGGCTGGTGCCGCCGGCAGCACTGGCCATCCACCTGTGCATCGGCATGGCCTATGGCTTTTCGGTGTTCTGGATTCCGCTGTCCCAGGCCATCGGCATCGACAAGGCGGTCGCCTGTGCGCCCGAAATCGGTTTCTTCGAGCAACTGTTCTCCAGCCAGTGCGATTGGCCGATCTCCATGCTCGGCTGGATCTACACACTGTTCTTCGTCTTCCTCGGTTGCTCGGCGGCGGCCTGGGGTGGCTGGGTGGAGCGGGTCGGGCCGCGCAAGGCCGGCCTGGTGTCCACGCTGTGCTGGTGCGGCGGCCTGCTGATCTCGGCACTGGGCATCCATCTGCACCAGTTGTGGCTGCTCTGGCTTGGCTCCGGGGTGATCGGCGGTATCGGTCTGGGGCTGGGTTATATCTCGCCGGTCTCTACGTTGATCAAGTGGTTCCCGGACAAGCGCGGCATGGCCACCGGCATGGCGATCATGGGCTTTGGCGGCGGGGCGATGGTCGGTGCGCCCCTGGCGGCGTTGCTGATGGAGCATTTCTCCACGGCGCAGAGCGTTGGCGTCTGGCAGAGCTTCGTGGTGATGGCGCTGATCTACCTGGTGTTCATGATTGGCGGCGCCCTGGGCTACCGCGTGCCACCGGTTGGCTGGAAGCCAGAAGGCTGGGTGGTGCCCCAGGCCAAGGCCGACAATGCGATGATCACCCGCGGCCACGTGCATGTGAACACGGCCTGGAAAACCCCGCAGTTCTGGCTGATCTGGGCAGTGCTGTGCCTGAACGTGTCGGCGGGTATCGGCATCATCGGCATGGCCTCGCCGCTGTTGCAGGAAGTGTTCGCCGGGCGCCTGATCGGCCTCGAACTGTCCTTCAACCAACTCGACAAGGCGCAACTGGCCGAGATCGCGGTGATCGCCGCCGGTTTTACCGGGTTGCTCAGCCTGTTCAACATCGGCGGGCGGTTCTTCTGGGCCTCCTGCTCGGACATCATCGGTCGCAAGGCCACCTATTTCGTCTTCTTCGGCCTGGGCTTCGCCCTGTATGCCGCCGTGCCCTTGCTCGGCCAGTGGGGCAGCCTGGCGCTGTTCGTACTGGCGTTCTGCATCATCCTGTCGATGTACGGCGGTGGTTTCGCCACGGTGCCGGCCTACCTGGCGGACCTGTTCGGTACGCAGATGGTCGGCGCCATCCATGGGCGGCTGCTGACCGCCTGGGCGGTGGCCGGTGTGCTCGGCCCGGTGCTGGTCAACTACCTGCGTGAGTACCAGTTGGCAATCGGTGTGGAGAAGGCCGCGGCCTACGACATCACCCTCTATATCCTGGCCGGATTGCTGGTGCTGGGATTCATCTGCAATGCCCTGGTGCGCCCGGTGGCGGCGAAGCATTTCATGGGCGAGGCGGAACTGGCCGAGTTGCGTTCGCAAGGCGAAAAGACAGTTCCCGCCTGTGCCGAACTGGAGTGGACGGCTAACCCTGCGAGCCGGCCACTGGTGATCCTCACCTGGTTGCTGGTGGGGATCCCGATGCTCTGGGGCATGTGGATCACGTTGCAGAAGACGGTGGTGCTGTTCCAGTAATGCGTTGGGGCGTGCGCAACGTGACGTTGTAGGGTGCGCAGTGCTTCTGTCCAGGTGCGCGCGGCGCACCCTACACAGGCAACATGATGGCTGCGGTAGGCCTCGAGCTCTGTGACTTGAGGCTTACCGCGAGCGCTGCCGTTCTCAGCGTGCGTTGCGCACGCCGTTAGCCAGTTCTGCGCACAGGCCGAGCACGCCGTCGATGGCTTGCTGGTCGTTGCCCGCCTTGGCGATCTGGTCGATCAGCGCCGAGCCCACCACCACGCCATCGGCCAAACGGGCGATGGTCGCTGCGTGTTCCGGGGTGCGGATACCGAAGCCGATGCTGACCGGCAGCCCGGTGTGGCGGCGCAGGCGTGCCACCGCCTGTTCCACATGCTCCAGCGTGGCGCTGCCGGAACCGGTAACGCCGGCCACCGAGACGTAGTAGACGAAGCCCGAACTGTTCGCCAGCACCTTGGGCAGGCGCGCATCGTCGGTGGTCGGTGTGGTCAGGCGGATAAAGTCGATGCCAGCGGCCTGGGCGGGCTCGCACAGGTCGGCGTTATGTTCCGGCGGCAGGTCGACGACGATCAGGCCATCCACGCCAGCGGCTTTCGCGTCGGCGACGAAGCGCGCCACGCCGTACTTGTGGATCGGATTGAAGTAGCCCATCAGCACGATCGGTGTGGTCTGCTCGTCCTGGCGGAACTCGCGCACCATCTGCAGGGTTTTCACCAGGTTCTGGCCGTTGCCGAGGGCGCGGATATTGGCCAGTTGGATCGCCGGGCCGTCGGCCATCGGGTCGGTGAACGGCATGCCCAGCTCGATCACGTCGGCACCCGCCGCGGGCAAGCCCTTGAGGATGCTCAGGGAGGCGTCGTAGTTCGGATCGCCAGCGGTGATGAAGGTCACCAGGGCGGCGCGGTTCTGTTGCTTCAGTTCGTCGAAGCGGCTCTGCAAACGGCTCATCAGTTGGTCTCCGCCTTGGACAGGTCGAGGTGGTGCATCACGGTCTGCATGTCCTTGTCGCCACGGCCGGACAGGTTGACCACCATAATGTGGTCCTTCGGTAGCGTCGGGGCGCGTTTGAAGACCTCGGCCAGCGCGTGGGAAGACTCCAGCGCGGGGATGATGCCTTCCAGGCGGCAGCACTGGTGGAAGGCGGCGAGGGCTTCGTTATCGGTGATCGAGGTGTACTCGACACGGCCGATGTCATGCAGCCAGGCGTGTTCCGGGCCGATGCCGGGGTAGTCGAGGCCGGCCGAGATCGAGTGGGCGTCGATGATCTGCCCGTCCTCGTCCTGCAACAGGAAGGTGCGGTTGCCGTGCAGCACGCCGGGTACGCCGCCGTTGAGGCTGGCGGCATGCTTGCCGGTTTCGATGCCGTGGCCGGCGGCTTCCACGCCGACGATCCTCACGCTCGTCTCGTCGAGGAACGGGTGGAACAGGCCCATGGCATTGGAGCCACCGCCGATGCAGGCGACCAGGGAATCCGGCAGGCGGCCTTCCTTCTCCTGCAACTGCTCGCGGGTTTCCTTGCCGATCACCGCCTGGAAGTCGCGCACCATGGCCGGGTACGGGTGCGGGCCGGCGACGGTGCCGATCAGGTAGAAGGTGCTGTCGACGTTGGTCACCCAGTCGCGCAGGGCTTCGTTCATCGCATCTTTCAGTGTGCCGGTACCGGCGGTGACCGGGATCACCTCGGCGCCCAGCAGCTTCATGCGGAAGACGTTGGCCTGCTGGCGGTCGATATCGGTGGTGCCCATGTAGATCACGCATTGCAGGCCGAAGCGCGCGGCCACGGTGGCGGTGGCCACGCCGTGCATGCCGGCGCCGGTCTCGGCGATGATGCGTTTCTTGCCCATGCGCCGGGCCAGCAGGATCTGGCCGATGCAGTTGTTGATCTTGTGCGCGCCGGTGTGGTTCAGCTCTTCGCGCTTGAGGTAGATCTTCGCGCCACCGCAGTGTTCGGTCAGGCGCTCGGCGAAATACAGCGGGCTGGGGCGGCCGACGTAGTCGCGCTGGAAATACGCCAGATCTTCGAGGAAGGCAGGGTCGTCCTTGGCCTTCTCGTATTCGGCGGCCAGGTCGAGGATCAGCGGCATCAGTGTCTCGGCGACGTACTGGCCGCCGAACGAGCCGAACAGGCCGGTGGTGTCGGGGCCGTTGCGCAGTGTGGTCATGGTGGGTTCCTTGCAATCCGGTGGCGCTGGTGGCAGCGCGGTGTCGCCATTCTACCGCTGGCGACCAGGGGGAAAAGCGATTAGATTGCCGTGACCTGTCAGGAAATCTCACTTATTCCATGAGCCGTGATCTGCCCTCCCTGAATGCCTTGCGTGCCTTTGAGGCTGCTGCCCGCCTGCTCAGCATCGGCAAGGCTGGCGAAGAGCTGCATGTGACCCACGGTGCGATCAGCCGGCAGGTGCGATTGCTCGAGGAAGAACTGGGCGTGGCCCTGCTGGTGCGTGACGGGCGCGGCGTAAAACTCACGGATGCCGGGCTGCGCCTGCGCGACGTGGCCGGCGACAGTTTCCAGCGCTTGCAGGCGGTCTGTGGTGAACTGCGGCATCAGCCACTGGATGCGCCCTTCGTCCTCGATTGCCCTGGCAGCCTGCTGGCGCGCTGGCTGATCCCACGCCTGAGCCGGATCAACCGCGACCTGCCGGACTTGCGCCTGCAGTTGTCCAGCAGCCAGGGGGAGTTGCAGCCGCTGACCTCCGGTGCCCATGCCACCCTGCTGTTCGCGGAGCCACCCTGGCCACCGGAGGTGCGCGTCTACGAGCTGGCCAGCGAGTCCATCGGTCCGGTGCTGAGCCCTCGCTATGCCAATTACCCGCGTTTGTGCGATACCGCGCCTGATGCGCTGCTGAACGAAGCGCTGCTGCATACCGGCTCGCGGCCACAGGCCTGGCCGCAATGGGCGGCGCGGGTTGGCCTGGCACCGGATAACCTGCGTTTCGGCCAGGGGTTCGAGCACCTCTACTATTTGCTGGAAGCCGCGGTGGCGGGACTTGGGGTCGCCATCGCGCCTCGGCAACTGGTGGCGGACGACCTGGCCTCCGGACGGCTGGAGGCGCCCTGGGGCTTCGTCGACAGCCGTGCGCGGCTCGCGCTGTGGGTACCGGCCCGGCACAGCGATCCACGTGCCGAACGGTTGGCCGCCTGGTTGCTCGATGAACTCGCCGACCGCTGAAAAAAAACTGTGACCCATCGGCGCCTTACGCTGTCCATCTAAGCGTGCGTGAACCAGACCTGACGAGAACAGCAGAATGAGCAAGAAAAACAGCCAGACGGAAAGTGCCGATGTCGCCCTCCAGCATATCGTCACGGGTGTGAAACGCTTCCGCGAAGATGTCTTTCCGGCGCAACGCGAACTGTTCAAGAAGCTCGCCCATGAGCAGACCCCGCGTGCCATGTTCATCACGTGCGCCGACTCGCGCATCATCCCCGAACTGATCACGAACAGCTCGCCCGGCGACCTTTTCGTGACCCGCAACGTCGGCAACGTGGTACCGCCCTACGGGCAGATGAACGGCGGCGTCTCGACGGCCATCGAATTCGCCGTGATGGCCCTCGGCGTGCATCACATCATCGTTTGCGGCCACTCGGACTGTGGCGCGATGAAGGCCGTGCTCAACCCGGTGGAGCTGGAGAGCATGCCGACGGTCAAGGCCTGGCTGCGCCATTCCGAAGTGGCCAAGACCGTGGTCGCGGAAAACTGCGGCTGTGCCGACCACAACACCCTGGGTATCCTCACCGAGGAAAACGTCCTGGCGCAGCTCGACCACCTGCGCACCCATCCTTCCGTGGCCGCGCGCCTGGCCAGCGGACAGTTGTTCATCCATGGCTGGGTCTACGATATCGAAAGCTGCGAAATCAAAGCCTACGACGCCGCCAAGGGTGAGTTCCGTCCGATCGGCGATGGCCCGCTGCCGATGGCGACGCCCAAGGCGCGCTACTCTTCGGAATAACCCGAAACATTTAGCAGTGGCGCGATAGGCCTGCGCTGGGCAACATGGCGCGCGTACATCCACTAAAACAAGCGGAATACTCCAAATGCAACGTGTGCTCAGCCTTTTCATGGCCCTCTCCCTGTGCGTCGGCCTGACGTTCAGCATCGACGCCGAAGCCCGCCGCATGGGCGGTGGCAAGAGCTTCGGCTCTGCCCCGAGCCACCAGACGCGCCAGGCGCAACCGACCAATGCCAGCAAAGCCGCTGCGCCTGCCGCCGCCGGTGCCGCCGCTGCGGGCGGTGCATCCCGCTGGCTGGGCCCGCTGGCAGGCCTTGCCGCCGGTGGCCTGCTGGCCTCGATGTTCATGGGCGAAGGTTTCGAAGGTATCCAGTTCATGGATATCCTGATTTTCGGCGGTATCGCCTTCCTGCTCTTCCGCTTCCTGGCGGCACGTCGTCGCCAGCAGCAACCCGTCGTTGCCGGTCATGCGCCGCTGCAACGCGAAGCTGCACCGCAAGTGTCGATCTTCGGTGGCAGCGCAGCACCTGTCGCCAGTGCCGCGCCGGCGATCAACGCCCCGGCCTGGTTCAACGAGCAGAGCTTCGTTTCGGCGGCCCGTGAGCACTTCCTGTCCCTGCAACAGCACTGGGATGCCAACGAGATGGACAAGATCGCCGAGTTCGTCACCCCGCAGATGTTCGACTTCCTCAAGCGTGAGCGGGCCGAACTGGGCGACGGCTACCAGTCCACCTATATCGATGGCCTGGAAATCCAGCTTGAAGGCGTCGACGACAACCCGGACAAGACGGTTGCCACCCTGACCTTCTCCGGTGTGTCGAAGAACTCCCGCTTCGATCAGGGCGAAGCCTTCAGCGAAAGCTGGCGCATGGAGCGCCTGCAAGGCGAGAACCAGCCCTGGCTGGTTGCCGGTATCCGCCAGAACGGCTGATTCGCTGCCAGTGCACAAGAAACCCGGGCTTGCCCGGGTTTCTTCGTTTTTGGGGCGTGTCTGCGTGCTGACGAGTCTTTGATACCGGTCAAGGTTCACGTAGGGATTGTCGGGAAATGAGAATATCTGTCGATTGAGTTCTGGCAAAAAGACACTCCTTCTTTATCATCTCTCGGCTGCCGTTCATGCGGCCAATTACTGTCATTCAAGGAAGGCTCGATGATCCCCTCTGGTTTTCGCAAGACCCTGCTCGCCCTCGCTGTTACCGGAACGGCATTACCTGCTCTGGCGCAGACCGTTCAACTGACTGACAGCGGCCTGTTGTCGGAAAACTTGGCGTATACCGACAGCCTGGAGATCGTGGGTGCTTTCAATGGCAGTGCCTCCGACGCGGTGCGCCTCACCAATGTATCCGTCGCACAAGAGTTGGTCCTGGATGCCGCGATCGAGAATGCCGCAGGCAATGGGGTCGTTTTCGAGGAGGTATTTGGCGATAACACCGTGCTCAGCAGTGTGGGTGGTGATCTGCTGAACAAGGGCGATATTTCGGTTCAGGGTAATGGCAGCCAAGCGTTGAAGATCGAGCAGGTGGGTATCCAGGGCAGCCTGGTCAACCAGGGTAATCTGACGGTCCAGGGCAGCGGATCGAGCGGTGTCCTGTCCATCCAGAACAGCACCATAGCGGGCAATCTGCATAATCAAGGCAGCATCGGTATCACTGGGTTAAACGTCAGTGCTTTGGATATCCGCCGTGATACCTATCTGGTCGGTAGCCTGATCAATTCTGGTCTTATCGAGGCTCAGGGTTTGGACGATCCGATTGCCGACACGGTTTCTGCTGTCCACATACGTGATAGCGCCATCGGCGGGGATATCCTTAACGAGGCCGGGGCTACGATCCGGGCTGTAGGCTTGAATAGTAACGGTATAAGTCTGCAGGGTGCAGCGTTGGAGGGGCGCCTGATAAATGACGGTACCATTGAGGTGGTGGGTGATGGCTTCGCTATCGATCTTTATCAAGGTTTCCAGAACAGTGGCTCGCTTGAGTGGCTTGGACCCACGAGACTCAAACAGTTGGTTAATAACGGCAGCATCATCGGTCATGATGAGGAGTCCATCGCTATTCTGGTCGATGGCGTAATCTTTACCGGAGAAGGCCCAGGTATTCTCAACAATGGCCTGATCCAGTCAGTCGATGATGCGATCGCTTTCGATCCGAACGGGCTGGGGAGAGACAATGCTTCCCTGGTGATCGAAAACAACGGCGATATCATCTCCCAGGCCAACGCCATCGATGCCAGCTATCTTGAAAATGGCGAGCGTATCTACCTCGATTGGAACAGTGGCCGTATCGAAGGCAACCTGATCGATCTGGTCAGTATCAATATCATGGGTGATGTGGCTTTCTCGGGCACCGACAGCACGCAAGCTGGCGCCAACATCCGTATCAAGGATGGCGGATGGATCGATATCGGTGATAGCTATGCTGGCGTTGTCGGCCACCTGGAACTCGAGCAGGCCCATACCCTTATCGACGGCAACCTGAACCTGGCGGGTCTCTCGTCTCTCGGCATGACCCTGAGCAATGCCACCGACACCAACAGGGCCGTGCTGGAAGTGTCCGGCACCCTGGAATTCGATGAAGGTTCCCTCATCCGACTGGCGGCCCAGGGCGAGGACTTCAGCCCCTCGGGCAGTCAGTACATTCTGGCCAAGGCAGGGACTCTGGATGACCAGGGCCTGAGCGTGGTCAGCAGTTCGGCGCTGCTGCGGGTCGACACCTATGGCAGCGAAAACGATCAGGTGACGGCCACGGTTTCACTGCGCAGTGGGACCGAGATCGAGGATATCGTGGCTGGCAATGGTGGCTCCGTGAATGCCGGCAATGCCCTCAAATCCTTCGGGGGCGTGTTGGGCCAACTGGAGCAGAGCGATCCGGTGCTGTTCCAGGCGTTCGCGAATGCCGACCAGGCCAGGCTCGCCAGGCTGGCTGCCGAACTGGCCCCGGATACCCAGGCCGCTGTCCGTGATGCTGCGCAAAGAGGCCTTCAGGCCATCAATACTGCCGCCGGTAACCGTACCGCCAGTTTGCGCCGGGGGCTTTCGTCTGGTGATGGACTCAGCCGCTCGGGTGTCTGGACACAAGCGCTGTATGGCGAGAGCGACCAGGGACGCCGTGATGGTATCGCCGGTTACAACGCCTATAGCCGGGGCATCGCCATCGGTGCCGATGGCAAGCTGGACGATCGACTGACACTCGGCCTGGCCTATGGCTACATCGACACGGACGTCAATGGCAGCAATAGCAGCAGCCGTACCGAAATCGAAAGCCATACGTTCTCGCTCTATGGTGGTTTCGAACAGGGGCCCTGGTTTGCCGATGCCGCGCTCACCTATGGACTGAACGATAACCAGGGCCGGCGTCAGATCGCGGGCACTCTCGCCAAGTCTGACTACGACAGCCAGTCGCTGGGCATGAGCCTTGTTGGCGGTTATGCCTATCGCATGAGCGAGCGCGTGGTGCTCGAACCGCGCCTGGCCGCTCGCTATAGTCAGGTCGATATCGATGGCTACCGTGAAAAGGGTTCCTCTGCCGCATTGCAGGTCGATAGCCAACGCTATGAGGTTGCCGAGCTCGGTGCCGGTTTCAGGGTTGCGGCCGATTATCCGCTGGCACAGGGTCGTCTGGAGCCTCAACTGCGTTTGATGGCGTACCACGACTTCGCGGCGGACAGCAGCCGCAGTACATCGACCTTCCTGGTCGGCGGCACACCGTTCGTCACCAGTGGCGCGAGCCCGGTGCGCAACAGCTATGAAGCGTCGGCGGGGCTCGCTTACCACCTGGGGGCGATGACGCTGGGCGTGAGCTACGACCATACCGGCAAGAGCGGTTTCGATGCCGATACCTTCGCTGCGAAAGTACGATACGACTTCTGAGTCCTGAGTAACTCCGCCGTCAGTCAGCCTATCGGAAGGCAATTGCCGCGATAGGCTGACAATTCGCTTATCTGGTCTACCTTTTTCTTGTCAGGGACAAAGGAGATCGGCCCATGTTGGCGGCACTGCTTCCGATGTTGCGCGCAGTTGGCTTGCCACTGCGTTTGCGCCTGTGGGACGGGCGCAGCTTCGACCTTTCTGCCTCGCCCACGGTGACCCTGACGCTGCATGACCCGGTATTGCTGGATGAGTTGCAGCATCCCAGCCTCGATCGTTTGGGGGCCGCTTATGTCGAGGGGCGGCTGGATCTGGACGGTCCGCTCGAAGAGGTCATGCGGGTGGGCGATCGCCTGACCCGGGCGCTGGGCGACGACATGCGTGGCACGCCGGGTTCTTCCGCGCACGACCGTGCCACGGATGCCGAAGCGATTTCCTACCACTACGACCTTTCCAACGATTTCTACCGGCTCTGGCTCGACCCGGAGATGGTCTATTCCTGTGCCTATTTCGAGAGCGGCCGGGAGTCGCTGGAACAGGCGCAGCAGGCCAAGTTGCGCCACCTGTGCCGCAAGCTGCGCCTCAAACCTGGCGAGCGGTTGCTGGATGTCGGTTGCGGTTGGGGCGGGCTGGCGCGTTTTGCTGCGCGGGAGTTCGGTGTCGAGGTCTTCGGTATCACCCTTAGCCAGGCGCAGTTGACGCTGGGGCGGCAACGGGTGATCGACGCGGGGTTGCAGGACCGTGTTCGGCTGGAACTGCTCGACTATCGTGATCTGCCGCAGGACGAGCGGTTCGACAAAGTGGTCAGCGTCGGCATGTTCGAGCATGTCGGCCATGCCAACCTGCCGTTGTATTGCCAGCGGTTGTACGGCGCCGTGCGCCCGGGCGGGCTGGTGCTCAACCATGGCATCACCGCGCGGCACCTGGATGGTCGACCGGTGGGGCATGGGGCGGGAGCCTTTATCGGGCGCTTCGTGTTTCCCCATGGCGAGCTGCCGCATCTGGTGAATATCTGTGCGGACATCAGTGAGTCGGGGCTGGAAGTGGTGGATGTGGAAAGCCTGCGCCCGCATTACGCCCGTACGCTGTCACTGTGGAGCCAGCGCCTGGACGAGCGTCTGGAGGAGGCTCGCCGCCTGGTGCCTGAGCGTGCGTTGCGTATCTGGCGTGTCTATCTGGCAGGCTGCGCCTATGGCTTCAGCCGTGGCTGGGTCAACCTGCATCAGATTCTTGCTGGCAAACCACGGGCCGATGACTCGCTGGAGCTGCCCTGGAGCCGGGCGGATATCTACCGCGATTGAGCGGGCAGGATCAGCGCTCTGCGAGCAGCAGCAGGTTGCGTGGGGTCAGACTGTCGGTACAGAAGGTGCCCAGGCGGGTCCGGTAGCCGTGTTCCTCCAGCAGCAGGACGCGATCGAGTGCCAGCCAGAGTTCCAGCGGACGCCGGAACAGGTTGCGCAACCGTTCGAGGTTACGCACCTGGGCCAGTCGCTCCCAGCCGGCCTGCTCCAGTGACTGCCAATCCTGTGGCGTGGGTTCGGGCAGTGCCTTCAATTGCGCCAGGTCGCGGACATAGCGCTCGAACGGTTTGTGCAGCCAGGCGCTGGGCAGTGATGGCGTTGGCAGGTAGTCGTCGCTCTGGCGCGCCAGGCGCTGGTACAGGTCGAAGCCCAGTCGCCAGGCCATCGACTGGTCGCGCTGGCGACGTTCGCGGGCGCCTGCGGTGACGGTTTCGCTCAGCGGCAGCCCCAGGTCGTCCTTGCTCAGGTGCAGCCTCGAGCGCTGTCCTGCTTGTGACAGGGGCTGGTACTGGTCGCTGGCGATGCGGTTGTAGCAGCAAGGTGCCAGCGCCAGTTGAGTGCATCCCTCTGCGATGGCGACCTGCAATAGCCGGACGTGCAGATCGCCACAGGCGTGCAGGGCGACGGGTGTGTACGAGGCGTGCAGGCCATCGTGGACCTCTGCCATGACATCCTGCTGACGATGCTCTGCCCGGATACCCGCCCGCTGACTGAGCTGGCGCCCTTCCTCGACCAGCGCCGCATCCCATTCCAGGCAGGTCAGGGGCGTGCCATCCAGGGCCAGTAGCCGCCCCAGATGCCCTTTGCCGGAGCACCAGTCCAGCCAGTGTCCGGGCTTGCGGGTGAACCGCAACGAGCTGGAAAAGGCCTGTATCTGTTGCCACTTGCGCCCAGGGACATGCGCGCTGGCACGGGCTGTGACCGGTGGGAGCGGCTGGTCGGGCAGGGGCTGGAGCCGGGACAGCCGTTGCGCCTGCTGCGCCAGTTCGGGGAACGGCGCGGGCAGTGCTTCCTGGAGTTCGCTCCGCTCGGCATCTTCCAGGCTGAGCTGGCGCAACTGCTTCGCCAGTTCAGGGTGTTCCTGTTCCCAGGGTAAGCGCAGGTTCGTGAAGGGCTTTGGGCGCCACAGGCCCTGATGTTCCAGCAGGAAAGCATCGAGGGCCTGGAAGCGTTGCAGGTGTTCGCTCACATGCTACCGGCCATAGACCTGCTCTGGCAGCCAAGTGATCAGGCTGGGCCAGAAGTAGGCGATCACCAGCATGGAGATCTGGATACCGATGAAGGGGATCACGCCCTTGTACATGGTGATGGTTGACACCGTGCGGGGTGTGACACCTCGCAGATAGAACAGTGAGAAGCCCAGGGGCGGAGTGAGGAAAGACGTTTGCAGGTTGAGTGCGATCATTACCCCCAGCCAGATCGGGTCCAGTCCCATGACCAGCAATACGGGGCCGACGATAGGAACCACGACGAAGATGATCTCGATGAAGTCGAGGATGAAGCCCAGCAGGAAGATCACCAGCATCACCAGGAAGAAGGCACCCAGCACGCCGCCCGGCAACTGCTGGAAGACTTCCTCGATCAGGTGTTCGCCGCCGAAGCCACGGAAGACCAGGGAGAACAGCGAGGCGCCGATCAGGATCAGGAACACCATGCAGGTGATCGAGGTGGTGCCGTTGGCGACGTCGCGCAGTTGTGGCAGGGTCAGTTGTCCACGCGTCAGGGCCAGCAATGTCGCACCGACCGCGCCGATGGCGGCGGCTTCGGTGGGCGTGGCAAAGCCGGCGAGGATCGATCCGAGTACCGCGACGATCAGCAGCAGTGGCGGCAGCAACGCACCGAGCAGCTTGCCCCATTGAACCTCGCCCAGTTCTTCCTTGGGCACCACGGGCAGTTTCTTCGGCTGCAGGAAGGCCACGGCGATCAGGTAGGTGACGTACAACAGGATCAGCAGCAGGCCGGGTATGAGTGCACCCATGAACAAGTCGCCGACCGAGACGGTCTTGGGTGAAAACACGCCCATGCGCAGTTGAGCTTGTTGGTAGGCGCTGGACATCACGTCACCCAGCAGTACCAGCACGATTGACGGTGGGATGATCTGGCCGAGGGTGCCTGTAGCCGCCAGAGTTCCAGTGGAGACGGCTGGGTCGTAGCCTCGGCGCAGCATGGTCGGCAGGGCCAGCAGCCCCATGGTTACCACGGTCGCGCCGACGATGCCGGTACTGGCGGCGAGCAGCGCACCGACCAGGCACACCGATATCGCCAGGCCTCCACGTATACCGCCGAACAGGCGTGCCATTGATTCCAGCAGGTCTTCCGCGACCCGTGATTTTTCCAGCATCACGCCCATGAACACGAACAGCGGCACCGCCAGCATGGTCTGGTTGTTCATGATGCCGAACAGGCGATTCGGCAGGGCATGCAGGTAGCCACCATCGAAGGTGCCGGTGAGGATACCGACCCCGGCGAACAGCAGTGACATCCCGCCCAGCGTAAAGGCCACCGGGTAGCCGCCCATCAGCGCCAGGCAGATGCTGACGAACAACAGTACCGCCATGACTTCAGCCATGTTGTACCTCCGGGAACGGCAGGCGGCCGCTGAACTGGTAGGCGATCTTGATCAGGTCGGACAGGGCCTGGGCGGCCAGTCCGAAGACCAGGATCAGGATGATGCTTTTTTGCAGGTAGACGAACTTCAGCCCGCCCGATTCGTTCGAGCCTTCCAGGGTGGACCAGGAATTGGCGACGTAGTCCCAGCTGTTCCAGGCCAGGAACAGGCACACCGGCAGCAGGAAGAACAGGTGTCCAAGCAGCTCGACGACGGCTTGCCGACGCGGCGAAAACTTCTGGTAGAAGATGTCCACGCGCACATGACCACCACGTTGCAGGGTCCAGGCGGCGGCCCCCATGAAGACCAGCGCGTGGGCGTACATCACGCTTTCCTGCAGGGCGATGGCACCGATGTTCAGGCCGTAGCGCAGCAGGACGACGACCGCCGTGCCGAGCACGAGAAAGACCGTGAACCATGAGCAGAGCTGTCCGAAGCGGGCGTTGATACAATCGATGGCGCTGGCGATGCGCAGCAAGGGCGGGGCTTTCGTGGACATCTGGCAGTCCTTTGTTATTGGTTCGGGTTGAATCGGCAAACGGTCGATTCTAGGCAGACCGTTGGCCGTACAGCAATTGGCTTACGACTTTAGTTTCGTGAACTAGGCTTGAGAGGCTCGAGTCTCTAATGTAGATGAGCCGGTCATAGTGGGTTGGTTATCGCCGAACGGTCGGTTGTCGTGCTCCAGAGGCGTGAGGTTGCCACCCCGCGATCACTGAAAAAGAAGCTGCGTGTCTGCCTTGCGCAGCGCCCGCCGAATGAACAATAACAAGGACAACAGCACATGAAACGTCGTCATATTATTGCCGCAGCAGGCGTAGGCCTGGCTGCAACCGCGCTGGTTGGTTGCAAGGAAAAGGATCAGGCCGCCGCTGGGGGAACGGCTGCGGAACAGCAGAAATTCCACTGGAAGATGGTCACCTCCTGGCCGAAGAACTTCCCTGGCGTTGGCGTCGGCGCCGAGAACTTCGCCAAGCTGGTCAACGAGATGAGCGGCGGGCGCCTGACGGTCAAGGTCTATGCCGGTGGTGAGCTGGTGCCGCCGCTGGAAGTGTTCGACGCGGTCTCGCGCGGTACGGCGGAACTGGGCCACGGTGCGCCCTATTACTGGAAGGGCAAGGTGCCGGCGGCGCAATTCTTCTGTGCACTGCCCTTCGGCCCCAATGCGGCGGAGATGAATGCCTGGCTGCACCATGGCGGCGGCATCCAGTTGTGGGAAGAGGCCTACAAGCCGTTCGGCATCCTGCCGCTGGCCTGCGGCAACACCGGCGTGCAGACCGCTGGCTGGTTCAACAAGGAAATCAGGTCGGTCGATGACTTCCGTGGCCTGAAGATGCGGACACCGGGTCTGGGCGGCGAAGTGCTGACCAAGATGGGCGGGACCGTGGTCAACATGCCGGCCGGTGAGATCTTCACCGCATTGCAGACCGGCGCCATCGACGCCACCGAGTGGATCGGTGCCTACAACGACCTGGCGCTGGGCCTGCACAAGGCTGCCAAGTACTACTACACCCCGGGCTGGCAGGAGCCGAGCGTGCAGTTCGAGCTGGACATCAACCTCAAGGCCTGGGAAACCCTGCCGCCTGATCTGCAGGCCATCGTGCGTGCAGCCGCGCGTGCCGTGAATGGCGACATGCTCGACGACTACAACGCCAAGAACATGGAAGCCATGGAACAGCTCAAGTCCGAAGGCGTCGATGTGCGTCGCCTGCCTGACGAAGTGCTGGTGCGCCTCAAGGAGGTCGCGACGGAAGTGGTGGAAGCGTCCGCCAACGCCGATCCAGTGGCGAAGAAGGTCTGGACGCAGCAGAAGGCTTACCTGAAGCGTCTGTATGACTACGCGGAAAGCAACGAGAAGGACATCTACGCCATTCGTGGCTGAGAACCTGTTCGCGATCCGCTGTGTGTCGACGCCGAACCTCGCAATGAGGTTCGGCGTCGTTCGTTCAGGCGAGCAGACGAGCGTCCAGGCTGATCTCGGCATTGAGCAGCCGTGAGACCGGGCAGCCGGTCTTGGCATCTGCGGCGATGCGCTGGAACTGCGCATCGTCGATGCCGGGGATGCGGGCTTCCAGGCTCAGTTGCACCTTCGTGATGGTGAAGCCGCCGTCATCCTTGTCCAGTGTCACGACTGCCCGGGTTTGCAGGCGTTCGGCGGTAAATCCGGCTTTTCCCAGTTGTCCGGAAATCGCCATGGTGAAACAGCCCGCATGGGCCGCGCCGATCAGTTCCTCGGGATTGGTACCCGGCTGGTCTTCGAAGCGGGTGTTGAAGCCGTAGGGGTTGTCCTGCAGGGCGCCGCTTTCGGTGCTGATAGTGCCCTTGCCCTCTTTCAGGCCACCGCTCCAGACGGCGGATGCGCTTTTCTTCATGGGATTGCCTCCTCTCGTTCGAGTGGGTTATTGCGATTGGCCCAGCAGGGCGCTGGCCAGTTCCAGATCGGTGGCCTGCAGGTGCGGGTGCTCGTCGCGCAACTGGCGCAGTCGTGCCTCCAGGTAAGGGCCGCGAATGGCTCCGCCGCTGGCGACGAAGGTACTGGCGTCTTCACGGGTGGCGACGACTTGCTTGTTGTCCTTGAAGGTCAGGTAGGTGGAGCCGGTGGTGGCGCCCGACGACAGGATGTCGCGCAGCAGGCCATCGGCCTGGACCGTGGCCAGCGGAGCGCCGGCCAGGACCAGCAGGGTCAGGATGCTTTTTCGCATGTTCGTTTCTCCGGACGTATCCGGATATTGAGAGTGGGCAATAAAGCGGGAGTTCAGCCCGCCACGCCGGACGGCGGTTCCTGCTGTGAGCGGATGTTTTCCAGTGCCTGGCGCAACCTGGGCGGTATGGTCGCCGGCTGGTTGCTCGTGCGGTCGACGAAGACGTGCACGAAGCGGCCAAGGGCGGCAGGGGTTTCTTCCGTGCTGCGGAACACCGCCAGTTCGTATTCCACCGAGCTGCTGGCGAGCTTGCTGACGCGCAGGGCCACGTCGACGACATCCGGGAAGGACAGCGAGGAAAAATAGTCGCAGGACGAACTGACCATGAACGCCACGACCTCGCCGTCATGGATGTCCAGGCCGCCGTGCTCGATCAGGTACGTGTTCACCGCGCTGTCGAAGAAGCCGTAGTAGGCGGCGTTGCTGACGTGGCCGTGGAGGTCGTTGTCCTGCCAGCGTGTGGTGATGGGCTGGCGGTAGTGATAGTCACTGCGCCGGATGTCGCCAGGTGTGGACATGGGGGCTCCAGATGCGGTGTGGGGCGGCTGTACGGGCCTGCATTATTCACCAGTACGCACCCTGGCGCATGCGGCCGATCGGTCGTTGATATGATAATGGTTATCAGCTATCTTCGCGCACTTCGACAGGCAGAGGGCGGTGCAATGGGCAGTGACCCGCTGGGCCAGCTATACCGTGAGCACAATGGCTGGCTGAACCACTGGCTCTATCGCCGGTTGGGTTGCCGCAGCCAGGCGGCCGATGTCGCCCAGGATGCCTTCCTGCGAATTCTCCGCCAGCAGCGCCGCGAGGGGAGTCTGCCTCCCGTGCAGGAGCCGCGTGCCTACCTCGCCACCATCGGTCGGCGCCTGGTGTATGACCACTTCCGCCGTCAGTCCTTGGAGCAGGCCTACCTCGATAGTCTGGCGCGGCTACCGGAAGCCCATGCGATCTCTGCCGAGGAGCAACTGCTCATACGCGAGGCGCTGTTCGAGCTGGATGCCTTGCTCGACAGCCTCAAGCCCGTGGTGCGCGAAGTCTTCCTGCTGTCTCAGCTCGAGGGCCTGACCTATGCACAGATCGCCAAGCGGCAGGGCATCAGCGAGCGCACGGTCAAGCGCTACATGGCCAGTGCCTTCGAGGCCTGCATCCTGTTCGTGGATTGATCATGCAGGGCCAGCCGAACCCGATTACTCGCGATGTCGCGCGCCAGGCGGCGCACTGGATGATGCTGCTGCACAGCGGCGAGGCCGACTCGCAGGACCATGCCGATTGCCAGAAATGGCGCTCCGCCAAGCCCGAGAACGAACAGGCCTGGCAGCGCGTGACCCGTGTGCAGGAGCGCCTGGGCGTGCTGCCGCCCGCCGTGGGTATGGCCAGCTTCAACCGTGCGCGACGCCAGGGGCTGAAGAAGCTGCTGATTCTCGCGGCGCTGGCGCCAGCCGGTTACCTGTCCTACCAGCACTTGCCCTGGAACCAGTGGATGGCGGGTCATCGCACCGCTGTCGGTGAGCGGCGGCGTATCGAACTGGTCGATGGCAGCTTGCTGGAGCTCAATACCGACAGCGCCGTCGACCTGCATTTCGATGACGAGCAACGGCTGATCCAACTGCACCGGGGGGAAATCCTCGTTACCAGCGGTGCCGACCGTGGTCATCCGGTTCATCGACCGCTGCGCGTGCAGACTGCCGAGGGGCGTATGCAGGCGCTGGGCACCCGCTTTGGCGTGCGCCAGTTGCCAGGTGAAACACGCCTGGCGGTGTTCGAGGGCACGGTGCGGGTCGAGCCACAGGTAGGCGAGGGGCGAACGGTTCCGGCGGGCGAGCAGTGGCTGTTTCGCCGTGATGGGCGAGGAAGCCTGTCGGTGGCCAGCGAGCAGACCATCGGTTGGCAGCGTGGGCAACTGACGGTCGAGTCGATGCCGCTGGCGGCGTTCCTGGCCGAACTCGATCGCTACCGCCCGGGCCTGCTGCGCTACGACCCACAGGTGGCCGGCTTGCGTATCAGCGGCACTTTCCAGCTCGACAGTACCGACGCGATCCTCGCCGCCCTGCCCGCGACCCTGCCGGTGCAGGTGAGTTATCGCACGCGCTACTGGGTGCATGTTGCTTCCCGGTCGTAGCGGACAACTATTTTTCGCAAACGCTAATAATTCCTGTCACCTTTTTCGGACTCGTCAGTCCTTGTCATGGAAATCCAACCACCAATAAGGATTGCCAGCCCATGACACGTCAACACCATCCCCTGTCCCGGCAGGTCCGCCAGGCCCTGCTGCTCGGCCTCCTGGGCGCGCCATTGGCCGGCTTGCCGGGTGTCGCCCTGGCCGCTGGCGAAGTGGTCAGCTACAGCATCCAGGCCGGGAGCCTGAGCCAGGCCCTGACCCGCTTCGCCGCCGAAGCCGGGATTACCCTGCAGTTCTCCCCTGACCTGACCGACGGCCTGGTATCACCTGGTCTGAAGGGTGGCTACAGCGTGGAGCAGGGACTGGCGCAATTGCTGGTCAATACCCGCCTGCATGCGGTCGCCCAGGGCAATGGTGTGTATGTGTTGATGTCGATGGTTGAGCAGGCGCAGGGGGAGAAGGGAATCCAGTTGCCCGACCTGGCGGTCAGCGCCAGGAGGACACAGAGTGCGACTACCGAGTATTCAGGCAGCTACGGTAGCAGCACCGGCACTACGGCATTGCCCTTCAATGCCTCCCTGCGCGAGACGCCGCAGTCCGTCAGTGTGATTACCCGGCAGATGCTGGATGACAAAAAGATCGACAACCTGATCGATGTCGTAGAGCACACGCCAGGGCTGTCGATCAGCCGCTACGAGAGCAACCGTGGCAGCATGTTTTCCCGCGGTTTCAAGATCGAGAACTACCTGATCGATGGGGTGCCCACGACCATCGACGAGCAGTGGAGCGCCGGCGAGATCCTGAACGGCACGTCGATCTATGACCGTGTCGAAGTGCTGCGCGGCTCCGACGGCCTGATGACCGGCGTGGGCAACCCGTCCGCGGTGATCAACATGGTGCGCAAGCGAGCGGACAGCAAGGAGCTCAAGGGCAGCGTATCGGTGGAGGGGGGAAGCTGGTCGCATTATGGTGCCAGCCTAGACGTCAGTGCGCCGCTCAGCCCGAGTGGCGGTACGCGTGGCCGATTGGTGCTGGACCATGACCAGGAGGACAGCCATGTCGACTACCTGGAAAGCCGCAAGGATGTGTTCTACGGCACGCTGGAGCAGGACATTGGCGACAGCACCCTGCTTTCCGTCGGGTATTCCCTGCAGAAGGACGACACCAATGGCCCGACATGGGGCGGGCTGCCAGCCTGGACCATGAATGGCGACTACAGCGAAGTCGTTGCCCTGAAGACCAAGCGCAGCCAGGGCGTCTCGCCAGACTGGACATACTGGAATAGCGAATACAGCAACTGGTTCGTCGAGGCCGAGCATCGCTTCAACGACAACTGGAAGGCGCGGGCGCGCTACACCCGTGGCGAGCGCGAGTCGGAGGCAAAGATCGCCATGCTGTACAGCTATCCGGTGGACCCGGAGAGCGGCAAGTCCGGCATCTACTATGCGTTCCCTGGCTTCGTCTACAAGTCCTTCGTTGCCGGCTATGCAGGCATCTACTACGTCGAGAACGTCAAGAACGATGTCAACCTGCAGGTCGATGGAAGCTTCCAGTTGCTCGGTCGAAACCATGAAGTCGCGTTCGGTTACGATCGCTCCAAGGAGCGTTTCACCGCGGATAGCCGGCCGGGCAGCATACATCCCGACGATATTCCCGGTTTTCGCGAGTTCAACGGCCATGTCGCAGAGCCGGAGTACTGGTTCCGGCGCAACAACAAGAAGCACGAGATCACCCAGGAAGCCTTCTATGCGGCCAGCCGCATCGAGTTGGCCGATCCGCTCAAGCTGATCGTCGGCGGGCGCCTGATCGACTATCAGGTCGACGATATCAAGACATCCGCCAACAGCTTCGAATCCAATGATGAAGTGGTGCCTTATGTCGGTCTGGTGCTCGACCTGACCCGCCAGGTTTCCGCCTATGCCAGCTACACCAGCATCTTCCAGCCGCAGAACTACCGGGACATTGGCAACAAGTTGCTAGCGCCTATCGAGGGCAATACCTACGAGGCGGGCCTCAAGGGCATGTTCTTCGACGACCGCCTGAGCGCCAGCCTGTCCGTCTACCGGATGGAGCAGGACAATGTGGCGCAGTCCATCGGCCAGGCCCCGGACGATCCGACCCGGCAGGCCTACAAGAGCATCGACGGGGTGGTCAGCAAGGGCTATGAGGCGGAGATCGCCGGCGAAATCACGGACAACTGGCAGGTCTATGCCGGTTACAGCCAGTTCAAGGCACGGGATGCCAAGGGCAATGACGTCAACTCGCTGATTCCGCGCCGGCAACTCACCACCTTCACCAGCTACCGCTTGCCTGGTGCCCTGAATGCCCTGACCGTCGGCGGCGGTGTGCGCTGGCAGAGCAAGGTCTGGGTCCATCAGTCCATGGCGAAGGCGCTGGGGGTGCCGAAGCTGGAGCAGGAGTCTTATGCGATCGTGGACCTGATGGCCCGCTACCAGGTGGACGACAACTGGTCGGCGCAGCTCAACATCAAGAACGCCCTGGACAAGAAATACTTCGCGCCCACCGAGGACGGCCTGCAGCTCTACTGGCAGGAGCCGCGCAATGCCGAACTCAGTGTGAAATACCAATTCTGACCTGCCGGGTCAGTGCAAGGCTGCCATGCAGGCCATGGCAGCCTTTTGCTTTTACCGATTCATGACTGGTTTGCTGGGAAGGCCCGCGTTTGCGCATACAGGAAAAGAAAACCCACTCCCGCTGGTATCGGGCGAACCTGTGGATCCATCGCTGGATCAGCCTGTTCGTCGCATTGCCGTTCGCCATTCTCTGTGTGACGGGGGTGGTGCTGATCTTCCATGAGGAGATCGAGCATCTTGCGGGCTCGGCTCCCCAGGCTGTCCAGTCAGGGGGGCAAGCGCCACGGCCACTGATGGAGTCGATCGCCGTGGCCGAACGGGCACACCCCGGGGAGCGTGTGCAGAGCGCCACGCTGGATGCGGAGCATTTCCCCGGGTTGGTGCTGCTGGGGCTGCTCAAGGACGGTGACAGCTTCCAACAGGCCCGCTGGGTGTACGCCGACATCGCCCAGGCGAAACTGGTCGAGCAGCCTGCCTTCGATGAAACGCTGATGGGATTTCTTCTCGAACTGCATGCGCAGTGGTTCCTGGGCACCATCGGCGAGCTGATCGGTGCGCTCATCGCCCTGCTGGTGCTGCTGTCGCTGGTGTCGGGGGTGGTGGTGTATGCCCCTTATATAAAGAAGTTCCTGTTCGGCATCATCCGCACCAGCAAGGGCAAGCGGCTGTTCCAGCTCGACCTGCACAACCTGATCGGCTCGGTCGTGCTCGGCTGGGCCTTCATCGTCACCCTGACGGGTGTCCTGCTGGGGTTCGGCACGGTGGCGATCGGTGTCTGGCAATTGACTGAGCTCGATGCCCTGCGGCAGCAATACCCGCAGGAAAGTCCGGCTCCCCTGCTGGCCGCGCCGGACCTTGACCGGGTCTATGCCGCTGCCGCCGAGGCGGCCGAGGGCTGGAATCCCACCACGGTGCTTTTCCCTGGCTCGGAGTACTCGACACCTCGGCATTACCTGGTGCTGTTGCAGGGTGGCCATGGGTTCGACGAGAAGATGCTGCAGCTTGCCCTGGTCGATGCGCACAGCTTCGACGTGGCCAGGCTCATGCAACTGCCGGTCTACCTGAAAGCGATCCTGCTGTCCCAGCCGCTGCACTTCGGCGATTACGGTGGCCTGCCGCTGAAAATCCTCTGGGCCTTGTGCACGCTGCTGACCCTGTTCATCACCCTGAACGGCGCCTGGCTGTGGTGGGCGAAGCGCAGGAAAATCAACTAGGAGCCTGCTCATGCGGCTGTGGAATCGTTTGTACCTGGTGGTGCTGCTTGCGCTCCTGAGCGCGTTCGGCATCGTCATGATGCTGGTCGTGGACGGTGCCTGGGACAAGGCGCTGCTGCTGCTCGCGACCTTGCCCCTCTTGCTGGGCGGTTACCGTGGATTTCGCTTCAACAGGAAACGTTAGACGCTGCTCACGGCCTGCTGCGTGTCGATGGACTGCTCTGCGTTGCGTTTACCGTGCAACTGCCCTCAGCCTTCCCGCTCCGCGTCCTGGCTCTTGATCTGCTTGTGCTGGTCTTCGCTGCTGCCGTGCTTCCAGTAGCTGGAGATGTACAGGTCGCCGCGTTCGACCTGGCGCTCTTCCTTGAAGTGACGACGCAACTCGCGCATGGCACTGAATTCACAGGCGGCCCAGACGCTGACGCGCCCCGGCAGCCATTCGAGCTGGCGCACATGTTCGGCCAGCAGGCGGCTGTCCTCGCCCGGATGCGGATTGACCAGCCAATGGATGGCCAGGCCGGACGGGTGGCGCAGGGCCTGGATATCGGCCTTGTCGATGACTTCGATCACCGCGTGGCCACGGGCGTCCGGCGGCAATTGCTCGATGTTCACGCTCAGGGCCGGCAGGGCGGTCATGTCGCCGACCAGCAGGAACCAGTCGGCGTTGAAGTCGACCAGTTTCTTCGGGCCGGGGCCGCCGATCAGGATCGAGTCGCCAGGCCTGGCCTGGCTTGCCCAGGTCGAGGCCGGGCCGCCGTCCTCGTGCAGGACGAAGTCCACGTCGAACTCATCGGCTCGCTGCTGGCGCACGGTGTAGGTGCGCATCAGCCCGCGTGGGTTGTCGGCCTGCGGGAAGATCAGCTTGATGTAGGCGCTTTCCTGGTCGGCCGGGAAGTGCTCGGGGCCGGCGCCACCCAGGGTGACGCGCAGCATGTTGGGGGTGATGCGTTGCGTTGCGTTGACGTGCAGGGTGCGCGGTGCGGGTCTGGACATGGTGACCTCGTCATGTGTTCAGGTTGTTCGCCATCTGCCGGGCGAGTTGGATGAAGGTTTCCAGCTGTTCGTTCGTCAGGCCTTGGCTCATGCGGTGTGCCGCTTCGCTTTCCAGTACCTGCAACCGCTGCATCAGGGCTTCGCCCTGGGCGCTGAGGTGCAGGAGCTGGCTGCGGCGGTCTTGTGGGTTGTCCTGTTTGGCGATCAGTCCCCCGGCGAGCAGTTCGTTGAGCACCCGGGTGATCTGCGCCTTGTCGCGCCGCATCTGCTGTACCAGGTTCTGTGCGGTGCAATCGTGGGTATGGCTGATGAGTTTCAGGGTTCGTACGTGAGTGATGGGCAGGGCGATCCCGGCCTGCTGGATGGCGCGGCGCATGTGGGAGCGATAGGCGTGGGTCAGCTGTTGCAGCGGATCGGCCAGGTAACGGGTATGCATGCTGCACTCTTTCTGGTTGATAGAGTCAACTTAATTGAAAAGGTTGATACTATCAACCATGTATTCGGTGAGGGATTGATGGCCTTTTGATGTGGCGCAGCTGAAGCCGGAGTAGCCGCCCTGTACCATGGAAGGAGTGCTGGCGCTGTCGCGATGGAGTAGGGTCTTGCCTGACACCGGCGGCCGGTTGCCCGCGCATGCCTCGATATGAAAAGGAGCGTCACCCATGTTCTCGTTTTCCCGCCATCGATCCGGACGTGGCGCCGGTGCCGGTGTAGCGAATCTGGTTTGTTCCCAGGGGCAGTTGGCGCAGACGCTGGCGAGCGTGAAGCTGGCGCCGACCTATATCTGCGGCTTCGTCTCGCCCCATGTGGACATCGACGCGGTAGCGCGCCAATTGAGCCAGCGCTTTCCACAGGCGGCGATCAGCCTGAGCAGCACGGCGGGGGAACTGTCCAGCGAGGCCAGCAAGCTCTATTGCGACACGAACGGGCAGTGGGACCGTGTCGTCCTGCAACTGTTCGATGCCAGTGTGATCGCGGCCGCCGAAGTGGTCATGGTGCCGCTGGAGAGCCAGGACATCCGTGGCCAGGGCGCGCGCCGCTCGCTGGCCGAACGGATCGCCCGCCTGACGGAAACCATCAAGCGGCTGTCGGTGGCGATGCCCATCGATTACCGCGACACCCTGGCCTACGTCAGCTTCGACGGCCTCAGTGCCTCGGAGTCGTTCTTCATGGAAGCACTCTACGAATCGGGGCGCTTCCCCTGCCTGTTCGTCGGTGGCTCTGCGGGCGGCAAGCTGGACTTCGTCACCACCAGCATCCATGACGGCAAGCGCCGCTATGAAAACCATGCGCAGGTGGTGTTCCTGAAATGCGCCGCCGATGTGCGTTTCGGTGTGTTCAAGAGCCAGAACTTCGAGCCGACTTCCTTCAGCCTCAGCGTACTCAGCGCCTCGCTGGAGGACCGCTATATCAGCCAGGTGGTCGACCCGCAGGGCAACGTCCGTTCGATGGTGGCGGCGCTGTGCGACAAATTCGGCTGCGCGGCCCACGAGCTGGATGCACGGCTGGCCGATTACTCCTTCGCCATCCGCGTTGGCGATGAGTTGTTCGTGCGTTCCATCGCCCGTATCGACCAGGCCAACGAGCGGGTGCACCTGTTCTGCGACGTGGCCTCCGGCGAAGAGCTGGTGATGGTCAAGCGCACGCCACTGATCGAGTCCACTCGCCGGGACTTCCAGCGCTTCATGCAGCACAAGCAGGGCCGGCCGCTGGTCGGGATGCTCAACGACTGCATCCTGCGGCGCTTGAACAACCAGCGTGAACTGGCGGGCATGGACGATGTGTTCCAGGGCATCCCGGTCAGCGGCTTTTCCACCTTTGGCGAAATCCTCGGCTTGAACCTCAACCAGACACTGACGGCGGTGTTCTTCTTCCAGGTCGGCCCCAAGGATGAGTTCCGCGATGCCTACACCGACAACTTCGTCGCCTACCATGGCGAGTTCAAGGCGTTTTTCCTGCGTCGGCAGATCAAGAAACTGACCGGGCTGAGCCAGGTGGTGATCCGCCAGATCGAGCAGTTCAAGTCCCGCGATTTCAGCAGCAGCCTCGACGTCAGCGGGCTGGACGAGGGCATTCGCCCGGTCTTCCACGGCCTGGCCGACCTGGGGCAGGTGCTCAACGATGCCCAGCGCCAACAGGAACTGGTCGACGGCGAACTGCGCAACTGCGCCCACGACCTGCACCAGTCGATGGACGACCTGACCGGCAATATCGGCCACCAGAGCGAGGTGATCGAGCAGGCCGACGGCTCGGTACGGCAACTGGTGAGCAAGGCCGAACAGGTGGTCGGCAGTGCCCGCGACCTGGCGCAGTCGAGCCAGCGTATCCAGTCGGTGGTGCAGGTGATCCAGCAGATCGCCGGGCAGACCAACCTGCTGGCGCTGAACGCCGCCATCGAGGCGGCACGGGCGGGCGAGATGGGGCGCGGCTTCGCGGTGGTGGCCGACGAAGTGCGGCAACTGGCGGAGAAGACCCGGCAGAACGCCGAGGAAATCGGCAGCGACATCGATCAGCTCGCCGAGGCCATCCGCCTGGTGGCCGCGCATATCGAAACCCAGTCGGGCGATGTTGCGGCGCTGACCGACCTGCTCGACAGCTTGCAGGCCTCCAGCGGCTCGACCGCCGATACCTCGCGCCGCACCAAGGGGGTCGCCGATACCCTGATCGGCCTGACCAGCCGCTGAGGGCGCTGGGTTTCAGGGTTTGACGAAGCGCAGGGTGAAACGGTCCGATTCGCCGATGGCCTGGTAGCGGGCGCGGTCCTGGTCGCCATGGCGCAGGACCGGCGGCAGGGACCAGACGCCGCCCGCATGGTCCTTGGTGTCCCGGGGGTTGGCGTTGATCTCGCTGCGGGCGTCCAGCTTGAAGCCCGCGTCCGTGGCCAGGCGGATAACCGCCTCGGTCGGCAGGTAGCCGTTCTTTTCACTCTCCTCGGCGCTGGCGCCCTCGCGGGCACGGTGATCCACCACGCCGAGCACGCCGCCGGGCTTGAGCACAGCGTGGAAGGCACGGAAATAGGCTGGCGCGTTACCGGCCTGGGTCCAGTTGTGCACGTTGCGGAAGGTCAGCACCACATCGGCGGACGCGGGTGCGCCGAACACCGGTGCAGCGGGCTTGAACTCCAGCCACTCGACCTTGCCGTAGCGCTCGGGGTCTGCCGCGTACTTGGCCTTGAGGCTTTCGGCACTCTTGCGGAAGTATTCGCCATCGGCCGGGTCGTGCACGGCGGCGACATACTGGCCTTGCGGTTTCAGCCAGGGTGCGAGGATCTCGCTGTACCAGCCGTTGCCGGGTGTGATCTCGATCACGCGCTGATCGTGACGGACGCCGAAGAACGCCAGCGTCTGCGCCGGGTGTCGCCAGTCATCACGGGCGCGGTTTTCCGCCGAACGCCAGTCGCCGTCGATGTTCCGTTGCAGGCTTTCGTCGGTTGCGGATACCGTGCCATTGAAGCCGAGGAGCGCCAGTGCCAGGGCTCCGGTAAAAGCGTGTCTGCGCATGGAGGGGATTTCCAGTGAGGGGCCGGAATGGCACCCTACCACGGGTATTTCATTCCTATATCGTTGATCTTGTTAGATGCTTATTTCCTTATGGACTATGCAGCCGGATCACAGGAGAGCGCCATGATTCGTGAAATCCTGAAAATGGGTGACGAGCGCCTGTTGCGGGTGGCCCAGCCGGTGCCCGAGGACTGGTTCGGCAGTCCTCGATTGCAGGCGCTGCTGGAGGACATGTTCGACACCATGCAGGCCGCCGGTGGCGTGGGGCTGGCGGCGCCGCAGATCGGCGTCGACCTGCAATTGGTGGTGTTCGGTTTCGAGCGCAGCGAGCGCTACCCGGATGCACCGGCGGTGCCGCGTACCATCCTGCTCAACCCGCTGATTACGCCGCTTTCACAGGCTCGCGATGACGGCTGGGAAGGTTGCCTGTCGGTGCCGGGGCTGCGTGGCCTGGTGCCGCGCTACCGGCATATCCGCTACAGCGGTGTCGATCCGCAGGGGCAGCCCATCGAACGCGAGGCCGAGGGTTTCCATGCGCGGGTGGTGCAGCATGAGTGCGACCACCTGATCGGTCGCTTGTACCCCTCGCGCATCGAGGATTTCGGCAAGTTCGGTTTCACCGAGGTGCTGTTCCCAGGGCTTGACCCGGCCCAGGACGACTAGTCCGCTCACCTGGGCCTGTCGCCAGAGGCTGGCTCACACGTCCCAGGACACGCCCTCGAACGCTTCACCGAGGAAGGCCACCAGCCTCCGCACCTTCAGCGGCAGTTGCTTGCGGGTCGGGTAGACCGCGTAGATGCCCAGCTCCTGCGAGCGGTATTCCGGCATCAGCTCCAACAGCGTGCCGCTGCGCAGGTCGTCGGCGATCAGGAAGTCCGGTTGCAGCAGGATGCCGCCGCCGCCCAGGGCAATGGCGCGGCAGGTGTCGCCATTGTTGCTGTGGACACAGGCGCGGGTGCGCACGCTGGCACTGCCTTGTGGGCTTTCGAAGCGCCATTCATCGCGCCCGGCCCAGTTGCTGTAGGCGATTACCCGGTGCCCGGCGAGTTCGTTCGGGTGGCGGGGCGTGCCATGCCGTGCCAGGTAGCCGGGGGCCGCGCACAGGCGCATGCGGGTGGTGGCCAGGCGGCGGCTGACCAGCGATGAACTGTTGAGCGTGGCGATACGGATCGCCAGGTCGTAGCCCTCGTCCACCAGGTCGACCACGCGGTCGTTGAGGCTGATGTCCAGCTCGACCCTCGGGCAGCTCTCCATGAAGGCCCCCCACAGCGGCGCCAGGTGCTGCACGCCGAAACTCAGTGGCGCATTGATACGGATGACCCCGCTAGGCTCCTGATTGCCTGAACTCACCTCGGCCTCGGCATCGTTCAGGCTGGCCAGGATGTCCCGTGCGCGCTGGTGGAAAGTACGGCCCTCCTCGGTCAGCGACAGGCGGCGCGTGGTACGTTGCAGAAGGCGCACGCCGAGGCGCTGTTCGAGCGCATCGACATGGCGCGAGACGGCGGCCTTGGACATTTTCAGCCCCTCCGCCGCGCCGACGAAGCTACCAGCCTCGACCACGGCGGTGAACACTTCCATCTCAAGGGTTCGGTTCATGGATAGTCTCGATTATCGGAACAGTGATTCTCTTGAATGGTGGTTTATCCAAAAAATCGAGTCAATAAACTAAGCCACATAACAAGCACATCCCAAGAGGACTTCAGCATGAACATCACGGTCATCGGCACTGGAAACATGGGCTCGGCCTTCGTCACCTGCCTGAGCAAGGCGGGCCACCGGGTCACTGTCACCGGTCGTGAACTGGAGCAGGCCGAGGAACTGGCCGCCGCCCACAAGGGCGTGAGCGCCGCACCGGTGGCCCAGGCCCTGGGCAGCAACCAGGTGATCGTCCTGGCCACCGGCCACGCCGATGCCATCGATGCGCTGAAATCCCTGGGCGATGTGCGCGGCAAGGTGGTGATCGATATCACCAACCCGCTGACGGCGGACTACATGGGGTTGGCCATCGGGCACAACACCTCGTCCGCCGAGGAAATCGTCAAGGCGGTGCCGGGTATCGAGCTGGTCAAGGGCTTCAACACCCTGTTTGCCGAAGTCCTGCTCCAGGGGCCGAAGTTCCCCGGTGGGCAGGTTGCCCCGGTGTTCCTCGCCAGTGACAGCGAGCGTGCGCGGCAGACCGCCAAGGCACTGGCCGAGAGCATGGGCTTCGGCACCATCGATGCGGGCGAACTGCGCAATGCGCGTTACCTGGAGCCGCTGGGTGGCTTGAACATTTACTTGCGCTACGGCGCCGGGCTGGGGACGCAGATCGCCCCGACCTGGATCCGCCGCTGAACCACATCACCTTTGCAATCGCGCCGGCTGGCGGCGCTGGAGGTCACCATGACAACGCTTCCCGTACTGTTCGTCTCCCATGGCGCGCCGACTTTTGCCATCGAGCCTGGCCTGGCCGGACCGTTGCTGGGCAAACTCGGACGGCAACTGAGCGGCATCGAGGCGGTACTGGTGCTGTCGCCGCACTGGATGACCCGTGGCGGCGTGGCCGTGACCGCCAGCGCGCAACCGGAAACCATCCATGACTTCGGGGGTTTTCCGCAGGCGTTGTACGAGCTGCAATACCCGGTCGCCGGCCATCCGGCCCTGGCGGCGCGCACCGTCGAACTGCTACGTGCGGCGGGCTGGGCGAGCGGCCTGGACGAGCGCCGAGGCCTCGACCATGGCGCCTGGGTGCCGTTGCTGCACCTGCTGCCCGAAGCACACGTACCGGTGTTCCAGGTGTCGCTGCCGTATCCGCTGGACACCGCGGGCGCGCTGCGTCTCGGCCAGGCCCTGGCGCCGCTGCGCGACGAAGGCGTGTTGATCGTCGCCTCCGGCAGCCTGACCCACAACCTCTACGAGTTCCGCCAGCAGGGCGATGAGGTCGGCTATGTCCGCGACTTCACCCACTGGATTCGCCAGGCCTTGCAGGCGGACGACAGCCAGGCGCTGGTCGAGTACCGCCAGCGTGCGCCAGAGGCCGAACGTGCCCATCCGAGCGAGGAACACTTCCTGCCGCTGTTGGTGGCGCAGGGCGCACGCCGCGCCGACGATGCACTGCGGGTGCTGGATGGCGGTATCGAACATGGCGTGCTGTCGATGGACGCCTACCTGTTCGGCGCATGCGACAACCTGAACCTGCCATGAGCCCGAGCATTCTGCCGCGAGGCAGGTCCAAATCCATGGCTCGCCGAGCCATAGGCTTCACCCAAGGAGAAACACCATGATCGACACCCGTACCGCTCCCTACGCCGCCCTGGTCCTGCGCGTTGCGCTGGGCGTCATGTTCCTCGCCCACGGCCTGACCAAGCTGCTGGTGTTCACCCCGGCTGGCACCGCCGGCTTCTTCGAGTCCGTCGGCTTTCCGGGCTTTCTCGCCTACCCGGTGATCGCTTTCGAGATCGTCGGGGGCGCGTTGCTGCTGCTCGGTGTCTACGCCCGCTGGATCGCCGCCATCGCCGTGGTGCAACTGTTCGGCGCTTCCACCGTGCATTTCGGCAATGGCTGGGGCTTCACCAACCCCAACGGCGGCTGGGAATACCCGATCTTCCTGACCCTGGCCGCACTGGCGCTGGCCTTGCTGGGCGACGGGCCTTTCGCCCTGAAGCGCTCCTGCCGCTGAGCTGCGCGATCCAGGCCAGGGTGTGCGAGCGCCCTGGCCTGGATCGTGTCAGGTTTCAGGGTGTGGCGGGTGACGCGCCAGTGTCAGGCTGGCGCATAGCCCGCCTCCGATCCGGTTGTGCAGTATCAACTGGCCGCCATGGCCCTGGGCGACGCGCTTGGCGATACTCAGTCCCAGGCCGTAGCCGCCGGACTGCGGGTTGCGCGATTCCTCGCCGCGCACGAAGGGCTCGGTGATCGACACCAGGCGTTGCTCGTCGATGCCGGGGCCTCGGTCCTCGATATGCAGGGTCACGCTGTCGTCGTCCGTTTCCAGGCACAGGCTGATCGTCCGGGCATAGCGCAGGGCGTTGGTCAGCAGGTTCTGCAGGCAGCGTTGCAGCATCAGTGGATTGCCTTCGACCATCCCGGCCTGGCCGGTGACCGGCAGCGGTTCATCGTCCTGTGCCAGCTCCGTACACACGCTCGCCAGCAACGCATCGAAATCGACAGGCTGTGTGCGCTGGTCTTCGGCACAGCGCAGGTAGTCCAGCACCTGGGCGATCATGCCCTCCATCTCCGCGATGTTCTGTCGCAACCGCTCACGCTGCTGCTCGTCCGCGATGCGCTCGATGCGCAGGCGCATGCGAGTCAGCGGCGTGCGCAGGTCGTGGGAGACCGCCGCCATGAAATAAGACTGGTCGTCGAGCATACCGATCAGGCGCTGTTGCATGGTGTTGAAGGCCTGGGCCGCCTGGCGCACCTCAAGTGGCCCGCTCAATGGCAAGGGGGGTTGTTCCAGGTTGCGCCCCAGGCCCTGCGCGGCTTCGCTCAGGCGTTTCAACGGGTTCAGGCACAGGCGCACCGCCAGCAGGCAAATGCCAAGCACCGCAAGAATGCGCAGCGCATAGACCCGCAGCAGGTAGTCCGAGATCAGTATCCAGGCTGACTCTCCGCTCCAGCCTTGCAACTCCTGGCCTTCCACTTCGAGCCAGTGCCCGTCCGCCAGGGGCAGGGCGAAGTGCACATGGGCATGGGCAATGCGCAGCCCGAACAGGCTGTCCCAGACGATGTCGCGACCGAGTTCGTCGTTGAGGGCGAAGTCGATGACATGCACCGGTCGCTCGTAGCCCAGCTCGTAGGCGAGGGCCTGGTACAGCAGCAGTTCGATCCGGTGGCGCACGCGCTCGTCCTGTTCCGGCGTGAGTGGCCGGTTTTCCAGGCAGCGCGTGATATAGCGGGTGGGTGAGGGAGAGGACTCTCCGGGCAGGCAGGCGTCCTGCGCCGCCAGGGGCGCCGCACGGCTGGCCATCAGGCGGACCGGGGTTTCGAGTACCTGGGCGAAGCGTACGTCGAACCAGATGCTGCTGGAAAGCAACTGCACCGCCAGGGTGCCGCCGACCATGATCACCAGCACCTGGGCGAACAGGGTGCGCGGCCAGAGTGGCCTGAGCCGCCGGCAGACCGCCTTAGCGATCTTCATCCTGAATGCTCAGCAGGTAGCCCTCGTTACGGATGGTGAGGATGCTCACCGCATTGCCCGGCACCCGCTTGAGGTGCTGGCGAAGACGGCTGACGCACATGTCCACGGAGCGGTCGTCCGGCAGGTGATCCCGGCCGAACACGCTCTGCGTCAGTTGCCCGCGCGACAGTATCTGTTCCGGCGCTGCCAGCAGGTCGCGCAATACGCGGTAGTCCGAGCGTGGCAGGCTCCGCTGTTGCCCGTCGGGCAGGGTCAATATGCGCTTGCGATGGTCGAGCCGGTAGCCGGCGAACTCCAGCGAAGTGTCCTGGCATTCCGGCTGGAGCGCGTCCTCCTGGCGCTCGGCCCGGCGCAGCACAGCCTTGATCCGGGCCAGCAGTTCCCTGGGCTCGAAGGGTTTGCCGAGGTAGTCGTCCGCACCGACCTCCAAGCCGATGATGCGGTCGAGTGGCGAGCCTTTCGCCGACAGCATGATCACGCCCGGCCCCCGCAGGCTTTGCAGTTGCCGGCAGAGGCTGAGGCCGTCTTCGCCCGGCAGCATCAGGTCGAGGATCAACAGGTGCACCTTGTGGCGTTCGAGGCAGCGCCACATCTGTTCGCCGTCCGCTGCCGCGAGCACGCGATAACCCGCGTCGCTCAGGTAGGCGCACAGCAGTTCGCGGATTTCATCGTCGTCGTCGACCACCAGCAGGGTTTCCAGGGCCAATGGCTTGGCGATGCCCTCATTACCTTCCATTACATACCCGTACAAGCGGCTGCTATTGCTCAAGGAAACAAACCATAAAATCTATCAGAATCATCAACAAATGAGAAAAACTATCAATGTTGCCAATCTGCCTTCCTGCCCACGCACCGAGTGCATCTCTGCCCCGGGCTTTTCGACGCAAACACGCTGCCGTACTCATGGCCATGGGCTTCAGTGGCCTGCTGGCCGGGCCTGTCCATGCTGCGACGGATGAGCGCGAGACTACACTCAATATCGGCGCGATCAACGTCGAAGACAGCGCGTTGAGCGAGCCAACCGAAGCCGCCGAACAGGTCGGTTATACGGTCAAGCGCACGGGCAGCGCCACGGGGTTGCGCCTCAGTCCTCGGCAGACACCGCAGACGGTCACCACACTCACCCGCGAGCAGATGACCGACCGGCAGATCACCAATATCGAAGAAGCGCTGGCCGCTACGCCGGGTATCACCGCCAGTAAACTGGAAGTCGGGGTGCGCACCAACTACCGCGCCCGTGGTTATGCCGTGAGCAACTGGAAGATCGACGGCGTGCAATTTCCCGGTGCCACCGGTTTCGGCGGTGGCGGTAATGCCATGAACCTCGATCTCTACGAGCGCATCGACATCGTGCGTGGTGCCAACGGCCTGCTTGGCGGCACGGGCGATCCATCGGCCACCGTCGACCTGCGCCGCAAGCGCGCTGGCCGAACCTTCGGCGGCAGTGCCTACGCCACCTACGGCAGCTGGGACAAGCGCCGCCTGGGTGCCGACCTGAACCTGCCGCTGAGCGAAGATGGCCGCCTGCGCTCGCGCTTCGTCGTGACCCAGGAAGATGCCCGCTCGTTCCGTGACCAGGAGTCCTCGCGCAGCCGTGGCGCACTGGCCACCTTCGAGTTCGACCTGAGCGATGCCACCACCCTGGGTGCCGGCTACGCCTACGAATACAACAAGGTCATCGGCAGCGGCTGGGGTGCGAATATCCCGGTCTGGTTCGCCGATGGCAGCAAGGCCAAGGTGTCCCGCAGCACCAACCTGGCGCCCAGCTGGAGCCATTCCGCCGCCGAGACGCAAACGGCGTTCGCCTCCCTGGAGCACCGCTTCGACAACGACTGGGAACTGAATGCCCGCCTGACCCATGGCGTGACCGAGGCCCGCAACAAACTGGCGGTGGCCAAGGTCAACCAGGTGCGTCGTGGCCTCTACGGCGGCTACTGGCAGCAGGACGGCAGCGGTGCTGTCCTCAACGCGCTGGGCGACGCCTCCGACACCACTCAGCAGGGGGCGCAGATCGACCTCAGCGGGCCGTTCCAACTGCTTGGCCGTACCCACGAGGCGATGTTCGGCTACAGCGACAACCGTACGGTGGCCTGGGCGCCAGAGTACAACTGCGTGATGAGCGACGGGCTGGGGACCGAGATCGCCTCCGCAGGCTGCATGTACCGCCTGAACGGCCTGCCGATCAGCGACTGGCACAATGGGGTCGATGACAATTTCTACATGAGCATGACCCGCTCCGGTCGTCATTCGAAAACCACCACGCGCCTGCAAGGGCTCTATGCGGCCACCCGCCTGAGCATTACCGACCCGCTGTCGGTGATCGTCGGCCTGCGTACCAGCGACTACCGCGTCACCAGCCGCACGGTGGCCGCCGTACACAGCAGCCAGCAGGAAAACGGCGTCGTCACGCCCTATGCCGGTATCGTCTACGACCTGAACGACAACTACTCGGTCTATGCCAGCTACACCGACGTGTTCACCCCGCAGACCCAGCTGACCACCAGCGGCAACCGGGTCGAGCCCATCGTCGGCAAGAGCTACGAGGGCGGGATCAAGGGTGAATGGTTCGACGGTTCGTTGAATGCCCAGGTCGCCTACTTCCGCACCCAGCAGGACAACAAGGCCGTGCTGGATGTCGGCAACGTCACGCCAACCGGCACCGACGCCTACAAGGCCGGTACCGGCGTGGAAACCGACGGTATCGACATCGAAGTGGCGGGCGCCCTGACACCGGACTGGAACGTCTATGGCGGCTACACCTACCTGCACTTCCGCCGTGTCGATTCGGATGGCCGCAGCGATCCGTCGCACCTGTTCAAGCTGTCGAGCACCTACCGTCTGCCGGGCGAGCTGAACCGCCTGACCCTGGGCGCTGGCGTCAATGCGCAGAGCAACATCCGCGCCTTGTCGAGCCCGGCGGGCATCCCGACCAATGGCCAGAGCACCGGCTCTACCGCGGTCAACTGGTCCGGCTACGCCATCTGGAACGCCATGGCCAAATACGACGTGACCGACGCGACCAGCGTCAGCCTGAACGCCAACAACCTGCTCGATAAACGCTACTTCACCAACTACGGCTTCTATGCCGGTGCCGTCTACGGTGAACCGCGCAACCTGTCGGTCAGTCTGCGTACCGCGTTCTGATCGCGCCAACGCGCCTCATGAGGTAACCAAAGCCCCGTGCGATAGCCATCGCACGGGGCTTTTCGCTAGTCCTTTTGGACTGGTCTCTTGCCTGACGCGGGTGGAGGCTATTGAATAGCGGGCATGACTATTCATCTGCTTCTTATCGACGATCACGCCCTGTTCCGTTCCGGAATCGGCATGGTGCTATCCGCTGGCCTGGGCTCCATGGAACTGTCGGAGGCCGCTTCGCTGGAAGAGGCCTTGCAGTGCGGCAACGAGTCGCTCGATCTGATACTGCTCGACGTGCAGCTCGACGGGCTCAACGGCCTGGACGGCATCGCGCTGCTCATGCAGAAGTGGCCCCTGGCGAAGGTGGTGGTGGTGTCGGCCGCCCTGGAGTCCCAGGTGGCGAGCGAAGCCCTGGCCAGGGGCGCGCATGGCTTTATCTGCAAGGCAGAAACGCCGGGTCGTATGCTCGAACTGGTCAGCCGGGTGCTGGCCGGCGACAGCGAGGCCTTTGCGCCTGGTGCGGCTTCGGAAGGCATACGCTTGACGCCCCGGCAGTGCGAAGTCCTCGACCTGCTGTGCCAGGGGTTGTCGAACAAGATGATCGGGCGGCGCCTCAGCCTTTCGGAGAACACCGTGCGCGGGCATGTGCAGGCCATGCTGGCGACCTTGCAGGTGTCCAGCCGTTCGGAAGCGGCCTTCGTGGCGCGGCGCCTGAGACTGATCAATTGAGCGCACTGGAGCGGGAGGCCGACCTGGAGCGCAACATCCGGGTCGAGCAGGTGCGCCTGGTGTTCCTCGGCATGAAGAACTCCCTCTACCTGGGGGTCACCCTGGCACTCCTGCTGGTGATGGTGCTGTACGACAACGAGCGGCATACCCGACTGCTGGGCTGGCTCGCGATGGTCGTTGCCGGGCGCTTGCTGTGCGTGGGGTATGCACGCTGGGCGCTGCGGCGTGGCGTGGAGCAGGACAACGCCTTGCGCCTGATCGTGCACATGGGCGTCATCAAGGCGTTCGAGGGCCTGGCCTGGGGCTTGCTGGCCTGGATCGCGATGGGGCAGGCGTCGTTGCCGGAGCAGTTGCTGGTGATGGCGTCCCTCGCGGGCGTCGGCAGCAATGCCGTGTCATTGCTGGCCCCGGTGTTTCCCCTGTATTTCAGCATGCAGTCCATGCTGCTGCTGACCATCAACAGCAAGCTGTGGGTGATCGGCGACCCTACCTTCCGCATGCTGGCCCTGGGCTGTGCGCTCTATGTTGCGGGGCAGGTTGGCCAGGCCTTGCTGGCACAGCGCGCTTCGCGCCGCTCCATCGCCCTGCGCTTCGAGAACCTCGAGCTGGTCGAACGCTTGCGCGGCGTTTCCGAGCAGGCCGAGCAGGCGCGTATCAAGGCCGAAGAAGCCAACCTGGCCAAGTCGAAATTCCTCGCGGCGGCCAGCCATGACTTGCGCCAGCCGGTGCATGCCCAGGAGCTTTTCCTCGAGGTGCTGGCGCGCAGCGACCTGTCGGATGACCAGCATAAAGTCCTCAACAATGCCCGTGTCGCCAGCCAGGCCTCGGCGGAGATGCTCAATACCCTGCTGGATTTCTCCCGTATCGAAGCCGGGGTGATCACGCCGCGCCGTTGCGTCTTCCAGTTGCAGCCGTTGCTCAACAAGCTGGCCAATGAGCTGGGCGGGCTGGCCGATGCCAAGGGCATCGTCTACCGCAGCCGCGAGACCCACCTGGCGGTGAACTCCGATCCGGCCTTGCTGGAGCGGATACTGCGCAATCTGATCACCAATGCGATCCGCTATACCGAGACCGGTGGCTTACTGGTCGCCTGCCGCAAGCGGGGCGAGCGGGTGTCGATCGAAGTGATCGATACCGGTATCGGGATCGACGCCCGGCAGCAGCGCGAGATCTTCCGCGAGTTCCACCAGTTGGGTAATCCGGAGCGCGACCGGCTCAAGGGTCTGGGGCTTGGCCTGGCGATCACCGATGGCCTGGTGCGCTCCCTCGGGCATGGCCTGAGCCTGGTGTCGGAGCCGGGGCGGGGCAGTATCTTCCGCGTCCTGCTGCCGCTGGCCCGCTCCGATTTCAGCGAGGATGTCCGCGACCTGATGGGCGGCCCGGCATTGCCCAGCGGGTTGTTGCAGGGCCTGCGGGTGCTGGTGATCGAGGACGATGCCAGCTTGCGCATGGGCATGCTGCAACTGCTGGCGGAATGGGGCTGCGACTGCCGCACAGTGGAAGGGCTGGACGAGGCGCTGGCGGAGGTCGGGGAGTGGTCGGTGCAACTGCTGGTCAGCGACTACCGCCTGCGCGAACACCTGACGGGTGCCGAAGTCATCGCCCGTGCACGCGAGGCCGCAGGCCGTGAGCTGCCGGCCCTGATCATCACCGGCGACACCGCGCCCGAGCGCCTGCGTGAAGCCCACGACAGCGGCGTGCCCCTGTTGCACAAGCCGGTGTCGCCGGCCCAGTTGTACCGGACCATGGTCGACCTGAGCGGCGTCCGGCAGGACCGTTACGCGCATGTGGAAAGTTGCCCGTAAGCCGACGGCAGCCGTGCGACGGGCTTGGACTGCAATGAGCCCCCTCGCAGGCAAGGGGGCTTCATCTCTGCCGCCAGCCTTCCGTGTCGCCTTGTAGAAGACTTTAGCGGAGTGACATCAGCGGATGCTGTCGCTGAAGCGCCCTTCGGCGGCCAGCTTGTGCAGGGGCTCGCGCTGGCTGGGCTGTTCGCGTTTCTGCAGGTCTTCCGGCAGGGTCTCTGGGCTGGCCAGGTGGCCGATGGCGACGGCGGCCTGGAACTCGTACTCCTCCGGTACTTCCAGGGCGATGCGCGCCCGTGCGGCGTCGAAGCCGCCCATGCCATGGCTGACCAGTCCGTCATGGGCCGCCTGGTTGGCCAGGTTGGCCCAGGCTGCACCGGTGTCGAAGGCGTGGCTGGGGAACGGCGCCGGCTGATCCTTGCCGGGGGCGACGAAGGTGCGCTTGGACAGCACGAACAGCAACGCCGAGGCATTGGCGGCCCAGCGCTGGTTGAAGGGCAGCAGCAGGTCGAGGAAGGTGTCCCATTCGGCGCTACCGCGTAGCGCATAGAGGAAGCGCCAGGGCTGTGCGTTGTACGCCGAGGGTGCCCAGCGTGCCGCTTCCAGCAGGTTGTCGAGCTGCTGGCGGGTGATCGGCTCGCCAGTGAAGGCGCGGGGCGACCAGCGTTCGGCGAACAGCGGGTTGATCGGGTGTTCGGGGTGACGAGTGCTCATTGAAACTCCTGGTTCTGCCCTGGGGCAGGTTGGGCAAGGGTAACGGCCATGTTCGACCTCGTGCTGTGCAGGTTTTCGGTCGACGTGGTGCTGCATGGCCGTGTGGAATGCCCGCTGTCTGTCAGCTGGGTACTTTCAAACCGCGTTCCACCGCCGGGCGGGCGAGGAAGGCATCGAGGGCGCGGCGTACGTTGGCGAAGGCGTCGAAGCCCACCAGTTCGCCGGCTTCGTAGAAGCCGACCAGGTTGCGCACCCAGGGGAATATGGCGATATCGGCGATGCTGTAGTCGCTGCCCAGCACCCACTCGCGACCTTCCAGTTGGTGGTCCAGCACGCCGAGCAGGCGGTTGGATTCGGCGATATAGCGGTCGCGCGGACGTTTGTCCTCGATGGCCTTGCCGGCGAACTTATGGAAGAAGCCGAGCTGGCCGAACATCGGTCCGATCCCGCCCATCTGGAACATCAGCCATTGCAGCGCCTGGTAGCGTGCGGCCGGGTCCTGCGGCAGCAGTTGGCCGCTCTTTTCCGCCAGGTAGATGAGGATCGCGCCGGATTCGAACAACGCCAGCGGCTGGCCGTCCGGACCGTTGGGGTCGAGGATTGCCGGGATCTTGTTGTTCGGACTGACCGAGAGGAACTCCGGGGTGAACTGGTCCTGGGTGTCGAAGCTGACCTTGTGTGCCTCGTAGGGCAGGCCGATCTCTTCGAGCATGATCGAGACCTTGACCCCGTTGGGTGTCGGCAGGGAGTAGAGCTGGAGGCGTTCAGGGTGTTGCGCGGGCCATTTGCGGGTGACGAGGAGCGGGGTTGGTGCGGTCATCTGGCGTCCTGTTGAGCAAGGCAGGGAAACGTCGAGATTAACCGAAAGTGGCGGGTTTTGATCCGGGGATCGCACGCTTTTCCAGGGCGATTGCGTTATATCGTTATGCATTTCGCGGAGGAAAAGGTGCGCATCAACTCCCTGTATCGCCGCAGGGTGCGCCGCGTGCACCGGTTTCTCCGGCCCCGGTGCGCGTGGCGCACCCTACGACAGAAGGATCAGCACCAATGGCAGGCTCAGCGCCGCCAGCAGGGTTTGCAGGGTGATGATGCCGGCCATCAACTGGCTGTCGCCGCCGAGCTGGCGTGTCAGTACATAGGCGGTGGGCGCGGTGGGCAAGGCGAAGAACAGCACCAGCACCGTGCTTTCCAGCGGTGGCAGTGCCAGCAGATACGCCACACCGTAGGCCAGGGCCGGCGCGGCCAGCAGGCGCAGGGCGCAGTTCCAGCCGAGGGCCGGTACTTCGCCGCGCAACTGCCGGGGTTGCAGCGCCGCGCCGACGCTGAGCAGCCCCAGCGGCAGGCTGGCGGCAGCGAGCAGGGCCAGCAGGCGTTCGCTGCCGCCAGGCAGGCCGAGGCCGGACAGGTTGATCGCCGCGCCTGCCAGGCAGGCGAGGATCAGCGGGTTCTTCAGGATCGGCAGCAACAAGCTGCGGGCACTGACGTCACGCTCTGCCAGCAGCGCCCAGACCGACATGGCGTTGACGATAGGGATCATCAGCGCCAGCATCAGCGCCGCCAGGGCCAGGCCCTCCGTGCCATACAGGCTGCCCAGCGCCGCGAGGCCGAGGTAGGTGTTGAAGCGCAGCACGCCCTGGGCAATGGCACCGAAGCGTGCCGCCGGCCAGCCGAACAGCCTGCGCGCCAGCAACAATGCCAGCCACAGCAGACCCAGGCCCAGCACCACGGCCAGTGCCAGGCGCGGCAGGGCCGGGTTGTCCAGCGGTGCGCTGGCCAGGTTGCTCAGCAGCAGCGCCGGGAACAGGACGAAATAATTGAGCCGCTCGGCACCGGGCCAGAAGGCTTCGTTGGGAAAGTCGGCGCGACGCAGCAGGTAACCAGCGACGATCAGGGCGAACAGCGGCCACAGGGCCAACAGCAAGGCGACCATGGCGATCAGCGGCGCGGCAGGGGACGGGTGCGGCCACTGCCATCAATGGCGACGAACACGAACACCGCTTCCGTCACCTTGCGCCACTCCAGCGACAACGGGTCTTCGCTCCAGACCTCGACCAGGATCTGGATCGAGCTGCGGCCCACTTCCAGCGTCTGGGTATAGAAGGACAGTTGCGCGCCCACCGCCACCGGCACCATGAAGGCCATGCGGTCGATGGAAACCGTCGCCACCCGTCCCGCCGCCACCCGGCTGGCCATGGCGGTGCCGGCCAGGTCCATCTGTGCGACCAGCCAGCCGCCATAGATGTCGCCGAAGCCGTTGGTTTCCCGTGGCAGTGCGGTGATTTGCAGGGCGAGGTCGCCCTGCGGGATCGGGTCTTCCTGTTCGTAATCTTTCATCGTCGACTCGGCGCGTAATTGTTTTTGTGGCCCGCCTTCCCTGGCAGCGACCCTTCGGGCCGTCGCTGTCGCCACGTCGGAAATCGCTCATGGCGATTTTTCGTGGCGCAAACCCGTGTGCTAGCGGGGCTGGCGAGTAGTGCGAGGAGACTGGCGCAGATGACCGGCTTTTGCAATTACCCAAGCGGGTGGGTGTCGGCCTGGGTTCGCAGTCGTAACCAGATTGTCACATTCGATTCATAGAGTGTTCACATGGCCTCTCGATACTGGCCACCGTTCCACCAACACTTCCCAAGTACATCCCTGCCAGGAGCAAGGTATGAAACTGAATCGTTTGATGGCGGCCCTGACCTTCGTTGCCGCTGGTGTAGGCACTGCCGCCAGCGCTGTTGCGGCGGTCGATCCTGCCCTGCACAACTACGAGAAGACCTCCGGCGTATCAGGCAACCTCTCCAGCGTCGGTTCCGACTCGCTGGCCAACCTGATGACCCTGTGGGCCGAAGAGTTCAAGCGCAGCTACCCGAACGTCAATATCCAGATTCAGGCCGCCGGTTCGTCCACCGCGCCGCCCGCCCTGACTGAAGGCACTGCCAACATGGGGCCGATGAGCCGCCCGATGAAGGACAACGAGATCCAGGCCTTCGAAGAGAAGTATGGCTACAAGCCGACCGCCGTCCCGGTGGCGATCGACGCCCTGGCGGTGTTCGTGCACAAGGACAACCCGATCAAGAGCCTGGACATCGAGCAGGTCGACGCGATCTTCTCCAGCACCCGCCTGTGCGGTGGCGCCAAGGACCTCAAGACCTGGGGCGACCTGGGCCTGACTGGCGAGTGGGCGGCCAAGCCGATCCAACTGTTCGGTCGCAACTCGGTATCCGGTACCTACGGTTACTTCAAGGAAGAAGCCCTGTGTAAAGGTGACTTCAAGTCCAACGTCAACGAGCAGCCGGGTTCGGCTTCCGTGGTGCAGTCGATCTCCAGCACCCTGAACGCCATCGGTTACTCGGGTATCGGCTACCGCACCTCCAGCGTTCGCGCCGTACCGCTGTCCAAGGGTGGTGAGGCTTTCGAAGCCAGCGAAGAGAACGCACTGGCTGGCAAGTTCCCGCTGGCCCGCTTCTTCTACGTCTATGTCAACAAGGCGCCGAACAAGCCGCTGAGCCCGCTGGACGCCGAGTTCGTCAAGCTGGTCCTGTCCAAGCAAGGCCAGGATGTGGTGGTCAAGGATGGTTACATCCCGCTGCCGAAGAAAGTGGTCGACAAGGCGATGAAAGACCTGGGTCTGTGATCGTCTGAGCCGTGCCCCGGCGCCCGCCACGCAATCGCGTTGGCGGGCGTCTTCGTTTCAGTGCCTTGTAATTTATTTGTCATACAGCCGCTATAGGCTTTGGCCGGAGCCGCCCTGTGCCCGTGCGATGGTGCGTGGGCGGTTTTCGGACAGTATCCCGGAGGGCCGCACGGCCCACCCTGGCAGGAATGAAATAACGCCATGACCGCTCATTCGAAATTGCAACGGCTGGACTTCAACACCCCGGCCCTGCAGCGCAAGCGCCGCCTGCGCGCCCTCAAGGATCACTTGGCGCGCTGGTATGTCTCCATTGGTGGACTGGCCGTGTTGGCCGCCATCACCCTGATCTTCTTCTACCTGGCGAGCGTGGTCGTGCCGATGTTCCAGGGCGCGAGCCTGGAGCCTCAGGACGCCCGGCAACCCGCCTGGCTGGCTGAAGCGGGCGAGCCGCTGTTGCTGGCGATGGAGGAGCAGAACCAGGTGGCCTTGCGCCTTGGGCGTGATGGTCGTATCCAGTTCTTTGATGTCGACTCCGGCAACCTCGTCTCGACGGTGGCACTGCCCTTGCCGGAAGGCAGCCAGGTGGTCTCCATCGGCCAGGACGTGCCCGGCAGCCGCCGCGTGGTGCTGGGCCTGAGCAATGGCCAGGCGCTGGTGCTGGAGCACCACTACAAGGTCAGCTACCCGGACAACAAACGCCTGATTTCGCCGCAGGTGACTTACCCCTTCGGTGGCCAGCCGGTCAGCCTCGATGAGCAGGGGCGTCCGCTGGAGCATGTGGCGGTCAGCCAGAATGGTTCGACCTTGCTGCTGGCGGCGTCCACTGGCAATCAGCTGCACGCCGTGCGCATCTCCAGCACGGAAAACCTGCTGACTGGCGAGAGCAGCCAGGAGCAGAGCGATGTGGCCCTGCCGCAGATGGCCGAGCCGATCAAGGCATTGCTGGTCGACCCCCGGCAAATGTGGCTGTACGCGATCAGCGGGCAGGCCAGCGCGGATGTCTTCGACCTGCGCCAGAAACAACTGAACGGTCGCTACAAACTGGCCAGCGGTCAGGCCGAAGTGACCAGCGTGACGTCGCTGCTGGGCGGTATCTCGCTGCTGGTCGGCGACTCCAAGGGCGGCATCGGCCAGTGGTTCATGGTGCGCGACGAGGACGGCAAGTCCGAGCTGCGCAATGTGCGCAACTTCAGCCTGGGCAACAGCCCGGTCACCCAGATTCTTCCGGAAGAGCGCCGCAAGGGCTTCCTGGCACTGGATGCCAGCGGCACCATCGGTATCTTCCACAGCACTGCGCACCGCACCCTGCTCAAGGAGTCGGTCGCCGAGGGTTCGGCCATCGCCGCCCTGTCGCCGCGCGCCAACCGCCTGCTGGTGGAAAGCGGCGGCAAGCTGCAAGGCCAGGTGATCGACAACCCGCACCCGGAAATTTCCTGGAGCGCGTTGTGGGGCAAGGTCTGGTACGAGAGCTATGCCGAGCCTGACTACGTCTGGCAGTCGACCTCCGCCAACACTGACTTCGAACCCAAGCTGAGCCTGGCGCCACTGGCCTTCGGTACGCTCAAGGCCGCCTTCTACGCCATGCTGCTGGCGGCCCCGCTGGCGATCTGCGCGGCCATCTACACCGCTTACTTCATGGCGCCGCGCCTGCGCAGCAAGGTCAAGCCAGTGATCGAGCTGATGGAGGCGCTGCCGACGGTGATCCTCGGCTTCTTCGCCGGCCTGTTCCTCGCGCCGTTCCTCGAAAGCCACCTGCCGGGTATCTTCAGCCTGTTGCTGTTGATGCCGGTGGGCATCATCGCCGCCGCCTATGGCTGGAGCCGCCTGCCGGAAAGCCTGCGCCTGCGCGTTCCCGAAGGCTGGGAAGCGGCGCTGCTGATTCCGGTGGTATTGCTGGTCGGCTACGGCTCGCTGGCGATCAGTGGGCACCTGGAGAACTGGTTCTTCGGTGGCGACATGCGCCTGTGGCTGACCAACGACATGGGCATCCCCTTCGACCAGCGCAACGCCCTGGTGGTCGGCCTGGCCATGGGCTTCGCGGTGATCCCGACCATCTACTCGATCGCCGAGGATGCCGTGTTCAGCGTGCCCAAGAGCCTGACCCTGGGCTCCCTGGCCCTGGGTGCCACGCCATGGCAGACCATGATCCGCGTGGTGATCCTCACTGCCAGCCCGGGCATCTTCTCGGCGCTGATGATCGGCATGGGCCGTGCGGTGGGCGAGACCATGATCGTGCTGATGGCCACCGGCAACACGCCGATCATGGAGGCCAACATCTTCCAGGGGCTGCGTACCCTGGCGGCCAACGTGGCGGTGGAAATGCCCGAGTCGGAAGTGGGCAGCAGCCACTACCGCGTGCTGTTCCTCGCCGCGCTGGTGCTGCTGATGTTCACCTTCGTGATGAACACCCTGGCCGAACTGATCCGTCAGCGACTGCGTGGCAAGTATGCGAGCCTGTAATTGCCCGAAGAATTCGGCCAGTGATGGCCGCCGGAAGATTTCGAACAAAGGTGTAAATCCGTGAAACAGGATTCCCTGAAAAACTGGTTCAAAAGCGGTTCGCCGTGGATCTGGATGAACGCGGGCGCGGTGTCCATCGCCGTGATCATGACCATCGGCTTGCTGGCGGTGATCGCCGTGCGCGGTCTTGGCCACTTCTGGCCGGCCGACGTGATCGTCTCCGACTACAAGGTGCCGGGCAGCGAGCCGCGCCTGCTGGCCGGCGAGGTGGTGCAACTGGAGGAGGTGCCGCGTGCGCGGCTGGCCGCTTCTGGCCTGCCGGTGAATGCCGAGGGTGGCGAGTTCATGACCCGCGAGCTGCTCAAGGTGGGCAACCGCGAGGTCTACGGCGCCGACTTCACCTGGGTGGTCGGCGAATGGCTGAGCAACTCACGCACACCGAAGGACCTGATCGCGGTCGAGCGCCGTGAGTGGGGTAACTTCTACGGCTTCCTGGTGAATATCAAGGAAGACGGCAAGCTGGTGGCCGAAGGCGAAGGCGCCTGGGCCGAGCTGCAGAAACGTATCGCCCGGGTCGACGACCTGCACGCCAAGATCGTTCACCTGGAGAAGGTCGACATCGGCCGTATCAACCACGGACTCGAACGCCTGCGCCTGAAGACCCGCAAACTGGAGCTGGACGGTCGTCTCGACGCCATCGTCCAGGCCGAGCTGGACGCCGAGCGCGATGCCTGGCACGCCGAGTACAAGGTGCTGGAAGCCGAACTGACGGCGCTCTACCAGACCTTCAACCGCGATAGCATGACCGTGCGCACCGCTGACGGGCACGCGCTTGAAGTCAGTCTGGGCAAGGTGGTGCGGGCGTTCCAGCCCAACGCCATGTCGCTGCCGCAGAAGTTCGGTTTCTACTTCGCCAAGCTGTGGGAGTTCGTCAGCGACGAGCCGCGTGAAGCCAACACCGAGGGCGGTATCTTCCCGGCGATCTTCGGCACCGTGCTGATGACCCTGATCATGGCGGTGATCGTCACCCCGTTCGGCGTGATCGCGGCGGTCTACCTGCGCGAGTACGCCAAGCAGGGCTTCCTCACCCGGGTGATCCGCATCGCGGTGAACAACCTGGCGGGTGTGCCTTCGATCGTCTACGGCGTGTTTGGCCTGGGTTTCTTCGTCTACGTGCTGGGCGGCTCCATCGACCGCCTGTTCTTCCCCGAGGCGGCGCCAGCGCCGACCTTCGGTACGCCGGGCCTGATGTGGGCCTCGCTGACCCTGGCGATCCTCACCCTGCCGGTGGTGATCGTCGCCACCGAGGAAGGTCTGGCACGCATTCCGCGGATGATCCGCGAAGGCTCCCTGGCCCTGGGCGCGACCAAGTCGGAAACGCTGTGGAAGGTGGTGCTGCCAATGGCCAGCCCGGCGATGATGACCGGCCTGATCCTGGCGGTGGCGCGCGCCGCCGGTGAGGTGGCGCCGCTGATGCTGGTGGGTGTGGTCAAGCTGGCGCCGGCGCTGCCGCTGAACGGCAACTACCCCTACCTGCACCTGGACCAGAAGATCATGCACCTGGGCTTCCACATCTATGATGTCGGCTTCCAGAGCCCGAACGTCGAGGCAGCGCGTCCGCTGGTCTACGCCACCGCCCTGCTGCTGGTCCTGGTGATCGCCCTGCTCAACTTCAGTGCCATCTACATCCGTAACCACCTGCGCGAGAAATACAAGGCGCTGGATCATTGATCGAGCTGGAAGCCGGAAGCTGGAAGCACGCAGTGGCTTCCGGTTTCAAGCTTCAGGCTTAAAGCTTGAATCGGAGTGATTTTATGCAACATGAAGCCCATACCCACGGCATCGACATTTCCGCCCTGGGCCGCGACAAGCGCACCCTCGACCTGGCCAGCGAAACCGTGGCCATCGAAGTCCCCGGCCTGAGTCTGTTCTACGGCCAGAAGCAGGCGCTGTACGACGTCAGCATGAATATCCCGAAACAGCGCGTGACGGCCTTCATCGGTCCGTCCGGTTGCGGCAAGTCGACCCTGCTGCGCTGCTTCAATCGCATGAACGACCTGGTGGACGGCTGCCGCATCGAAGGCGCCATCAACCTCGACGGCCACAACATCTACCGCAAGGGCGAGGATGTCGCTGACCTGCGCCGCCGCGTCGGTATGGTGTTCCAGAAGCCCAACCCGTTCCCCAAGAGCATCTACGAGAACGTCATCTACGGCCTGCGCATCCAGGGCATCAAGCAGAAGCGCGTGCTCGACGAAGCCGTCGAATGGGCGCTCAAGGGTGCAGCGCTGTGGGACGAGGTCAAGGATCGCCTGCACGAGTCGGCGCTCGGCCTGTCCGGTGGTCAGCAGCAGCGCCTGGTGATCGCGCGCACCATCGCCGTACAGCCGGAAGTGCTGCTGCTCGACGAACCCAGCTCGGCGCTGGACCCGATCAGCTCGCTGAAGGTCGAAGAGTTGATCTACGAGTTGAAGTCCAAGTACACCATCGTCATCGTGACCCACAACATGCAGCAAGCGGCGCGCGTCTCGGACTACACCGCCTTCATGTACATGGGCAAGCTGATCGAGTACGGCGACACCGACACCTTGTTCACCAACCCGGCCAAGAAGCAGACCGAAGACTACATCACCGGGCGCTACGGCTAGTGGACCCCGTGGGGTGCGCGATGCGCACCAGATAGCCGGTGCGCATCGCGCACCCTACCTGCCTTTTCGTGGAGCGAATGTGATGAACAAAGACAGCCATACCCAACATATTTCCCAGCAGTTCAATGCCGAGCTGGAAGAGGTCCGCAGCCACCTGCTGGCGATGGGCGGCCTGGTGGAAAAACAGGTCAACGATGCCGTCACCGCGCTGATCGAGGCCGACTCCGGCCTGGCCCAGCAGGTGCGCGAGGTCGATGAGCAGATCAACCAGATGGAGCGCAACATCGACGAGGAATGCGTGCGCATCCTCGCCCGTCGTCAGCCGGCGGCCTCCGACCTGCGCTTGATCATCAGCGTTTCCAAGTCGGTGATCGATCTGGAACGTATCGGCGACGAAGCCACCAAGATCGCCCGCCGTGCCATCCAGTTGTGCGAGGAAGGCGAGTCGCCGCGCGGTTATGTCGAGGTTCGCCACATCGGCGATCAGGTGCGCAAGATGGTTCAGGAGGCACTGGATGCCTTCGCCCGTTTCGATGCCGACCTGGCGTTGTCGGTGGCGCAGTACGACAAGAACATCGACCGCGAGTACAAGACCGCCCTGCGCGAGTTGGTCACCTACATGATGGAGGACCCGCGCGCGATCTCCCGCGTACTCAACGTGATCTGGGTACTGCGCTCGCTGGAACGCATCGGCGACCACGCGCGCAATATCTCCGAACTGGTGATCTACCTGGTCCGTGGCACCGACGTTCGCCACCTGGGCCTGGCGCGGATGAAGGAAGAGGTACAGGGCAAGGGCGAGGCGTGATCGCGGTTCCTTCCAGCCCTGATGGGCTGTGATGGTTTTTCGGTCAGTGGGTAAGCGTTTCCTGTTTCCTCGTCACTCCCGCGCAGGCGGGAGTCCATAGGGTTACCGCACGCACCGTGCACCTGGGTCCCCGCCTTCGCGGGGACGACGGAAGTGTGGTTGCGATGGTTTTCTGACCTGTCGATACGCGCACCTCGACTCCTCGTCATTCCCGAACAGGTGGAAATCCATACGGTTGCCGCTGTACCGCGTACCTGGGTCCCCGCCTTCGCGGGGACGACGGAGGTGGGGCGATGGTATTCCGACCTGTCGATACGCGCACCTCGGCTCCTTGTCATTCCCGCGTAGGCGGGAATCCATGCGATAGCCGTTGCACCGCTGGGCTGCCTATGCCTCGCCGATGATCTGTTGCCACAAATCCAGCCACTGTGGATTGGTGCTTTCGATCAGGCGCAGTTTCCAGGCGCGGTTCCATTTCTTGATGGCCTTTTCACGGGCAATGGCGCTGGTCATGCTTTCATGCTGCTCATACCAGACCAGTGTCTTCACGCCATGGCGACGGGTGAAACCTTCTACCAGGCCTTCCCGGTGCTGCCAGATCCTCTGGATCAGGTCGGAGGTAACACCGGTGTAGAGGGTGCCGTTCGGTTGGCTGGCCAACAGATAGACGGCGGGTTGTTTCATCGAGGCGTTGCTGCCAGTGTCGATTTCAGTTCGTCGATGGCCTCCAGCCGTTCCCGTTGATCCAGGCGGCTGCCCGTATTGAGCCCCGACCACTGCGGATGCGCACGTGCCCGGCCCAGCGCCTCCGGCAGCTTGCCTTGCCGCCAGCCATCGTCCTGGGGGCGCTGCAACTGGATCGTCTGTTGTGCTGCGTGGCCGCGCAGCGCCAGGGCCGCGAGCAGTTGCCGTTGGCGCAGCGCCAGCAGGCGCAGGATGCCGTCGTCCACGGTCAGTTCGCGCTGGCCCTTGAGTTTGCCCAGCAGGCGCCCGCCATAGTGACGGGCGGTCTGTGCGCCGCCACCGGCGATGGCGCCGAGCAGGGTGGCGGCACCCAGGGTCAGGCCGCCGACCAGCAGGTCGATGCCGGCCCCGGTGGCAGCGCCGGCGGCCATGCCGCCGCCGATCGTCACACCCAACTGCTTGAGGGTTTCCGGGTTGAACAGGTCGTTGCCCCAGCGCCCGTCCAGCAGCGGTAGCTCGCCTGCGGCGGCGTCCTGTGGGCGGAAGGCATACAGGCGTAGCAGGGCTTCCACGCAGCGTTGCTCGCGCTGGCGCACCGCTTCATGTAGTTCCTCGATGGCGCGGCGTTCCAGCTCCGGGTGGGCGGCGACGCTGCGGCGACAGGCGGCGACATCCACCAGCAGCTCAGCGACCAGCCGCTGGCCCTCCTGCTGGCGCAGGGCTGCCTGGGCTTCATGGTCGTCGATCAGCCGTTGCAACTGCGGCCGGGCGTTTTCCAGCAGCAGTGCCAGGCTCTCGTAGAGACGGCGCTCGCCGTCCAGCGGCGGGGCCACGCTGTCGAAGCGCACCAGCGCATGCAGGCCGATACGGGCCAGTGCTTCGCGCCACTCTTCCTCACGATGCCCCGGCAGGGCGACGAAGTTGAGCACCGGCAGCAGCGGCTTGCCGCAGCCGGCCAGTATCTGCAACTCATCGCGGTACTTGGCCAGCACCGGCTCGCGGGCGTCGATCACATAGAGCCCGGCATCCGAGGCGAGCAACTGACGCAGCACCTTGGCTTCCTGTTCGAAGCGCTGGCGCGCCTCGCTGCCATCGAGGAAGCGGGCGGTGCGCGCTGGGCCGTCGAGGCGTTCGCCGGGGCGTTCCAGACGCTCCAGCAATTCCAGCAGGGCGATGGCGTCTTCCAGGCCGGGGGTGTCGTACAGCTCCAGCAGCGGTTGGCCGTCCACCGACAGTCGCGCACCCTCGACATGGCGGGTGGTGCTGGGGCGATGGGAGACTTCGCCGAAACCGACATCCCGCGTCAGGGTGCGCAGCAGCGAAGTCTTGCCGACGTTGGTGTGACCGACCACGGCGAGTTTCAGCGGTTTGTGCGCATCAGTCATGGCCTGTCTCCAGCCATTGCAGGGGGGCCGTGTCGGCATGGGGCAGCGGCAGGGCGTCCAGTGCCTGGTGCCAGTCCTCCAGGCGCTGGCTGTCGAGGGCCTGGCCGGACGGGGCTTGCAACAGCCAGACGCGCGTGGCGGCAGCGCCGCGCGACAGTTCGCCGAGCAAGGCCAGGGTGCCTCGATCCGGCGAGCGCAGGGGATCGCAGGCGATGACCAGGCGTTCCGGCGGGAAGCGGGTCAACTGGTCGAGCAGCCGCTGGCGCTGTTCGCGACTGTCGAGGATGCCGGCGTCGGCGATGGTTCCGGCCATCCTGGGTGGCCAGCTTCGCGATGGGTCCAGCTCGACGGCCACCAGTACCGCGCCACTGCCGTTCTCGCCAAGCAGGCCCGCCTGTGGGCTGTGCAGCGCCGCCGGGGCATCGTCGCTGACACCCAGGCGTTCGCTGGCGGGTTGCAGACGCTCGCGCAACAGGCGGTAGCCGGGCAGTTGCAGGTCCAGGCGCAACTGGCCACGGTCCTGTTTCCAGCGCCACAGGCAGAACAGCAGCAGCGCCAGGCGTGGCAGCAGGCCGTAGATCAGCAGTACCCCGACCAGCCACTGCGCCCAGGCCTGGCGCGCGCCGTCCAGATCGCCGCCGGGCAGGCCGCTGGCGCGGATCTGTTGCAGGTCCGGCAGTTGCAGGCCGAGCAGGGCGGGCAGTGCGCCGAGCGCCTGGGTCAGGCCGACGAAGGCCTGTTCGCCGAGTATGGTGGTTTCCCAGATGAAGCCGTAGCGACGCGTGGCGAGCAGCGCCAGCAAGGTCAGCAGCGCGCTGCCCATGGCCAGCGACCACAGGCCATGTACGCCGATGCCCAGCACCCAGCGGCCGAGGCGGCGCTGTTGCAGCAGGCTGAGCAGGGCCGGGGCCAGTTGCACGGCGCGGGCATCGCGGGCCAGCTTCTCGCTCAGCCACAACCACAGGTTGCCCAGGGCACCGCCGCCATTGCGGCTGAAGAACAGCCCCAGCGCCCAGCCGAGCAGCGTCAGCAGATTGAGGCCGAGCAGGCTGCCCAGTGCCCAGAAGACATTGACCGGGCGCTGCCCGTCGCCCAGGGCGGCCCAGGCCAGCAGGGCGCCGCTGAGCAACGCCAGCAGGGCCAGGCCCAGCGCCGCCAGCCAGGAGCCCTGGCGCCAGCGCCGGGCCGCGTCCAGCAGGCCGTCGCGGCGCGCCAGCCAGAGGGCGCGGGCCTCGATACGGATTTCCAGGGCGTCATGCCCGGCACGCGCCTGGCGGTTGGCCTCGGCATCGTCCAGGGGGCCGGCATGTTCCTCGCGCAGCCGGATGGCTTCGGTCAGCCAGAGGCGGTCGAGGTCGCTGAGGGTGGGCAGGCTGGATGAAGTCACGCGCGGTCTCGTCGTTCGGTCGAGACTGGAGGATAACGACAGCGGTGAGCTACAGGCTACCGACAGTGAGAAAAAGCGACGCGGGGGCTGACCGGAGCGAGGGGCTCAAGGGGTGGCTCAGAACCAGAAGCGCACCCCGAGCACCAGCCGTGCTTCCTCGGCGTCCTCGCCGTGGGCGCGGCGCAGGTCGGCGCTGTTGCCGTAGTGGCGTTGCCAGTCGACGCCGATGTAGGGCGCGAATTCGCGGCGGATTTCATAGCGCAGGCGCAGGCCGAGTTGCAGGTCGCTGAAGCCTGAGCCGATCTCGCGGCGCTCGTCGGTGCGGCCATACAGGTTGGCTTCGGCGCTGGGTTGCAGGACCAGGCGCTGGGTCAGCAGCAGGTCGTATTCGGCGCCCAGGCGCAGGGCGCTCTGGCCGCCTTCGCCGAGGAAGGTGGTGGCTTCGGTTTCCAGGCCGTAGAGCGGTGTGCCCTGGAGGCCGAAGGCGGCCCAGGTCTGGGCCGAGCCGGGTTTGAAGTCCTGGCGCAGGCCTAGCACGCTTTCCCACCAGGGGCCGACAGCATGGCCCCAGAGTGCCTGGAGCTCGGCGTGGTCAGTCTTGCCGGTGATGCGCTCGCCTTCGCTGCGCAGCCATAGGCGGTCGACATCGCCGCCGAACCAGCCGCCGATGTCCCAGGCCAGGGTGCTGCCCGCGTCGGCGTCCTGCCACTCCAACTGATCGACCAGCAACTGGCCGTTGAGAGAGCCGCTATGCATCGAGTGCGCGCGCAACTGCGGAAAGGCCGCGGCCCGGTCGGCGTCGGTCACGGGAGGGACGTGAGTCTGTGTTTCCTGATGGTGGCTGCCGTGTGTCGAGGGCGGCGCAGAATGCTCGTGGGATGAGCCGGGTGCCTCGTGAGCGGAATGCTCATGGCCATGTTCGTGCGCTGCCGGTGCCGTGTGCTGGGCATGTCCGGCATGCTCATCATGCGCGGCATGGCTGCCGTGGCCGTGCTGGTCGTGGTGGGCATGGGCCGCGTGGTCGTGCTCTTCGGCGGCGGCCAGCGGCAGGCTGGCCAGGGAGCCGAACAGCAGACCGAGCAGTGCTGAGTGGGTCGGGCGATGCATGGGCGTTTCCTTATTCTTCCACACGGACTTCACGGAACATGCCGAGGTCCATGTGCATCAGCAGGTGGCAATGGAAGGCCCAGCGGCCCAGGGCGTCGGCGGTGACGCGGAAGCTGCGGCGCGAACCGGGCGGCATGTCGATGGTGTGCTTGCGCACGCGAAACTCGCCGTGTTCGTCCTCCAGGTCGCTCCAGAGCCCGTGCAGGTGGATGGGGTGGTGCATCATGGTGTCGTTGACCAGCACGATGCGCACGCGCTCGCCGTACTGGAGTCGGATCGGCTCGGCGTCGGCGAAGGGGATGCCATCGAACGACCAGGCGAAGCGTTCCATGTGCCCGGTCAAGTGCAGTTCCAGGGTGCGACCTGGCTCGCGTCCGTCCGGGTCGGGGAAGCGGCTGCGCAGGTCGGCGTAGGTCAGCACGCGGCGGCCGTTGTCGCGCAGGCCGAGGCCGGGGTCGTCCAGCTTGGCGGTCGGCGCCAGGGTTTGCATGTCCACCAATGGATTGCCGTGTTCGCTGGCGGGGTGGGCCTGGCTGGCCGTGCCATGGCCGGCGTGGCCCATCGCCGCGTGGTCATGGGCGCCCGGGCCGTGCCCGCCATGTTCGCCGCCGTGGCCCATGTCGGCCATGCCCAGCAACGGGCGAGGGTCCAGTGCCGGCAGTGGTGCCCGCAGGCCCTCGCGCAGGGCCAAGGTGCCGCAGGCGAAGCCGCTGCGGTCCATGCTCTGGGCGAACAGGCTGTAGGCCGCCTGGTCGCCGGGCTCGACCAGCACATCGTAGGTTTCCGCCACGCCCAGGCGCAGCTCGTCGACCTCCACCGGCTCGACGTACTGGCCGTCGGCGGCGACCACGGTCAGTTTCAGGCCGGGGATGCGGAAGTCGAAGTAGCTCATGCCGGCGGCATTGATCAGGCGCAGGCGAATGCGTTCGCCAGGGGCGAACAGGCCGCTCCAGGGCGTGTCGGGCGCCTGGCCGTTGAGCAGGTAGGTGTAGGCGCCGCCGCCGACGTCGGCGATGTCGGTGGGCGTCATGCGCATCCGCGCCCAGGCCCAGCGATCCTTGAGGGTCGCGCCCAGGCCGTCGCGTCCGGCGTCTTCGATGAAGTCGCCGAGGGTGCGGCGGGCCGGGTTGTAGTAGTCCGATTGCTTCTTCAGCCTGGCGAGGATGCGTGCCGGGTGCTGGTCGCTCCAGTCGCTGAGCATCACCACGTAGTCGCGGTCGTAGCGGAAGGGCTCGGGTTCGAGCGGGTCGATGATCAGCGGCGCGTAGACCCCGGTCAGTTCCTGGAAGCCGGAGTGGCTGTGGTACCAGTAGGTGCCGCTCTGGCGCACCTTGAAACGGTAGACATGGGTGCCACCCGGCTCGATGCCGTCGAAGCTGAAGCCGGGCACGCCGTCCATGTTGGAGGGCAGCAGGATGCCGTGCCAGTGGATGGCGGTGTCCTCGGCCAGGCGGTTGTGCACGCGCAGGGTCACGCTGTCGCCTTCGCGCCAGCGCAGCAGCGGGCCGGGCAGGCTGCCGTTGAGGGTGGTGGCGGTGACCGGCGTGCCGGTCAGGTTGACCTGGGTTTCGCCGACCCACAGGTCGAAGTCGTTGCCGCTGAGCTGGGTGGGCTGGCCGGGGCTGGTCAGCGCCCACACCGGTGGACGCCACAGGCCGAGGCCGCCAAGCAGGCCGCCGGCGGCCATGCCTTTGACGAAGGTCCGTCTGGAGGTTTTGCTGCGCATTTGGCTCGATCCGTCTGACAGGAGGCCGGACTCTAGCGGTTGCCGCCTGACAGCAGACTGAGGGGGGGATTACATTTTTGTCAGTTTCAAGTGAAGAGCAGGGTGCTGCGGCCAGCGTATGGATTCCCGCCTACGCGGGAATGATGGTGTATTGGGAATACCCATCGTCAGGTTGGAGCACTATCGCGCCCCCACCACCGTCGTCCCCGCGTAGGCGGGGACCCAGGTGCGCGGGGCTACGGTTAGCGGATGGATGACAGTGCTCCCTGCCTGCCGCCAGCTACGGCCAGGGATAGGGTGCTACCGGTTTGCCTTCCGCTTCCAGACGGCGGATCACCTCGCGGCGGAACGCCACCAGGTCGGCCACTTCGGTGGCGCGCAGTTGCCCGACTTCCGCGATGGTGAACGGTTTCGCCTGCAAGGCCGGGTCGCCCCAGCGTTGCTCAATGTAGTTCATCACCTCGGCGATTTCCTTGTCGCTGAGGCTGGAGGCGACCACGCCGGGCACATGCATCAGGTACAGGCGCCCCTGTGGATCGTCCAGCAAGGTGCTGATGAAGCCGGGAAACGCCGGTACGCCGCCGATCTCGGTGCCCGTGCCGTCCAGGGCGTGGCAGCCGGAGCAGCGCAACAGGTAGTTGGCTTTGGGCGAGCGTTCGCCCGCTTGTACGGCGCTCACGCTCATCAGCCCGAGCAAGGCCAGTGACGCCAGCGTGGCTCGCAGCATGTCAGTTCCCCTTGCGAATATCGCGCAGCGCCTTGTGCGCCAGTGGTGCGGCCTTCAACTGGTCGATCAGCGCCTGGTCAGGCGCGGCGGCGGCTTCGTTGAGGGCGATCACATAGCGGGCGATGCGTTGCAGGTCGGCGCTGTCGATATGGCTCTGTGGCGGCATAACCAGGCCGAAGTAATCCAGCCCCTTGGCACTGATGGTGCCGCTCAGGCCGCCGGTCATCACCCCGGCGATGTAGCGGGCGCTGTTGTCGCCGAGCGCCTGCCACAGTTCCGGGTTGTGCAGCGGCGGTGCCAGTCCTTCGATACCTTCGGCGTCCGTGCCGTGACAACTTGAGCAGTTCTGCACGAACAGCGCCTGGCCATCGTCGGCGAATGCCGGGATGGCCGAAGCGACGGCGAGCGCTGCCAGCAGCGAGCGCCCGAAGGTACGCAAATCACTCATCCGCCAGCCCCACCAGCATCGCCACCGTGCAGTGGTAGCCCTTGTTGGTATTGGCCATGCACCAGTTGATGTCGTTGTGCAGGCCCATGCGGTAGCCGGGGCGCTCGCCTTCGCTGCGGAAGCAGAAGGTGGAGTTGGCGACGGTCGCCTTGCCGCAGCAGTCGTTGTAGGAAACCAGGTAGTCCTTGCCGTCGTTGGGGTTGGAGCAGGTGCCGACCCAGGCCACCTTGGACGCTTCCGAGCCTGGCGGGCAGGAGGTGGTGCTGCCGCCGGAGGTGTTGCACAGATTGCCGTCCAGGGCACAGTAGCGCCAGTAGTCGCAGTCGGTCTCGCTGCTGCCTTCGCCGGCGAAGGCGGCGCCGCCCAGCGAGCGGTCGAACGGCAGCACCGGCATCAGCGCGGTGCCGGCCAGCACCACGCCAGTCTTGGCGATGAAGCTGCGGCGGCCGATGCGGCGGGCGCTCTGGCGCGCGCCGGATTCGGCGGTCTTGTCCAGGGCAGTGAGGAGTTTGCTGAAGATATCGAACATGGGATTTCTCTCTACTCAGTGAGATTTCAGGGAGGCGGGCGTCGCGCGGGCCACGTAGTCTTGGATCGAGGCGAACCCCGTCTCGGTGGCGTTGAACAGGCTTTCCAGCTGCTCCCGGCTATTGATCAGGCCCTTGGCGCGGACGATGCCATCGGCATCCATCAGCACCGCGAAGGGCAGGCGGGCGATGCGGTAGGTGGTGCCCAGTTCCTGCGACAGCACGTAGGGGAACTCGGCCAGGTCGGCCTGCTCGATGAAGGCGCGGTGGCGGACCGGGTCGCCGTCGCTGGCCAGAACCACGTCCAGCCAGTTGCCTTCGGCGCTGCGGATCGACTTGAGGGTCGGCAGCAGCTTCTTGCAGATCGGGCAGGTCGGCGACAGGAAGAACACCAGGGTGCTGCGCGGGCGCTGCATGCCGAAGGCGACGTCGTTGCCGCCGTTGAGGCTCTGCAGGGTGAAGGCCGGGCTGGTCTCGCCGACTTTCGGGCCGCTGTCGTTGATCATGGCGCCGACCGGGGTCACCCGTTCGAAGAGAATGCCGATCTGGCGCGCGAGGGCGAACACCACCACGATCAGCCCCAGTACCAGCACGGTCAGGACCGCGACGGCGAATACGAGTGAATGGGTCATCATCGTTGTTTATTCCATTGATTCAGTGAGTATTGCCGGGGCTTTGCCGGGCCAGTTGGATATGCCCGGCGTTGGCCAGCAGTTGTTCGGCGACGTTGTAGACCAGCCACAGCAGCGCGCCGCCGACGATGGCCGCCAGTGCCGCGAACGGCGTGACGGGTGTGATGCCCGCCAGCAGTACCGGCAGCGCGAACAGCGCCAGCAGGGCGTTGCGCAGCAGCAATGCGGGCGACAGGTGCTGGGCCGGGCCGCCGCAGCCGCAGTCGATGCGGGTATGCCCACGCCACAGGTTGATGCCCATGGCCAGGGCGTAGCCGGCCAGCAGCGCCAGGGCCAGCGCCGCACCCAGGCGATTCAGCGGCGGCACCAGCAGCAACGCGATGCTTGCCAGTTCCAGGCCGACCAGCAGCCGCGCCGCGCCGTACACCCAGCCGGCAGGCAGCAGGCTGTAGTCGGCGACGAAGCCGGTGAAGCGGTCGAAGTCCGCCAGCTTGTGCCAGACCGCGCGCAGGAACAGCAGCACCAGAAAGGTGGTGCCTGCCGCCGCCGCCATGCTCATCAGGTCGCCGAACATGTCACTCACCCAGTTGCAGCAGGACGGCGAAATCGCCCAGGGACTCGGCCTTGCCGGTCGGCTTGGCGGCGAATTTCGCCTGCGGATCGACTTCGTAGCGCACCACTTCGCCTTCTTCGTCGTTCAGGGCGAACAGTACGGGCGTCTTGCCGGCGCTGACGAACAGCGATACCGGGCCTTCCACCAGCGAGCGGTAGAGGACTTTCTTGGCCTTCAGGTCGACGGCCCAGACTTCCTCGGCAGGGTTCTTGTGGCTACCGTCCTCGGCATCGGGGTGCATGGCGACGAACAGCACGTTGTTGGCCTTGTTGTAGGCCATCAACTGGAAGCCACCCGGTGCCCAGCCTTCCGTGCCCTCGGTGTAGGAGAACTTCTCTACCAGCTTGGCTTCGGCGGCCTTGTCGGAGACGCGGTAGAGGTTGCCGTTGTAGGAGGTGAACAGCAGTTCCTTGCCGGCGCGTTGGGCCTGGAGGAACAGCGGGTCGCTGTCCACGTCGAAGATTTTCTTGCTCTTCACCGGCTTGGAGAAGCTGCCGTCTTCGTTGACGCTGTAGCTGGCGATGGTGCCGTCGCCGCACAGCGAACTGAAGCGTGCGCCTTCCAGTGCCGGGTAGAGGCCCCAGCAGCCAGGGGTCGGGACTTCGGCGATCTGCTTGCCGGCCTTCAGGTCCACCACCGAAACGGAGGCGGCCGGGGTGGCGTTCTGCACGAAGACATAGCGGTCGTCGGCGGAAATCTGCAGCGAGTTGAACGACGGCGCGACCTGGGCGAACTTCGGCGACACGGCGATTTCACGCTTGATCGACAGGGTGTCCACGTCGAACTCGTGCAGCACGGCCTCGGTTTCCCCGTAGACGATGCGTTTGGCGTAGGCGGAAGCCGCATAGGCGGTCTTGTGGTCGCTGGAGAGCACGAACTGACCGGTCAGGCCGACGCTGAAATTGCCCTTGGTTGACAGGTCGTCGCCCGACAGCACGCTGATGTTGCTGGAGCCTGCCCAGTTCGAGTCGACCACGAACAGGTTGGGGCCGGGCTTGATCTTTGCTTCGACGGTCAGCTTTTCCGGGACGAAAGGTTCTTCGGCAAAGGCCGGTACGGTGGCCAGCATGCCAAGGGCGACACTCAGGGTGAGACTCGAAACGCGCATGAATACTTCTCCGGTTCGGACGCCAGCAAAGCTGTTTCAAGACTTTGCTGAATTTAGAGTTCGAACCTGCCAGAGCAACGGCTGTGCCAGTCTTGCGAAAAGACCGCTGGATGCTTTGTGGCGTCTGGCTTGCAGGTATTTCTGGCGAAGGCAGCGGGGCTGTCGGATGAGGCGCGCGGTCGCCCCGTAATCGGGCGATTTTTCGTGCGCGCACCAAAGCGGTGAGCTTTTTCGTCCACACAGGATGGCTCTAGGACGATGATTTCAGACGGTTTTTGTCGTTTTGCAGAGCCTTTCCCGCCGCTTGGCGATCAGGCGATTTCATCAGGCTTTCATGTGCGTGTTGATCAAATGACAAGCGTGAAGGCGATGCAGTGCAACCGCATGAGTACTGTCGCGGATAGCACCACCACTTTTACCCCCTCTCCCGCGTGCGGGAGAGGGCTGGGGAGAGGGTAGAAAACGATGCATTTTCTGCGTGCACTGGAGTGAGGCGAGTAGAATTCGCCCCCCCCCTGTTCGCTGTCCGCTCTGGTGATTCGCCCAGTCTCCATCCGGACATGACGGCGATGCCCATCAAGGAGAAGGTTTTTGTCCCCCGCCGAGAAGTCCCCCTCCAGACTGGAGTTCAGTGATGTCTGGCTTGGTTTCAAGCAACTGTTGCCTATTTCCCTGTTCGTCATCGTCTTCGGCGTTGCCTTTGGCATCGCTGCGGCGCAGACCGGGTTGGACGACTCTTCGATCCTCCTGATGAGTGCCCTGGTGTTCGCCGGCGCCTCGCAGTTCGCCGCGCTCGACCTGTGGGGGACGCAGGTGCCGCTCATCCCCCTGGCCATCACGGTGTTCGCCATCAATGCGCGGCACCTGCTGATGGGCGCGACCCTGTACCCGTGGTTGCGAGACCTCCCACCGGCAAAGCGCTATGGCGTGATGCTGGTCGCCTCGGATGCCAACTGGGCGATGGCCATGCAGGCGTTCGGGCGCGGCGAGCCGGGCCTGGGGCTGCTGCTGGGCGGTGGCGTGGCATTGTGGGTGGCCTGGCTGGTCGGTAGCGGGATGGGGCTGTACTTCGGCAACGCCGTGCATGACCCGGTGAGCCTGGGGCTGGACATGGTGATGGGCTGCTTCCTGCTGGCCATGGTGGTCGGCGGCAAGAAGGACCTGCGCGTGTTGGTGATCTGGGCGGTCGCCGCCGGGGCTTCGCTGCTGGCCTACCGGTATCTGCCCGAGAACAGCCATGTGGTCGTCGGGGCCCTGGCCGGCGGCATCCTCGGCGCCGTGTGGATGGAGCAAGAACGTGAACATTGAAACCGGCGGTTTCGGCACACTGGTCATCATCCTGGTCATGGCGCTGGTCACCCTGGCGACACGCTGGGGCGGCATTTTCGTCATGGCGTTCGTGCCCATCGGCCGGCGTATGCAGCAGTTCATCGGGGCCATGTCCGGCTCCGTGCTGGTGGCCCTGCTCGCGCCCCTGGCCGTCACCGGCGACAACGGCGCGCGCCTGGCACTGGCGACCACCGCGCTGGTCATGCTGACGTTGCGCAAGCCGCTGCCCGCGATCACGGCGGGCATCGTTGTGGCGGCGCTGGTTCGGCAGCTATGAAGCGCGTTCGTCCGCTGTGTCGCGGATCACTGCCGGGCTATGCCTGGCAGGCAGGCGTTTCCTCTTGCACTCGACTACGCCCACTCGACACGGTTGCGACCTGAGGTCTTGCCCCGGTACAGCGCGGCATCCGCTTGCTGCAACGCTTCGTCGAACGCATGCGGGCCGGTGAATTGATCGGAGCCACCGATGGTTGCCGTGCAGCGGATCGGTTGGTTCAGGCGGGCGTCAGCCACTTCGCAGTGTTCGATTGCCGCGCGGGTACGCTCGGCCAGTTGCATGACGCCGGCCCGGTCCGTGTCCAGGGCGATGATCACGAACTCTTCCCCGCCCAGCCTGCAGATCAGGTCGCCCTGTCGGGCGTTGGCCTTGAGCGTTGCGGCCACACGGCACAGGACGAGGTCGCCCACGCTGTGGCCATGGGTGTCGTTGATCCACTTGAAGCGGTCGATGTCGACGATCAGCAGGTGTGCAGGCCCGGCCGTGCGCGAGCGGAAATGTGCGTTCAGCGCATCCGTCAGCCCACGCCGGTTCAGCAAGTGGGTGAGCGGGTCATGGGCCGCGAGGTCATGCAGTTCATCCGTGAGGCGGCGCAGTATCAGCCAGACCACGCAAGGCGGCAGTACGGTCGCGAGGAACGACATGTAGAGGTAGAAGATTTTCTGGAAGCCGCTGCCCATATCGAGCGCCGCCAGTCCGCTGCCGAGAATCATCGCGAACTTCACGGCGTTCAGAATGAAGATGCCAAGGATCAGCAGGGCGAAGACAAGCATTTCGACGCGCAGATCCCGGGCGAAAGACCTCAAGCCCAGGAGCGCGGCCACCAGCATGGACAGGAACAGCAGCGCGCACGATCCCGCCAGCAGCGCATGGCGGGCTTCCGATCCGAGCCACGACTGCACCAGTATCTGTGCCACCGTGTGGCTGCCCGCCAATGCGAGCAATGGGCGCAACAGGGGCGTGGGACGACCGAAAAAGCGCATGGCGCCCAGGACGTAGGCGGTAGGGGCGCCGAGTGTCAGCGTGTGGTTGATGACACTCATCAGGCTCCAGTTCGCGGGGCCGCCAAGCAGTTGCAGGATGTATGCAAGCCCCAGCATGAGATTGCCGAGGGCAAAGGCTTCCGTGCCCATTTTCTTGCGGTTCAGCCGCAGGCTGATCAGCAGGAACATCACTGCAAAACACAGCAGGTGCACGCAGAGCATGCCGAGGATGACAGTGGTCGTCATAGGCGTCGCACAAACGGAAAGATAACGACAGGAATCGGGCGCCGAAGCGAGGCGAGCGGGCAGAGCCTCGGGCTCCTTCCGCGCTTCAAATGTACCGGCATGGCCATTTAATACCATGCCTGCCGGGGCACCCGGTAGCGCGTGCAGACAGGATGCACGGCGCTACAGTTCTTGTTGTGGGATGAAAATAAAGTTTCATCCTAATGAAAACATTAGTGGAGAGGCAGCTGAGCCAGCAAAGCCAAAAAATATCTTAAGAATCAATTGATTGAGTGAAAAATACGTGACCAACTGCATCAGCCAGTTTTCACAGGGAGAGAGACCAGAGACGCTAAAGTATCATCCTCGTTTTCGGCCAGCCTCTGGAAACGCCAAATAGAGTGAAAATAAAGTTTCATCCCTACTGCACTTGATCACTCCTGATCGGCCATAGCAGGGCGGACAGAGCAGTCCGCCTCCGACATGGATGCCTTCAGATGATCCTTCATGAACCCCACCTTTGCAGTACTAGCGTGCTTCATTATCTCCGGGAACAGATTGAAGCCATTTTCGCCCTTGGCACGCCAACTACTCAGATAATGACTATCACCAAAGAAGAGCAGGTGCAGCTTGGCACGAGAGCACGCGACGTTAAGGCGTTTACGATCTAGGATGAAGTTGAGTCCACCTTCAGTGCGCACGGTGGAGTAGCAAACAACGTCCGCCTCACTGCCTTGGAATGCATCAACAGTATCTACTTCGATGCTCAGCGAACCGAGCATGCCATTCTGCCAACCGATCTGACGTAGCAGCCTGCGTACACGCTCTTTCTGGGCGCCGTATGGGGTTATGACAGCCACGGAGGTAGGCCGATTTACCTTGTCAGCCAGCTTAACTAGGAAGTCGGTAATTTCTTCAGCCTCGCGGACATTCTCTTTGCTCATGCTGTTGCGGGGCTGTTGCTGTCGTCCTTTCACGTCCACCCAGTAAATACTTTCGTCGAGCAGATAGCTCTTTTCAAAATGACTGTCTAGGTGGCCGTTGAACAGCGTGCGCCGGCCTTCACGGCTGTAGAACAGGTTCGCCACCAAATCACCGATGGGCGGCGCCATACGGTACTGTTTGTCGAGGACTTCCCGACACTCGGCCGGCAGGCGTTCAAACATGAGCTCAAAAAAGCTTCCACTGAGGAAGTTTTCTCGCAAAAAACCCAGCGCCTCGGTGGCTTCGTCTTCACGCAGCAATGGCGCGATACTGGGAGGTAGCTGATAGTGGTCGCCTACCAGAATGACTTTTCTGGAGCGCAAAATGGGAATGAGGATTTCCGGCACCGTAGCGCGTCCAGCCTCATCGATAATGGCTACGTCGAACTGCAACTGGTCAATGCCGCCCTTGTTGGTGGCCAGTCCGACACAAGTGGCGCCCACCAAATTGCGGTCAGCCAGCAGCGTAATGAAGAACTCGTCCTGCCCAGCGCGGGATTGGGTCGCCTGCTTGAGGGTGGCACGCCAGACATGGCAAAGGTTGCTTTCAGCTTCAGGCAGGCGCACCGCTGCCTCTATAGCCCGCGCATCGAGTTCAGCGAGGAAGTCGGCGTGCTGACGGTCGAAGCCCAAGGGCTGAATGGCCGAACTCATCTTTTCCGGATTGCCGATGCGGATCGCTTGAATGGGCTGCTCCAAACTGTTGCCGTGCTTGTCTAGGAACTTACCCAAGGCGTTGTCCACGGCGGTGTTCTGTTGGGAGACCACCAGCACGCGACGGTTGGGCCTCTGGCAGAACAGTTGGTAGAGCATTTCCACAATGGCGGTAGTTTTGCCTGCGCCCGGCGGCCCTTGAATAAGAGCAATGTTGCTCTCCCTGAGAGCAAGCTCCACCACGCGCTTCTGGCTGTCGTCCAAGGTGTTAGCCCAAGCGATGGGCGCGCTACGCTCCTCCTGCTCGGGCAGATAGTGTTCCGGGGCAAGCAGGATGTTCTTCAGTGCCGGATTGACCAAGCGATCCTGGAAGAAGTCGTCCAGCGCCTGGCTCTGCCGCTTCAGGGAGGCACTTGGTACGCTTACCAGCAGGCGTAACATCTGGGCGTCGTTATCCAGCAGCGAGAAATTGCCTTCAATGCCGATGCTATCTTTCTGCCGGGTGTAGAGCGGCCGGTTACGTCGGTCGAAACGCAAGGACGGGATATAGTCGCTACGCTTGGCGTCCCAATGTTGCAAACGGACACAGTAATCGGGATTGAGGGTATTGTTTTCAGACAACACCTCGCGCAGCTTGTCAGATACGAGATCAAACTGCTCCCGGACTTCCAAGGGCAGTCGATTGCGCTGCAGGGCGAGGATACCCTCCCCTCGCTCGGCAAGTTCTAGAGGGTACTCTAGCGAGAGGTTCTCCTCTCGACTGCGCTGGTAGGCAATGACCTGCTCCCAGCGCTGGTAGAAACGGCTCTGGGCCAACCTCTCCGGAGAATCATTCATGTCTAGAGCGGCCTGGGCGCAGAAGCGCAGGAACTCCTGCACGCCGTAGACCCAGCCCACCTGCTCGGCCCTTGCCAAACGCCGGGCGATAAGTGTGAAGCGGAAGGGTGTGTCCAACCCGATCTGCAAAGTACCAGTCTGAGTGACCGTCCGGACCTCAAGCATTTCCCCGTCATCGCGCATCACACACCCTAGCTGCACCGAGGCCTTGGCTAAGGAAATCACCCCAGTTGTGCTGCTGTAACCCAGAAGTGTCCAAGGTTCCTCAGTGTCGTAGAAGCGCGCATCAGAGATGTTCTCGAGCAGGCGTTCGTCCACGTCTAGGTAAAGCTGCTGGTAACTCTGAATACCCCGAGCTTGGTAGTTGAATTCGCTTACCTCGATTGCTCGGCTCTTCTCATCGAAGGGGTTTCTGCTCAAGCACAGGTCATAAGCAGTCGGGTAGACGAGGATCTTCTGACCGCATAGTAGGCGCACGCCGGGGTGCTTAAGCTGTCCAATAGGTAGGCAGCCGCGCACGACCCCCTCGTAAAAGGTACCTATGGCATTGGGGCCAGCGATGCGCTCTACCACAAACTCAATCGGCTCGCCTGGCATGATGTGGTGGTAATACAACGCCCCCCGAGCCACGCAGCCGTAGAACAGGCCTTCGTAGCGCTTGTGGGCGGACTTGACGAGCACTGGAATGTCATCACCGTAACGCAGGGCCAAGGTTTTCTGGGCGGTGTCGTCTTGGCCGAAGGAAATACGATGGTTGAAGCGCGGCAGGGGCTGGCCTAGTTCATCCATGGACACCAGTACCAGCTTGCCGGGGTAGAGCCAGTCCACAGGTAGCAAGGGCTCGGCGGTATCCAGCTTCAGGAGATCCTCGAAAGCCAGCTTTTTCAGCAAAGACCGTATCTGATCTTCCTGCTGGTCGAGGTAGCGCTGGTATTCTCGCATGCGCACAATTGCGTCTTCGATGCGGGCGTATTCACGGCGAAGAGCAGATTTTCGATACGGACTGGACGTCTTATCAGCCACCTCCTGGCAGATCATACGCTCCAGCCCATCCAGTTCAGCAGGCACGCCCGCCACAGCTAGGCGATGCTCTCGTATGGATTCGAGTAAGAACTGAGAATGCTCCTCCCCCATCTGCCGCAACAGCATCAGACGCTCGACTTTCTGTCGCTGACTCGCGGCACGGGCCCGAGCGCGAATTTCATCCGAGCGCTTTATTTCGTCACGCTGCTTGCTCTGCTCTTGCTCAGTCTTGACGTTGTAGATCCAACTGACGACCTTGGCACTAGCTAGAACTACGAGCCCCGCAGCTACAACGAAAGGGAAGGCCATGGATTATTCCTGAGCTCCGTACAGCAAAAGTGCAGCTTCCTCAGCAGTGAGCTCTTTGGCCTCCAACTGGGCAAGAACACGATCCTGCAGTGTTTGCTTTTGATCCAACTCACGTTCCTTGCGGGCTAGTTTTGCCATGGCTTCTTCATGGCGACGGAGGCTGTCCTTATCGGAGTTATCTAACTCGACCAAGCGTGCGCTATGCTCCATGCGCGCCTTTTCCAGATTCTGTTCGCCAAGAATGATTTGTTTCTGGCCATCAATCTGGGCACGCTTGGTTACTTCGGTCTCTTTCCTATAATCGGTGTAGGACCTCATGGCATCCACTGAGGTGTTGGCTAGCTCGAGCGCTTGATTAGAATTGAAGCCGGAATCCCCCTTCTTGGAGGTAGGCTTCTTAACGGTCGGTTTCTTCGCAGGGGATTTAGTCGGTGCTTTCATGTCTATTCTCCGTTAGAGTTAAGCAGCAGAGCTAGGGTGGCATCAATGCAGCTGTCGAGGCAGACTTGCAGACCAATCAACTCTTGGAAGCTCCCCGACTGAAGGCGCTCTTCTTGTAAGAGGGTATGCATGTGTTTCAATAGAGAGAGTTGCTTGCGAACTTTCTTTTGACTGAGCAAAATTTGACGACGGGTAGTCCCTAGCGTGCGCTCAATGTGTGCCAACCGCCCCTTTCGCTCCTTGCCTATTGCTTTGATCTCTAGCTCTCCCAGTTGCAGATCTTGGGCCAGAGTGGCTTCCAGCATACGGTTGTATTCGCGCAGCTGTTCGGTGACTTCGCGTGCAGCGCAGTAGCGGAAGTAAGATCCAGCGGCCTCGATGACCGCCACTGTTGCATCCACCCAAACGACTGTGGGATTGAGCTTACCCAGCCCTGAAACGCCACGGGTTAGCAATATGGCACCGTATTTCTGAACGTGCCCGTCCTCCATCACCTGCCCGACGACGTTAGCAAACATGTCGATGGCTTTCATGTGTCGCCCTTGATGCGGTGAAGACCCTCTACTTCTTGCAGGCTGCCCTCTACGGCAGACCAGTCAAACCCGACACTCTGCCAGAGGTCTACCAAGTGGTGATCTCGATTGAAGAGTGCTTCATTTTGGGAGGCTGATACAGCAACGTTTTGAAATAGAAAGTTAACGGCCTGCTGGCGGTCTGGTTCATCCACTTCCGGCCAGATCCAGAAGCTATCCGGCGTATCGAGCAAAAGCCCAGTGTCCTCAGCGGCACGGCCAAAGCTCAAAGCACGACGCTGGTCTTCAGGCTGTAGATCACGTAGTTCGATAGGCGCCCCATCGGGTAAGCGATAACGGGTGTCCATACAAAGCACCGGGCTAGATACTACAAAATCATAAGCGGCACCGGATCCTAGGCAGGCGGGGTCTAGCTGAACCTCCAGCGCAGAAAGCTCTGGCATGCCCGATACATATCGGACATTGAGTTCCCACTCATGGACATTGAAGCCGGTGCCGATGAAACAGTTCCGGAAAGTCTCGAACACTACCCCCAAATATTCATCCGGCGAGCGCAGGATGCGGTTTTTCTGGCGTTCGCAGTCTTCGTTCCAATCCAAGCAAGACCAACTTCGCGGCTTACCATTGCCCTGATGCCAGCGTCTTATGACAAACGAGGCGTCTTCGCCCAGTTCCACCACATTCAAGGAGTCGTCACCACAAAAGGAATGGCTTTTGTGGTGGCCGTCCAGCCAAACGTGGCGGGTCTGGCCATGCAACAGGCCTTTCCAAGCGGTTAGCTTTTCTCCCCGTTGGCTCAACTGCCCCCCATTCACCAACCCAAGCCCATCTAGGCGATTGAGAATAGGCTGTAGTTGTTGCAGGCTGAGCCCGGTGAGTTCTAGTACCCAATCTATTCCCTGCTCAGGTAACAGGGTCAGCGCATCCAATAGCAAGTGGGAGAAACCACCTAACTGCTCAAGCAGCCGGTGCTTCAGCGTCAGTTCGTAGAAACGCACTGGGAGATAAACGTAAAGGCCGTCGTCGGTGGCGCAGTAGTAGTTATCAATCTTCAAATATACGTCCTTGTGCATCACCGAGAGCGCTTTGAGTCACCCTTACTCAGATTGCATATTGCCACCACCCAATGCATTTCTCCAGAAAAGCAGCAAGAGCAGGTGAGCCCCCACCTAGACTACGGAGCAGGACAGACAGCTCTCGACCATCAGAAACAGGCCAACAGCAGTTGCCGGTAGTGCTGAGAGAAACTGACCTGATAACTCGGCTCGGCAGAAAAATTCCCTAGCGAGTAGCCACCTGCCACACGGACCTCTGGAGGCTGTCCAGCTTCACCGCCACTTCGACCATAGACATCGCTGCCAGCCCGCCCCCCATCAGCCATCGAGCTAATCGAGTCGGCAGGCATCTGCACTTGGCTCAGAACCGCCAAGTCATCCGGAAGATCATCAGCAATGCGCTCAGCGAAGCGCCGCAGCGTAGGCTCAGCCAGCATGAACAGCCATGCCTGATCGTCAGGCTCGCCCATGCGCCGCAGCACCCGCCCCAACACTTGTCGATAGTGCAACTCGGTACGGATGCGGCTGAGATAGCAGCACACCTGCAGGCGGGGAATGTCCGTCCCCTCACTGATCATCCCCACGGCGACGATCCAGCGGCAGTCGCTGTGTCTGAATGCATTGATCACCTGCTGAGCGTCCGGAGTCCGGTTGGTCACTACTCGGCAGCCTTCCCCTCTGGCTTCCAACGCCAGGGCAATCTGCTGGGCGTGCTCAATATCGGTGGCAACTACCAGACCAGCAGCATCCGGCTTGGTCTGGCGAAGCTCATCCAGCTTGGCACAACCCAAGCCGAGCAGTTGATCGATCACCTCGTCATGGCGCAGCAGTTCTTCAAAAGTGACGGGGGATTCCCCCAATAGTTGGGCGATGCTTGGAAACAGCCTGACGGTGCTCTCGGTCTCCAGCTCCTCAGTGAGCTGTACCTTCTGGTTGTCGAGGAGGACGATCCGGGGCGAGCGGCAGACCCCGTCAGCAATAGCTTCTTTCAGGCCATAGCGATAATCGCAAATCAGGTGCCCTTCGGGTGTCGAGTAACGGGCCAGAGCAATCGCCCGGTCGTCAGAGCGCCATGGCGTACCAGAAAGAGCAAGGGTGAAGGCCGCGCGATCTTGTACCCGTTGTAGGATCTGCTGTCCCCAGGCGTTGCTCAGCAGTGGATCATGGCCGGCGCAGTGGTGGATCTCATCGAAGATCGCGAACACGCGGTAATCATCGAGGAGTCGCCAGAATCCCTCGTCCCGGTAATCCATTGCCTGATAGGTGTACGCGGCCCCCACCGCGCCGAGCAGACCATCCAGACGCTTACCGAGTACCGCCGTAAATGTAGAGCGGAAGCCCTCGACGACCTGGCACGATGGCGCGAAGCAGAGCACCAGATCGACCCTGTCTTGCTCCAGCAGGCGGTAGGCCAGCTCTGCGGCCATACGCGTCTTGCCAGCGGCCGGCGTTGCCTGGCAGAAGAAATGCGGCGTGGAAAGAAAGTGTTCCAACGCCGTATCGATGCAGCGGCGCTGCCAGTCTCTCAGGGAGGAGGTCATCGCGCCGAGGCAAGCGTCTTGAGCGTCTTCTCGACGGCGCGGAGGTGGCCCAACAGACGTGAACTTCGATCTCTGGCTTCGAGGTACTCGGCTTCAACCTTATTGCGCAGATGCGGCATATCGTCGATGAGCAGCTTGTAACGCTCGGCCTCCCCCATCGCCGACAAGAAGTCGAGCCGGATCTCCTTGAGAAGAACGTCTAGATGCTGTTCTGCATTGGATGAAGGATTAGGCGGCACACTTCCGTGCTCAGGGACTGGCGGCTCCGGCTTGCGCACGGCCTTGAAGCTGTTTTCGAACCCACCATCGACCAGCTCCAGTTGCAGGTTCTCAGGGAGCGATTGCAGGTGGTAGACCTGTCCCCGTGAGCGGCGCTCTTCATCAGGCAAGAGCCAACCTGCGCGGAGCAGGCGACGGACCTGCTCGTACACATAGCGGCGCACATCGCCGAGACGAAAGGTCATGCCTTCCAGGCGCTTGGCATAGGCATCCCGCAATTCACAGGTCGTGAACTGGGTGCGCCCCTCTTCCTGAAGCAGCTCATACAGCCGCCTGTCGAAGATGAACGAGGCAGGTTTCATGCGGGTACCCGATGGGTCTTAGCGGAAAAATGCGGATTATAGTCCGTGGTCTATGCGTCCGCAAACGCAGGATATTGCCGCCTCAAGTGGAGTTGAGGCGGTTATGGATCAGTTGGCGAAAGCGTTGGGGGGACGCATCCGTACGCAGAGAAAGGCCTGCCGGCTTTCTCAGGATGCACTCGCACTGGCCTGTAGCATCGACCGTAGCTACATGGGGCGCATCGAGCGTGGTGAAGTAAACATCACCGTCGAGAAGCTGTACCGCATTGCCAGCCTACTGAGCTGCGATCCAGCCTCTCTCCTGCCCCCAGTGTCGGAGTTACATAGCTAGTCGATCCTGGAGCTCAGGAACACCCACGGCAGGGCGCATCTAAGCACAGCAGTGGAGCAGACACTCAGTAGTACTGCCGAATATAGCTGTAGGCCTTCTCGAACAGCTCCTCATCCTGGTGCAGACGGTACTTGAACAGGGCTTTGCGCAGGGCCTTCTTCACCTCCCGCTCGCCGGCCAGGGTGTCCTGCCAGCCGGGGAAGCGAACCAAGCGGACGATCTCGTCGATGTCTGCCACCACCCGCTCGACGATGATCGGCGTTTCCGCCGTCTTGACTTCGTTGAACAGCTCGCTGAGAGCTGCCTTGCCGCGATCTTCGTCCTCCTCGGGCGGCACTTCCTTCTCGGCCTGCAGCACCTCCTTGGCGATCTCAAGCAGCTGCTTGAGGAACTCGACACTGTTGAGCACCCCGGACTCGAAGCGGTCGCGCAGTGCGTCCAGGCGCTCGGAGAGCTTCTTGAACTTGGGATTGCCAAGGTGCTTGCGTAGTCGCCTGGCAACCTTGATCTCGATTTCCTTGGCCTTCTTCGGCTCGGGATTGGACAGCACTGCCTCCAGCAGGTCGGCATCCAGGATCAGGGTGTCCAGATCGTCGCGCACGGCATCGACATGCACGTTCTGGTGGATGAGCTCGATGGTCTTGGCGCCCAGCGAGTGCCAGATCAGCTTGCCGTGGCCGCTGGAGGGCTGCACCGATTGGTACACCTGGCTCAGCCACTTGTAGTCGACGGCATAGGCTCCCAGCAGAGGATCGGGCGACAGTGCTTCCCAGATCTTGTTGAGCAGGCTGTACTCGGCGGCGAAGTTGTCGCGCACTTCGTTGTTGGGCAGGCACTGCTGGGCAGCGATCAGCCCCTCGTAGCCTTCTTGGGTGCGGTCCACGCCGGGGAAGAAGGCCAGGCACTTCTGCATGACCTCGGGCAGCTTGTCCTTCAGCTCTTGGATGTTGCTGACCACCTGTTTGACGCTCTGGTCATCGAACTCCAGGGCGGCGGCCACGTCGTCGAAGATGCCCAGGTAGTCGACGATCAGGCCGTGGGTCTTCTGCTCCGAGTAGGTGCGGTTCACCCGGCAGATCGCCTGCAGCAAGGTATGGTCGCGCAGCGGCTTGTCCAAGTACATCGCCTGCAGGATCGGCGCATCGAAGCCGGTGAGCAGCTTGGCAGTGACGATGATCAGCTTCAGCGGGTCGTTGGCGTCGCGGAAGCGATCCAACAGCCGCTCCTCCTCGTCACGCGAACGGTCGTAGGCAGCGTACTCAGGATGCTCCTTCTTGTCGGCGGCCTGTACCGACATGACGATCTCGCTGGCCTCGGGCGGCAGCAGCTTGTCCAGCTCGGTCTTGAACAGCAGGCAGGACTCCCGGTCGAAGGTGACGATCTGCCCCTTGAAACCGTTCGGCTCCACCTTGCTCTGGAAGTGCTGGACGATGTCCTCGCAGATTCGGCGAATACGCTCCGGCGTCTTCACCAGCACCGCCATCTTGGCGGCGGTCTTGGCGAGGTTGTCCTTATCCAGATCGGACAGGCTGCCGGTCATCTCGGCATAAGCGGCATCGATGGCGGCCTTGTCGATGTGCAGATCCACCAAGCGCGGCTCGAAGTGCAGCTGCAACGTGGCGCCGTCGCGGATCGACTCCTCGAAGCCGTAGCGGCTCATGTAGCCCTTCTCGTCCTCGTCAGCGCCGAAGGTGTAGAAGGTGTTGCGGTCGGTGCGGTTGATCGGCGTGCCGGTCAGGCCGAACAGGAAGGCATTGGGCAGTGCCTCGCGCATCTTGCGACCCAGATCGCCCTCCTGGGTCCGGTGCGCCTCGTCCACCAGGGCGATGATGTTGCTGCGCGGGTTCAGCGCACCATCGGCCTCACCGAACTTGAAGATGGTGGTGATGATGATCTTACGTACGTCCTGCGCGAGCAGTTGCTGCAGCTTGTCGCGGGAGTCGGCCTTTTCCAGGTTGGGAATGTCGGCCGCAGCGAAGGTGCCGGTGATCTGGCTGTCTAGGTCGATGCGATCAACCACGATCAGCACCGTGGGGTTCTTCAGCAGCGGGTGCATGCGCAGCTTCTGCGCGGCGAACACCATCAGCAACGACTTGCCCGAGCCTTGGAAGTGCCAGATCAGGCCCTTCTTCGGGTAGCCGGCCAGCACCCGCTCAACGATCCGGTTGGCCGCCTCGTACTGCTGGTAGCGGCAGATGATCTTGATCCGGCGCTGCTTCTTGTCAGTGGCGAACAGGGTGAAGCTGGCGAGGATATCGAGCACCACATGGGGGCGCAGCATGCTCTCGGCGGCGCGCTGCAGGCTCTTCAGTGGATGCTGCAGGGCATCGCTGCCTTCGCCATCCAGATGCCAGGGGCCCCAGTCCTTCACTGGCAGGCCGATGGAGCCGTAGTGGTATTCCTTGCCCTCGGTGGCCACCGAGAACACGTTGCAGACGAACAGCTCGGGGACGAACTTCTCGTAGTCGTCATGCACCTGCAGGGCGCCGTCCACCCAGCTGACCGCCTTGCGGGTCGGCGTCTTGGCCTCGATCAGTACCAGTGGCAGGCCGTTGACCAGCAGCACCAGATCGGCGCGGCGCTCGGTGGCTCCGGCGCGGTAGACGAACTGCTGGGTCACCACGTACTGGTTCTGCTCGGGCGTAGCGAAGTCGATCAGACGTACCGGCACATGCTCGTTGTTCAGGCCGAACGGCATGGAGCGTTCGCCGCGCATCCAGGCGGTCATTTCCTCGTTGGCGCGGATTAGGCCATCCGAGCGTACCGACAGCACGATGGCGCGCAGCTTGTAGAGCACCTCGTCGGCGCGGTCGGGCTGCTCGGCGATCTCCGGGTTCAGGCGGATCAGCGCGGCGCGCAGCCAGGGCTCGACCAGCACTTCCTGGATCTGGCGCGGCACCTCGGCAGGAGCGACATGGCTCCAGCCGATACCCTTGCTGCCGATACCGTAGGGTGCTGCGGTCTCCTGGAGGCTACCCGGCTTGGCGGGCTTGAGCGGGCCAGCGAGTAGATCGCGGACGTAGGCTTCAACTGTGTTGGATTCGTTAAATGCCATTTGCGCCCCCACTCTCAATCGACCTGAGCGCATGCTGTTTTAACTTCTGAGCCTCCGTCTTGCGGGTAGATATTTCCTTGCGAGCGGCTCGAATTGCTCTCATCTCAACCAGCAGAGCATCCTGCTCTTCTACTTCTGGAACCTTGAGCTCGTGTTGGCGAATATCTGCACCGTTAATCTTCCAGATCCCATTTGTGGATTTTGCACGTGAGATCAGACGATTGTGTGTGCTCTGGCTGTTCCACTGTAAAACTGCAAACTCGGGCCGGATGATCGCCTTATCAAATTTGAGCCGAATAAGCAGATCTGGATAAAAGCAACCTTTGGGAACCGCATCGACAAGACCACTCTTGCCTACGAGCAGCTTGTTCCCGTTTCCACGGACAACAAGCACGTCGTTCGTCTTCAGCTCAAACGCAGCAGCTTCAGCTTCGGATATCTCTGCGTACTTAGTGTTGCCCTCTGCCACTATGCGCCCGTCCCTTACGGCGCCGATGCTGAGTGTTGGGTATCCTCGCTCGTCTGCATTTGCTTTCGGAGAGACTCCATTCTTTGGCCCATGCGGCACCAGTTTTTCGACCGCAATGACACGTTCAACCGACACCGAAGCCAATACATCCTCAAGATGTGAGTTTTCTAGTGTTCTTGTCGCGAGGTCAGCTTCCGCGAAAGAAATCAAGCATTCCTCAATAGAGTCGAGAAGCGTGACAATCCGATGTTGTTCATCCATCAGCGGCAAGTTGAACTCAAAATCCGCCAAGCTCGTCCAATTGGTACGCGGACTCAACGACCCCGCCGAGGTGCCCACAGCATGTTCGAAGAAGGCATCAGTCTGGCAAATAAACGGCAGCAACTCCGGCAGCAGTACGCTCGCATCCTTGCTCTCCAGCACGTAGATGTCGCCCGAGCACACGCCCGCGAACTCCGCGACGGCGACCTTGCGCTGGTAGGCGCGGCGCTTGCCGAACAGCACCTGGCCGGGCTTGAAGACGTTGGTGAAGGTGACGCCATCGGCCACATTGCCCCAGCTGCGGATACGCAGATCGCCGGGCTCCAGATGCTCCAGGCCCAGGTAACGCTCGAAGCCATCGGCCAGCGGGTCTTGGCTGCGCGCCTTGGACAGTCGCACCACATCGCCAAACTTCACCCGACGCCAGCCGGGTTTCAGGGTCTTGTTCTGCTCAGGCATTGGCATCCTGCTCCTTGTCTTCTCTCACCGTCCGGTAGGCCTGGTGGGGGTGTTTTTCGCTTTCCGGATACAGCAGCGTCAGTATGCCGGCCTCGCGCATGGGCTTGAGGTGCGTGCGTGTGAGTTCGCGGGAGTCCTTGCGCCCGAGGATCTGCGACAGATCCTGGGCGGTATAGGGGCGCAGCGCACACAGCTCGCGCAGCAGCTCGCGCACCGTGGCCTTACGCGGTTTCTGGCCCGCGACCTGGATGCGTTGCCGCAGTTCCGCAGAAATCCCCACAAGAGCTTGTGGGGATCCTGAGTCGAGCTTGTGGGGATTCAGCGAAATCCCCACATCCTCCGCTAGGCTTGTGGGGATTCCCAGGGGCAGCTCAGGCTGCACGGTTTCTGGCAGAGGTGCGTGCTCCGCCGAATTCAGCACGTAGTAGGTGCGGCTACCCGCCCCCTGCTTGAGCAGCAGGCCACGGTCGCGCAGCCGGCGCAGCACCTGGCTGGCGGTCAGGGTATCCGAGCCGCAGAAATCCCGGCAGGCGGTGTTGTCCACCGCCCCGGTGGCCCGCACATAGATCAGTACCTTGGCCTCATCGGGCCCCAGATTGCTGCCGGCATAGTTGCGCAGCCAAGTGTGGTCTTCTTCCGTCAGCAGATTGTGCAGGAACAGGGTGAGCCTGAACTCATTGGCTTGGCGATCAGAGTGAAACTCTGGCAGCGGCAGGCCGGCATCAGCCGCCAGCCGCCGCATGGCGCGAATGCCGGTGCCCTTGGCCTCGGCCAGGTGCAGGTCATGCAGCACCGCCGCGATGGCCGGATTGCGCAGGCGTGAACCGGGTAAGCCCAGCTGTGCCGGCTCCTTGAGGGAGTAGCCGACGTTGCGGATCTCGATGCGGTTGCTGTAACGGATGATCTGCGTCGGACTGTGCAGGGTGTAGTTGCGGTGCATGGCCGCATTGGCCAGCGCCTCGCGGATCACCTTGCGCGGCAGGATGGGCTCCTGAACGCTCTGCAACTGGCCCTCCGGCAGGCGAAAGCCCTTAGGCAACTCGTCGATGATGCTGGCTTCGGCCTGCGGCAACGCCAGCAGCAGCGGCTTGCGGATGTCGATGGACTGGAAGCGGTTTTCCGGGTCTTCCACCCACTCGGTGCCAGGCACACGGATGTAGTCGATGCGCACCATGGGCAGCAACCGGCGCAAGGCCAGAGGCTTGCCGAAAAGCACGATGCCGGCCAACGTCGGCTGCAGCGCTCCCTCCATACGCCGCACAGCACCCAGAGCTTCGAGCATGTCCTCGTCGCCATAGGCCAGCTCCTCGGCCTGGGGATTGATGCGGGCGCGGTCACGCCGGTAGGCGGCAATGGCGGAAGGGTCGAAGTCATCCAGCCGGGCATCGGACAGCACGCTGGAATCTGGGCCATGCAGGGGCTGGCTTTCCCCGCGCAACACCCACAGGTCTTCATCCACGCAGCGCTGGTCACTAGAGCCGATACGGCGGTAGGCGCCCCCCGGCAAGCCCGTGGCTTTCTTGTAGATGGGTTTGTGGGTGACGTCGGCCTCAGGCACATACACCACCAGCAGCGTCTTGCCATCCACCTGTTCCAGCTGCATTTCCGGGCGCAGCGTGACGTTGAGCATGCTGGCACACTGGCTGGCGAGATTACGCTGAACCTTGTCCGGATCGAGGAAGCCCACAGGCCGGTAAACGGTATCGCCCTTATCGTTGAGCGACCAGTCCACGCCCAGCAGCAGGTAGCCACCGTCCAGACCGGGTTCATTGGCGAAGGCGATCACCGTCTCCATAACCGACTTGCCGATGTCGCTGGCACGCTTGGCCTCGATGCGCGCGGACTCGTCCACCGCATTAAGCTCGTCCAGCAGTTCGACGGCGCTACGCATCGGCTCTCTCCTGCGCGATCAGCCCATCCAGCGTTTCCACCAGTTCATCCATCTGCAGCCAGAACGCTCGGCCGCTGTCCTGCCAGCTGGCCCAGGCGTCCTGCAGGCTCTGTGCCTGCTGGCCTGCCGAGGCGCTGCTGCTCTGGCGCTTCACGTAGAGCGGGATGGACAGGTTGAAGCCGTTGCCGGCGAGGTCGTCCAGGGTGACCGCGCGGGCAAAGCCCGGCTCGTCGGCAAACGCCAGCCAGGCATCGAGGATGCGCTTCTGCTGCTCGGGCTTGAGGAAGCTCTGCGCCCGCTCGCGGGTCACCTCGTTGACGGCATCGATGAACAGCACCTTACCCTTGCGCTCGGCAGGCTTGTGCCGGTTGCAGATCAGGATGCAGGACTCCATCGGCGAGTTGTAGAACAGGTTTGGCCCCAGGCCAATGACGCCCTCGACCCAGTCCTGCTCGACCATCTTGGCGCGCATCGACTGCTCTTCGTTGCGGAACAGCACTCCATGCGGCCACAGCGCCGCACTGCGGCCCTTGTCGCTGAGACTGGCGAGGATGTGCTGCTGGAAGGCATAGTCCGCCCGTCCCTGCGGCGGCGTGCCAAGGAAGTTGCGCCCCCAGGCATCCTGCTCCCAAGCCGTGCGGTTCCATTGCTTGATCGAGTACGGCGGGTTGGCCAGGATCACGTCGAACTTGCGCAGGCGGTCGCCGGCAATGTGCTTGGGCTCGGCGAGGGTGTCGCCACGAATGATCTGGAAGTCCTCGACGCCGTGCAGGAACAGGTTCATCCGGGCGATGGACGAGGTGATCAGGTTGCGTTCCTGACCGTAGAGTTTGAGTGTGCGGTACTCGCCCCCGGAGCGCTTCACCTCGTCGAGCGCGGAGATCAACATGCCGCCGGTGCCGCAGGTGGGGTCGTAGATCGACTCGCCGGCCTGGGGCTTGAGCAACTGGGTCATCAGATGCACGACGGTGCGATTGGTGTAGAACTCGGCGGCGGTGTGGCCGGAGTCGTCGGCAAACTTCTTGATCAGGTACTCGTAGGCGTTGCCCAGCTCATCCTCGGGTACGTTGGCGACCGAGAGGGTCTGGGTCGAGAAGTGCTCGATCAGGTCCTTGAGGGTTTCATCGGGCAGGCGCTCGCGGTTCGTCCAGGCGGCATCGCCGAAGATGCCGTCGAGCAGCTCCGGGTTGGCCGCTTCGATGTCACGCATGGCTTTCTGGATGGCCATGCCGACGTTCATCGGCACCTGGCGGACATCGCGCCAGTGCGCGCCGGCCGGGATCTGGAAACGATGGTTCTCGGCGAACTCGGCGTAGGACAGGTCACCATCCGACTCCTGCAGGGCGGACTGGTATTCCTCGTCCCACACGTCGGAGACGCGCTTGAAGAACAGCAGCGGGAAGATGAACTGCTTGTAGTCGCCGGCATCGATGAGGCCGCGCAGCAGGACTGCGGCGCCCCAGAGGTAGCTTTCCAGTTCCTGTTGGGTGATGCGCTTAGGGCTGCCTGGCTTCTCTTGCTCCATTTGGGCAAACTTTTCCTTCAATCGCATACGCGCAACGTTCGCCATTTCTTCAGTGATGATCTTGTTGTCTTTGAAGGGGCGGTCTGAACTCATGGCAACCATCCTCCTTCAGTCATGACCTGCGCGAGCCGCTCTTCCGCCTCGCGGCAACGGTTAAGCGCCTCCTTGAAGGCGGCAATCGCTTCCGGCAGCGGCGGGATATCCTCCTGCAGTGGCGGAAGCACATAGCGCGAGATATTCAGCGTCCAGTCTTCGGCCTTGATCTCGTCAAGGTCGACAATCCGCACGGCGTCGGGTACATCGACGAACTGCTCGTACCAACCCTGAATCTGCTTGGCGTGTTCGAGCTCTAGGAAGTTTTGCGCCCGGCCGCGGCGGAACAGGCGCGAGGCATCTGCAATCATCACCTTGCGTTTCTTGGCCTCGGGCTTGCGCAGGCGCAACAATAAGATGCACGCGGCCAGGCCGGTGCCGTAGAAGAGGTTCGGTGCCAGGCCGATGACGCCTTCGATCAGATCCAATTCCAGCAACTTCTGGCGGATGGTTCCTTCTACCCCCTTGCGGAACAGAGCCCCCTGCGGCAGTACCACAGCCATGCGCCCGTTGCCCTTGGCCATGGACTTGACCATGTGCTGAACCCAGGCGAAGTCGCCGGAACCGGACGGAGGAACACCTGCGAAGTTGCGCCCAAAGGGATCGCTCCCCCACAGTTCTTCCCCCCACTTCTCCAGCGAGAACGGCGGGTTGGCAATCACGCAGTCGAAGGTGGCCAGGCGGTCGACATCGTAGAATGCCGGATTACGCAGGGTGTCACCGCGAACGATCTGGAAGTCCTCGATGCCATGCAGGAACAGGTTCATCCGGGCGATGGCAGAGGTGGCCAGGTTCTTTTCCTGACCGTAGAGCTTGCCCCACAAGCGTTTGACGTCGCCGTGCTGCTCCTTCACGTGCTGTACAGCTGCCAGCAGCATGCCGCCCGTACCACAGGCAGGGTCGTAGATGGTTTCGCCTTCTTTCGGATCGAGCATCTCGATCATCAGGCGCACCACGCTGCGTGGGGTATAGAACTCGCCAGCCTTCTTGTTAGTGGCGTCAGCGAACTTCTTGATCAGGTATTCGTAGGCATCCCCCAGCACGTCGGATGCCACGTTGCGGTTACCCAGGGGCAGGCGCGAGAAGTGTTCGATCAGGTCTTTCAGCAGCGCATCCGAGAGGCGCTCCTTGTTGGTCCACTGGGCATCGCCGAACACACCGTAGAGGGTGTCGGGATTGGCGCGCTCGATGGCGCGCATGGCCCACTGCAGGGCCGAGCCGACGTTGATCGACTTCTCCCGAACGTCCTCCCAGTGGCAGAACTCGGGGATCTGGAAGCGGTGTGACTCGGGGAACAGTGCCAGCTCGGCGTCGCCGCTCTCCTCGACGATCTCGGCGTATTCCTCGTCCCAGACATCACAGATGCGCTTGAAGAAGAGCAGCGGGAAGATGTAGGTCTTGAAGTCAGCCGCGTCCACCGGGCCACGCAGGATGTTGGCGGACTCCCAGAGATGGCTCTCCAGCTGGCTGAGGGTGATGCTTGAATCGCTCAAAATCGGTGTCCTTGTGCCGATCAGCACGGTTGACGCCCAAGCGGTTGCTTTCAGAGCACACCATGCTGCGTCTTTCCCGTGACCAAAGGTATAGAGGATACCGAATCCCGACCAAGCCTGGCATGCAATCCTTGGCTTGCCCGATTAAAGCATGGCTCATGCTCAACCTCATTAGAGCCAACTTATGGATCATTTTGGCCTCAGCTCAGGGCCTCGCGTATCCGCTGCTTCCAATCAAACAGCCGGGTACGCTCGGTACCAGATGAGCTTTCTTTCGGGTGATGTACGGAGTGCAAAGGCTCACAGTACTTCGTCATAGAACTAGGCCAGCGCAACGAGGCTTTCACTGTTTCCCTCAAGATCCTGTCTATGCATTTCCCTGCCTCAACACCTGCTTTGAAACCCATGACCCGCGTCGACATGGTTTTCCGGTTGTCTGAGGTATCTATTTCCAGAAGGTAGCGTTGATCACCGTTTTTCAGCTTGAACTTGGCAAGCAAATAACAGCGTGGATTTTCGTGATCGATCATGTGGTAACTGCAGCGTGGAACGGGCGGCAGAGGCCTCACCTCCAGCGATACCAACGCGACTCTTGACCCTTGGGTGATTTGCTCAAGAATATCTCGGAGCAGTGAGAAACGATCCGCAAGCCGTTCATGCTCGTCCCCATCACCTGTGCCATCGCCCAATTGCTGGAACTCTCCTGACGCGATGCTGCCACCGCTCAACGGATTAGCCACGCCAAAGAGTTGGCTTTCTTTGTTCGGGCATTGCTCGTCATCAACCTTCTTGCCATGACCGTTGGCACGCTCCCCGTTGTAGGCAATCTTGGTGTGCAGCTGAGCATCAAACGTGAAGCCCTCGACGGGTAGATGAATCAACCTCTGCTCTCTGGCTGCCGTAGGCTCTTCGTCAACATCCACCTCCACGTCTTCAGCTCTTGATGGCACAGATACACAGCCTGCTTTTTCCCCCTTGACGGGTAACTTGAGCGCAGGGTGATGGAAAAAAATATCACCGCGATGGCCAAACCGGAGCCCCTGAAGCGTTTCAATCTCCCAGACCAGCAATTCGTTGCTTTCCGGATCAAAGGGACCTCGTACATCCATGGAAGTACCCGCGAGGGAAGGGGGTGCCTGAAAGTCGAACTGCCACCTGGCATACGCCGGATCTTGCGGTGCCCGCTCTTGCCCTTGGTTGAGGCTTTGCCAGATTGATTCGAAGGATCGTTTCACATCCTGATTCAGCAGCAACCAACTGAAATGGTCTCGGTATGCCTTGATTTTGAGAAGCTGACTTGGCGCACCTGTCTTCGGGGGCGTATGGATATGAACAACATCCCCCTCTCTGTAGAGCGTGAAGGCCATATCCAAGCCATTCGGTACGAAGGCTGCACGTACGAGGAAGGCCGCGTGAAAGAACATTTTTCGCGCCAGCTCAAATTTCGGTAACCAGACGGTCAGCCCATCGACGTCGAACACAAAGCATCGCTGCACAGATATCTCAGGATTTGCAGCAAGCCTTCTGGCCAGACGCGGGCTCTCACCCAACGACCTTTCCTGCCAGGTATCTGTTGCAGGAAGCACCACCGTCTTCTTGAAACCTCTGGAGCGATAAGGAGCGCCCTCTTCGCCAGGAAACTCTCGACCAACGGCCAAGACACACGACATCTCCTGTGCGAATCGCCGCAACCGCAACTGACCGTTACGCTCAAAGAGAGCCGCCAAACGCCACTCGGCTGCAGGAATCGGGGCTCTGGAAAAACTTCCAACGCCCAGCAACTTGGATCCGTTCGGGATCTGACGAAATACTGTCCTATTCAATCCATCTTCCTATCAATCGAATGAACGCAGTGGTCAGTGGTGCCACCCTGCTTTTTTCCAATCCACAACGCTTTTCAAGCTCCCAGCGCTTGGACGTTATGCCTGTCTGTATATCCTCCAGTATCGCGGTAGTCAGGCGACGGACCTGATACTCGCCGACGGACTCGGAGTAGCGATTCAGGAAGGTACGGCACAGAGGCAGTTGATCGAGACGGTGCTCGACTGATGCCCGGTGGGGTAGCTGCTGTAGGAACCAGTTGCGACTCATGCGCGGAAGGCCAAGGTCTTCTTCGCTACCTCTGCCAATCCGAATCAGCAGGCGCACCAACCTTCTGTCACGCGCTCGCCAGTCAATGTGGCTGTTGTTGCCCTGTCGGCGCTGCCTGGCTTGGTTAGCAGCCATCAGCCAGTGGCGGTCATGACGATAGAGCCAGGCGTAACATGCCCCCACGCCGTCTTGCCTGGCAGCCTTGGCGCCACCGTGATTCGCCAGTGCTTGCAGCCAAATGGCTCGGTACTGCTGCTTTTGCTCAAACTCAGCAGGGAGCAGCTGTACTAACCGGTCGGAGGCAAGGCCGACCTGGCGGGTCTGCGCCTCGCTGATTAGTTCGCCAGCATGCTGGCCAGGGCACAGGCTGGTCCAGACGATCAAATGCTGCAGCGCACTGAATGCCTTGCGATGCTTTCTGAACATCGCCAACAGCCAAGGTGGAGGCTCTTCGGATGTCAGCAGACCGTTCGCAGCAAGCCAATCCCTGCAATGGGATGTCTGGATCTTCTCCCAGATGACTTCAGCCCTGACCTGCCTGCCGCGCCTGGCACCGCACTCTGTAGCCAAGTACCGGTACAGGTTGGTCCAGCGTCCGTAGCCAGGCGACTGCATCTCTCCGAGCGCCAGCAGCTGCATAGCAGCCTTGGCCAGCCTGATAGCCTCTTCGCTTGGGAGACACACACGAAGATCACGGGGCAGAAACCGTGGAGAGGCTGGATGAAACTCATGACGCTGTGCTCGGCGGAACGGGATAGGTGAGTTCAGGAGCTGGCAACCATGCTCGGGACAAGCATCTATACCTTGAATCTGCCAGCTACGGCGCCAGTAGGGTTCACCGTAGCGTGCAGCCATATCTTCAAAGCAAATCGGGCAGTAACGCAGCCAATCGGGCCACTTGACCAAGGCCGTCGAGGCCCCTGACAGACCAATCGTCGACCGATCGGGAGCAAGCATGGCCTGAAAAAGATCGGTACGGCGCTCCTGCGGAATGAAAGGGGCATAGAGCGGGAACAGCGTGTGATTCAGGATCATGCCTTCCGCATCCAAGCCCGTGCTGTTCGCCAACGCAGTCAGGTGTGTGGGCAGATCGGTGATCGCGGCAACCTTGCTGTCACCGAACAGCATGTGCAGCAAAGTCTTGTGGTTGCCGATCCCCAGATGTGCCCGGCACCGGGCAATACCGCTGTAAAGCAGTTCATCCGGGTAGAGCCTGGGGAAGTACATGTCAGCTTGCCTTCAGCAGAGGCCGTAGATCGAGGATCAAGCCAGCCTGCTTGAATCTGTCATAGGCCTCGCTTTCAGGCCCATCGGCATAACGTCGGCGCAGATCCTCCTCGGATAGGCACCCCCACTCCGTCCGCTTAACTCTGGAAATGCCGGGCCTCTTGGGAACGTCCTGCACGAGGTAGGCCGTGGCCTTGTGAATCAGGGCCGCCAGCGGGATGTCCGGATACTCCGCCAACAATTTATCGGCCATGGGAATGGCGATGTCCCTCGGGATTTCCATACCATCGAGCAGAATGGCCAGCTGCTTGGCCTTGTCATCAACCGGAGGGGCCGGCGGTTTCGGTTGGACGACGCTATCCAGAGAGCGCGTCAGGGTCAGCAACCGTCCCTCGATCTCTGGCATCAGCAGGTCGTCATATTTGGCGATCAGTTCGGGCCTACCGCTCCGCAAGGCCGCCAGCATCGGATGGACCGGTTTGAACTCGTCCTCGAAAACCCTGCGCAGCAACAGCGGCTTGATGCACTCGACACCTGTCACTATCGCCCGGATCTGCGCCAGCGCGAACAGCTTGATGACGATATCCATGACCCCCTGAGTGAGGTCGTACATCGTCGCCTCTAGTTCGTCATCCAGCGGCGCTGCATTTCGCAGCCACTGGTACTTCCAGAGCCGCTTCAACAAACGCTTCCAATGCTCGTCCCGAGGCAACCTGTCCCAGCGGATGCTGCCCAACCCGGAGACCCGCCGAGCAGCCCGGAACGTGCGCTGGAAGAACTTGCTGGCTCGGTGGGTGCCGACCTGAATGATCGGAACACCGATGGTGTTCACCAGCGACACGAAGAAATTGTGCATTTTTTCGGCACCACCGGAGCGTGCCTCGTTGAGGTTCTGAACCTCGTCGATGATCAGCACTCCGAGCGCGTGCAGATTGGCCACCTGGCACATGGATGCCAGCAGACGTTTAGTACCCAGCTTCTTGCGTCCGTGGCTACGGCTATAGTGGGTACCCAGGATCTTGTCTACTTCGTTGAAGAAGCTCAGGCACAGCTCATCCAAGTCACCGTCAATTGGGCAGTCGATCTTCAGGTAGACCAGTTGGGTAATGTTGTAATCAGGGTGATGAAGGGCTTTGGGATACATGCCCAGAATCCGCTCCAACGTGCGTGTCTTGCCGCAACCGGAGCAGCCGAACAGCGACAGGCTATTGGCTGTAGAGGAGACACTCTGATACACCGCCGCATCTAAATCCTCCTCTTCGACACGGCGATAGCCATTCTGCAGGTGCGCATACCAAGCACCGCTGGCCGGATTCCGACCGATGTAGCCCTGACGAATCATCAGACTGATCTTGCTCTCCAGCTCCAAGTGATGGCTCAGCGGCTGGAAGAAACCGTGCAACAGGCGGGCAATGGCATGCGCCCTCAGCCGACCATCCAGAAGCACCTCCTGCGGATCGAAACCGGGAAGCTGCTGCAATAGACCAACCACCTCCTGCAGATCTGGAATCGGGGGCAATGCGCTGATGAGCGGATTGTCCTGATACTCGGGAAGCTGCTGCTCTTGGTAACGCGCCAGAGGAATGACTCCGCACTTGAACTCTTCAGTCATCCTCTTCCTCCTTGAATATCAGGTCACTGAAACCTGGGTAGGCATAATCTTCCTGCTTCTCACCCCGCAGCGGGATCACTTCGGCAGGCTTTTCCTGCTGTGCTTTACCCGGTTTGAATGCTGTTTTCTGACGTTCCTGGCGTTTTTCCTGCTGCTTGTTCTCGCGGATCTGGGTTCCCAGATCCTTCGTGCTCATACCCTTTTTGATCGGGCTGGCATCCTCGGCCTGAGCCACGACGGACTCGATCCGCTTAAGAAGATTGCCTCTCTCAGCCAAAGCTTCCGCTGCCGCGTTGGTATCGCTACGCCGTTCCGCTCTGGACAGCAACCAGATATCCCAGAAGGTCATCCCCCTGAAGCGTCTACTGCGGTCGGCAAGATCGCAAACCCAGTAATCCTTGAGACTATTAGACGGCCGCAGGTAGATGTGGTCGGCGCTACGCGGATCATATGCGACCGTTACCCCTGTCGGCCGGCGCCCCTGGCCACGGTGGAACCAGCCCTCCCTGAGTGCCTCCTGACAGGTGTAAAAGCAGCCAAATAGTCTGATTCCCAACTCCGAAACCGTGGCCGATTCATGGGGCAATAGATTGATCCGCACCAGTTCCTCAGGAGCAGTCCGTAACCGGCCAGTCAGGTTGGCAAGGCCCCAGTTCCACAGAGTGACCGGGATGGCCGGCAGGTCGCCCGGCATCCCTGCAGCCCTGTCGTATTTGCTCAAGGTATGGAAGTTGTTGTGATAGAGGATGCCGGCGATGATGAGCTTCGTGAATTCGGGCAAGGTCAGACTGGCATCAAGCCTGTAGTCGTGACCACCCCGCTTCCGGCTAGTGGTGTCCTCAACCACTCCGCTGGCATAGGGCTTGAAACGCTCCTGCACCGTCCGGAAATAGCGCTCAACTATGCCCTTGGCATCCCCGCGTCTGGCCGGTGCGTTCTCGATGCGAACGCCGAAGGCTTGCGAAAATGCATCCACCTTGGTGCCGTTCAGTTCGCCCTTATCGGCCAGCACCACATCCGGCAAACCTTTGACCGGCCAGTCGCTAGCATCGATCTCCACATCATACTGGCGACAATACTCGACCTTGTCAGCGACCGTGTTGGCTAATGCCACCATGGCGCTTATCCAGGACGGTCCCTCGAATCCGACGTACATACCGACCACCATGCGGCTGAACACGTCGATCACCATGTAAACGACAGGCCTGCCGACGATAAGGCTGCAATCATGTTCTGAAACCAGGTAGATATCGGCGATGGTGGCATCTATCTGGTAACGGTATCCGGGACCCAATGTCTCGGTCGTCGATGTGCTGCTGAGCGGCCGGTAGTCCTTGGCAAAATCTACTGCGGACATCCTTCGCGGCAAGGTGTCGGTGAAGTGATATTCGCGCGCATAGAAGTAACGGAACTGCCCCAATGTAGGCAGCTCGGTGGTTGGCAGCCCCGGTAGAACGGCACGGAGCAGGTTCAGCCCGGAGGCGTAGGCATCAGGAATGGATGGATGCTTTTCCTTGAGCAAACGCTCCTCGATGACCCGGCGAAAAATTCGCTCGATGTCAGGCGTGACATTGCTCCCTTGCCCCTCCCTCACCACCCTGGGTCTGCCCAGCTTGGCCTGGCTCGGCGTTCGGCGCTTGCCACGGGCGCCGGAGTTGACATAGTCCGGCAAGAGGGCGTTCCTGCACATGCCCCGCTGCCAGTAGCGCCTCAGCAACCTGTACACCGTCTGATTGGTAACGCTATGGCGCTCCATGATGCCTCGGATAATGAGCCCCCTGGGACGCCGCATGAAAAGCAGGGGATCGTGCACAAAATTCGCCAGCATTGCCCAGGCTTCATCACGCTTCTGCTGGTCAGGGGAACCTTCCTCTACCTCCCGTAGGACTGTCTCCTCGAAGGGATCGGCAATGCTCTCCAGTTCCCTCTCCATGAGCAGACGCTCCAGCTCTGCAATCAATATCGATTCGGGTAACGCCGTGTCCGAATCGATATCGATCCAGATGGCCTGCTCGGTACCGGACCAGAGCAGGCGCTTTCGCAGTTCCCCCATCCGGAACACCTGATTAACGGGAAACACTGCTCAGTTCCTGATTCAGTTGATGAACGCTGGCAACCAGGTCTTTCGGCTTCAGCTCCCGGTAAGGGATGTCTAGATCGAAAAGGAAGTAGTGCCGGGCCAGCAACTGACGTAGCCAATAGAGCGCCTGACCAGCCTCCAGCTGGCCGGAGGTATCCAGTGCTTGAGCAATAGCGGTCAGCTTCAGATCCGGGTAGCGCTGAAACTCGAACAAAAACAGCTGCTGGTAATGGCCTAGATCGTCCTGAGAGATGTCGTCTTCAGCATGGGCAGGATAGAGCCATTGGATATTGGCAAATGCCACCCTGGATACCTCGCGCTCCGTGACAATGCTCCAGGGAATATCTTTTTCCTGCCAGTAGCGCCTTTCAAGCTCAAGCCTCTCGATAACTTCAGGCTTCTGCAGGTCGGCACTGTACTTGGCTTGAATCGCCACCCTCGGGCGCTGAGGATCTTCGAAATCCACTAGGAAGTCGCTGGTCAGTACCTGCGGAGTGCCCTGGTAACGCCCGTGAGGCAGGCCAAGCTCCTCTGCGATGCGCACCGTATCTTCGACCCGCATCGGGAACTGTTCACGGATATCGGTGACATGGGGAGACCGATCCAAGGTCAGGAAGATAGCCAGTTCAAGATCGGATAGAAGATGGTGCAGACGTCGGGTCTTGCTACCTGGCAGCCGGTGGGAGCACCCCAGCGAGGATACATCTCTGGTGTAGATGAACGGCTTGTGGTCCGATCCCTGGCCTTGGCCACGCCCGTCCTTGAGCCTTCTGTCAATCTGAGCCTGAGTCAGACCCTTGAATGTTCCAGACATGAGAAAGCCTGCACCCGCTGTGTCGATGACCTCAACATAGCGGACGCAGGCTTAGGATGAAACTTTATTTATAAGGATGATACTTTATTTGTACGGATGAAACTTTATTTGCATCCCACACTTGTTGCATTCCCGTTTCTGCTCTCACTCCACCGTTACGCTCTTGGCCAGGTTGCGCGGCTGGTCGACGTCGGTGCCGCGCAGAACGGCCACGTAGTAGGACAGCAGTTGCAGCGGCAGGGTGTAGAGGATCGGCGCGAGGATGTCGTGGATATGCGGCATGCTCACCACGTGGGTGCCTGCGCCGTTGTCTAGGGCCGCCTGTTCGTCGGCGAAGACGATCAGTTCGCCGCCACGCGCGCGGACTTCCTGCAGGTTGGACTTGAGCTTCTCCAGCAACTCGTTGTTCGGCGCTACGGTGACCACCGGCATGTCGGCGTCCACCAGGGCCAGCGGGCCGTGCTTGAGTTCGCCGGCCGGGTAGGCTTCGGCGTGGATGTAGGAGATTTCCTTGAGCTTGAGTGCGCCTTCCATCGCCACCGGGTACTGCGCGCCACGGCCGAGGAACAGCGTGTGGTGCTTCTCGGCGAACAGCTCGGAGACTTTCTCGATGGTGCGCTCCATCGCCAGCGCCTCGCCCAGTCGGGTCGGCAGGCGGCGCAGTTCTTCCACCAGTTCGGCGCGCAGTTCGGCGTCCAGTTGCCCGCGCACCTGGCCGAGGGCCAGGGTCAGCAGCAGCAGGCCGACCAGTTGCGTGGTGAAGGCCTTGGTCGAGGCCACGCCGATTTCCGGGCCGGCCAGGGTCAGCAGGGTCAGGTCGGATTCGCGCACCAGTGAGCTGGTGCCGACGTTGCAGATCGCCAGGCTGGCCAGGTAGCCGCCGGCGGCCTTGGCATTGCGCAGGGCGGCCAGGGTGTCGGCAGTCTCGCCGGACTGGGAGATGGTGACGAACAGGGTGTCGGGCTGCACCACCACCTTGCGGTAGCGGAATTCGCTGGCCACCTCTATCTGGCAGGGGATGCCGGCCAGGTCTTCCAGCCAGTAACGGGCCACCATGCCCGCGTGGTAGCTGGTGCCGCAGGCGACGATCTGCACGTTGCGCACCCGTGCGAACAGCTCGGCCGCCTGCGGGCCGAAGGCCTGCACCAGCACGTGGTCGTCGGCCAGGCGGCTTTCCAGGGTGCGTTGCACGACCTTGGGCTGCTCGTGGATTTCCTTGAGCATGAAGTGGCGGTATTCGCCCTTGTCCGCCGCCTCGGCGCCTTCGTGGTACTGCACCTGCTCACGCTCGACGCGCTTGCCGTCGACATCCCAGATGCTCAGGCGGTCACGGCGGATTTCGGCGATGTCGCCTTCTTCCAGGTAGACGAAGCGGTCGGTGACCTGGCGCAGCGCCAACTGGTCGGAGGCCAGGAAGTTCTCGCCCAGGCCCAGGCCGATCACCAGCGGGCTGCCGCTGCGGGCGGCGAGCAGGCGATCCGGCTGGCGTGTGCTGATCACGGCCAGGCCGTAGGCGCCATGCAGTTCCTTGACCGCCTGCTTGAGAGCGTCGCCCAGGTCGTCGGTGGTTTTCAGTTTTTCCGCCAGCAGGTGGACGATGACTTCGGTGTCGGTCTGCGAGGTGAAGACGTAGCCCTTGGCTTTCAACTGCTCGCGCAGGGCTTCGTGGTTCTCGATGATGCCGTTGTGCACCACCGCCAGTTCGCTGCCTGAGAAGTGAGGGTGCGCATTGGTCTCGGTCGGCGCGCCATGGGTGGCCCAGCGCGTGTGGGCGATGCCCAGGCGGCCGGCCAGGGGCTCGGCGGCGAGGGCGGCCTCCAGCTCGGCGACCTTGCCGGCGCGACGGCTGCGGTGCAGTTGCTGGGCCGCGTCGATCAGGGCCACGCCGGCGCTGTCGTAGCCACGGTATTCCAGGCGCTTGAGGCCTTCGATCAGGATCGGGGTGACATTACGTTCGGCGACCGCGCCTACGATTCCGCACATGCTGTTCTCCTCAGGAGGGTTCCACGGTCGCGCAGATCAGCAGGATGCCGCGCGCCGTTATCTGTTCACGGGCCTCGTCGTCGAGGCGCTCGTCGGTAATCAAAGTGTGGATGCTGCCCCAGGGCAACTCCAGGTTGGGAATGCGTCGGCCGATCTTGTCGCTCTCGACCATCACCACCACTTCCCGGGCGACCTCCGCCATGACCCGCGAAAGGCCGAGCAGTTCATTGAAGGTGGTGGTGCCACGCGCCAGGTCGATGCCATCGGCGCCGATGAACAACTGGTCGAAGTCGTAGGAGCGCAACACCTGCTCGGCGACCTGGCCCTGGAAGGACTCCGAGTGCGGGTCCCAGGTGCCACCGGTCATCAGCAGCACCGGCTCGTGTTCGATTTCGCGCAGGGCGTTGGCGACGTTCAGCGAGTTGGTCATCACCACCAGGCCGGGCTGGTGCCCCAGCAACGGGATCATCGCCGCGGTGGTGGTGCCGCTGTCGATGATGATCCGCGCATGCTCGCGAATGCGCGCTACACCGGCCCGGGCGATGGCCTGCTTGTATTTCGACACCGGCTGGCTGTCGTCGCCGATCAGTTCCTGCGGCAAGGGCACCGCGCCACCGTAGCGGCGCAGCAGCAGGCCATTCTTCTCTAGGGCGGTGAGATCCTTGCGGATGGTCACCTCGGAGGTGTCGAAACGCCGCGACAGCTCATCCACGCTGACCTCGCCCTGCTCGGCGAGCAAGGCGAGGATGGTGTGGCGGCGTTGCGCGGTGTTGCGTTTCGACATAGAAAAGTTTCGGTTCGAAATTTAATGCGCGGAATCAAAACATGAAGGGCAACGTCAGGCAAGCGCTCATGCTGAAAAGGCGCGGGAAAGTGTAAGGAATGCAAATTCCCATGAAGCAGGTGCGGGTTTTTCGGGGCTCAACCGTCTTTATAGGTAGTCGGTGTTGGAAAGGGATTGCGTTATCTGAAGGTTGAGGCTGGATTGGCAACGTTGTCCCTGGCCAATCAGCCGTACGGCTTGGCCTCAGGAGCGGCGCTTCTGTGCGAATGCCAGGTGGCGGGACGGGGCCTGGCATTCCACAGCCGTCTTCAGCGGTGTCTATAGAAAAGCGCGTTGACCATAAGTCTGCGCACCTGGGTTCCCGCCTTCGCGGGAACGACGAGTGGTGTTGTTCTGATGTGATGCTTTTTCCCATGGCCACTTCGGTATTTGCCGCGAGCTCGGTCAACCCCTCGGAGAAACCTTCGTCGGCAGGGACGCCGACGAAGAGCCCCATGGATGGGTTCATGCGTGTTTCGTAGAGGGGTTGACCGAGCTCGCAACGCCGCGAACCTCAGGGCAACGCAATCGCCTCTATGCACAAGTACAAACTCACTTGCCAACCCGGTTGCAAGAGACTCCCCAACAGGCACCGCTCGATTCCCAACCAAGCCGGGGTTTTACAGGATTGCCCGCGCTCAAGCGCGCTATGATGCGCGGCTGTCGTATTCCGGGAGTTCGCCGCGCCATGCGCTATTTGTTGCTCGTTACCCTGCTCTGGGCGTTTTCCTTCAGCCTGATCGGCGAATACCTGGCGGGGCAGGTGGACAGTGATTTCGCCGTGCTGGCGCGGGTGGCGGTGGCTGCTTTGGTGTTCCTGCCCTTTACCCTCTGGCGCGGCCTGCCATTGCGGCTGCTGGCGGGTTTCTGGCTGGCGGGGGCGTTGCAGTTCGGCGTGACCTACCTGTGCCTGTACCGCAGCTTCACGGTGCTGACGGTGCCGGAAGTGCTGCTGTTCACGGTGCTGACGCCGATCTACGTGACCCTCCTCGACGATGCCCTGGCGCGGCGCTTCAACCCCTGGTCGCTGCTGGCGGCGCTGGTGGCCGTGGGCGGCGGGGTGATCATCCGCTTCGAGCGGCTGGAGGGCGAATACCTGATCGGCTTCCTGCTGCTGCAACTGGCCAATATCACCTTCGCCGCCGGCCAAGTGCTGTGTCGCCAGCTGCTGGCGCGCTACCCGGTGGAGCAGCCGTTGCACCGCTTCTTCGGGCATTTCTTCCTTGGGGCGATGGTGCTGGTGGTGCCGTCCTTCCTGCTGTTCGGCAACCCCGACAAGCTGCCGCACACCCTGGTGCAGTGGGGCGTGCTGCTGTGGATGGGGCTGTTCGCCACCGCGCTGGGCATGTTCTGGTGGGTCAAGGGCAGCGTGCGGGTGGATGCCGGCACGCTGGCGGTGCTCAATGAGCTGCATGTGCCGGCGGGGTTGCTGGTCAACCTGCTGATCTGGAACCGCGATGCAGACCTGCCGCGCCTGGCCCTGGGCGGTGCAGTGATCCTTGCGTCGCTGTGGATCAACCGACTGGGGCGGGGTGTTGGGAAGGAAGCAGGCCCCAGGGCCGGAAAGGCTTGCTGAGGCCGGGCGCCGCGATGACTTCTTCGCGGGCCAGAATCGCTTATCCGGAGGGTGAGTGACGTTGGCTCGCAGGGTTTGCCTAGAAGTCGTAGCGGAGGTCTAGGGTTGCATTGCGTGGCGCGCCATAGTGGCCGTAGCTGCCGGCCATGCCGGTGTAATATTTTTCATCGAACAGATTGTTCAGGTTTACGGTTGCGGCCAGCTGCTGGTTGATCTGATAGCGAGCCATCAGGCTGGCAATCGCGTAATCGTCGTCCTTGACCTTGGCGTTGTTGATATTGGGGAATGTCAGCGATTTGCTCGAATCCCAGCTGACACCTCCTCCCACGGTGAGTTTTTCCCACGCGTTCGGTAGCCGGTAGCTTGTCCACAGACGGAAGGTGTCCATGGGCAACTGGGTGTTCAGGCGTACCCCGTTGGCGTTTTCGGTACGGGCATGGCTGTACCCGGTCTGCACGTTCCAGCCCGGAGCGATCTCGCCTGCAACTTCAAGGTCGAATCCTTTGGTCTTTGCCCCGTCGACTGCCCGGTAGGCCGATGTGCCTGACGGCGTTATCTGGCCAGGGTCCAGTTCCGCGAAGTTGTCCCGCTCCACCACGAATACAGCCGCGCTGGTATTCAGGCGGCCATTGTAGAACTCGCCTTTCCAGCCCATTTCGTAGTTCTTGCCGATCACCGGGGCGAGTACCTGGCCATCTTTGTCCTGAGAGGACTGTGGCTGGAAGATATCGGTATAGCTGGCGTAGACGGACTGTTCCGGCGTCAGGTCGTACACCAGGCCGGTGTAAGGCGTGACCTCACCCGTTTCACGCATCTTGCGGGGTGTGTTGAGGCCGCTGATACGCGAAGTGAAGCTGTAGTCGTAGCTGTAGTTCGACACCCTGGCGCCCAGCAGCAGGTGCAGTTCGTCAGTGAGGTTGAAGCGATTCGCCACGAAGTACCCGCTTTGCCGGGTCGTGATATCCAGCAGCACCGAGGGGCGATAGCTATCGCGTGCCAGGTAGTTGTCCCATGTGTAGAAGTTGAAGTTGGTGTTGCCGCCGCTCAGTGAGTCATGGTTGTTCTCGTAGTCCGAGTAGTTGTACCCGACGACCAGGTCGTGGTTGCGCCCCAGCAGTTCATAGGTGCCTTGCAGGTTCACATCCACGCCTCGCTGGAGCTGCTCTGCGGAGATCTTCGCCCGTTCGGCACTGGCCACACCGGTGGCTTCGTTCAGGTAGGAGACGCCAGAGGTGCTGCGGTACCAGCCCAGGTCGGCGTCACGGTCGACGTCCATGTAGTTGGTGGCGACCTTGAGCATCCAGTCATCGGCCAGTTGCTGTTCCAGCGTGGCGGTGTAGTTCATCGTCTCGATGTCGTCATACATCCACCGGGCACCAGACGTGGTGGAGCGTGAGAAGTCCGTCTGCTTGCCACTGGTGAACAGCAGCGGAACGCCTGGCGAACCGGCCGACCTGTACTTCTGGTAATCGACGCCGAAGCGCACGAGGGTGGTTTCGCTCAGGTCCGCCTCGACGACCCCATAGAGGATCTCCCGCTTCTGGTCGTACCAGTCCATGTACGAGTGATTGTCCTGCTTGGCCACCACCAAACGTCCGCGCACATTGCCGGTCTCGGTCAGGGGGCCGGATACGTCTGCTTCGCTACGGTAGTTGTCCCAGGAGCCGATGCTGGCCTTGATGTAGGACTTGAACTCGTGAGTGGGTTTCTTGCGGATCAGGTTGACCACCCCCCCGGGCTCCCCCGCGCCGGTCATCAGTCCGGTCGCGCCACGGACGATTTCGATGCGGTCATACAGGGCCATGTCCAGCAGTGTGCTGGGCATATTGCGGGTCTCGTTCTGCTGGCTGGTGTTGACGCCGTCGAATTGGTAATTGTTGATGGCACTGCCGCGGGAATAGATGTTGAAACGTTCTCCACCATCCTGCGACATGGTGATACCCGGCGTCTGGTTCAGCACATCCGTGATGCTGGACAGGTGCTGGTCATCCATGCGCTGACGTGTCATGACGGTCACCGATTGCGGTGTCTCCTTGAGCGACAGGGGCAGCTTGGTTGCCGACTGCACTTCACCGGTGGTGTAGGCGCCTGTGCCTTCCGTGGCAGCGCTGCGCCTCAGTCCCTGGGCACTGATGCTGGTCGCCTCCAGCGCCAGGGCGCTTTCATTGTTGCTGCGTTCGATCAAACGATATCCACCGCCCGACAGGGGAACGGCCTGCAGTCCGCTGCCCGAGAGCAGCCTGGCCAGGGCTTCCGCTGTGCTGTAGCTGCCGTGCAGGCCGGGGCTGTTCTTGCCAGCGAGGTCGGCCCGGTCGAACGCGATGTTCAGGCCGCTGCTGCGGCTGAACTGGCTCAGCACCGCATCCAGGCTACCGGCGGCGATGTCGAGCTGGACGGCCTTGTCTTCGGCGGCCTGTGCATGGGGCAGCACGGTGAGCCCCAGGCTCAGGCACAACAGGGCATGGCGAATCGCCGTTTTCAGTGCGGCAGGCTGTGCGGCGGAAGGTTTTCGAGTGTTCACAGGTGGGTTCCCGTTGGCAGTTATCGGAGTGTTACCGAGGCATGCCGGGCGAATATGAAAATCCCCTCATTTGCGTGCGATAGATCTTCTTATCTTCCGGGGCGTATGAGGCGGGGCCTTCAGGCCGCGCTCAGGCGTACCCAGTAGCGCGTCACGCGGTGCAGTTGCAGGCCGTGGGCCTGGGCGATGAAGCGCAGGGTGGCGTCGATGTCGTCGAGCTGGAAGTTGCCGCTGATCGGCAGGCTGGCGATGGCCGGGTCGCAACCAAGGTGGCCATGGCGGTAACGGTTCAGTTCGGCAAGGAGTTCGGCCAGTGGTTGCCCGCGGGCCAGCAGCAGGCCATCGCGCCAACTGGCGCTGGGGGCCGGGGTGTCCAGGCGGCGAGCCTGGATGCTGTCCAGGCGCCAGCTTTCTCCCGCCTGGGCGATGGCCGTGCTACCGCCGCCCTGGGGTTGCAGGCGTACCGCGCCTTCGCTCACGCCCAGCAGGCTGGCATGTTCGTCGAGGCGTACCGAGAAGCGTGTGCCGAGCGCCTCCAGCAGGCCGTCGCGGGTGCTGACGCGCAGTGGCCGTGGGTGCGGGCTGCCGTTGTCCGGGCCGCTGTGCAGGTGCAGTTCGCCACGCAGCAGCACCACCAGCCGTTGCCCCGCATCGAAGCGCAGCGCCACGGCGCTGTCGGTGTTGAGGTCGAGACGGCTGCCGTCGTCCAGGCGCCAGTGCCGATGCTCGCCGGTGCGGGTGCTGTAGTCGGCGACCAGGCGCTGCCAGGGTGTTGTCTCGCGAGCGCCCCAGGCGCCAGCGCCAACGGCGGCGAACAGCCCCAGCAGCCGGAATACCTGGCGCCGTTGCAGGCGCGCTTCGGGCAGCCGGGCCAGGGTTTGCCGGGCCAGCTCCGGCGGCAGGCCGGCGAAGCGCCCGCCGAGGGTCTGGATGCGTTGCCAGGCCAGGCGGTGTTCGTCGCGCAGGGCGAGCCACTCGGCGAAGGCGGCGTGGGTCTCGGCGTCGGCCTGGTTGTAGGTGAGGCGGATCGCCCAGTCGATGGCCTGGTCGATGACGTCGCCGGGCAAGGCAGGCAGTGCGGTGTCGGCCATGGCTATTGCTCGAACGCCAGGCGGTAGCAGTGGCGCAGCGCCAGGGCGATATGGCGCTCGACCGTGGCCAGCGAGATACCCATCTGCGCGGCGATCTTCGGGCAACTCATGCCCTCCAGTTGCGCCAGCAGGAAGGCCTGGCGCACGGGCGGCCGGAGACCGTCGAGCATGCGGTCGATCTCGACCAGGGTCTCGATGATCAGCAGGCTGGTCTCGGCGGACGGCGCCAGTTGCTCGGGAGCCTGGGCCAGAGTCTCCAGCCAGGCGCGCTCGATATCGCGGTGGCGCCAGAGGTCGATCATCAGCCCCCGGGCGATGGTGCGCAGGTAGGCGCGCGGCTCGCCGATGGCGCTTTGCTGGCGCTTGCGCAGCACCCGCAGGAAGGTGTCCTGGGCCAGGTCGGCGGCATCGTCGGCGCTGTTCAGCCGGCTACGCAGCCAACCATGCAGCCAGCGATGGTGTTCGAGGTAGAGGCGTTCGACATCGGGTTTGCCTGGGGCGGACTCTGACATCTCGGTTCCTGTCGACGGCGATATCAATGATAAGCTGTTGCATTATCATCCTGTCGGCGCTCGCAGGGGAAGCTCGATGTCAAAAGGCTCGCGCCAGCATCGCCTGGGCAAGGGGCTGGAAGCTGCGAGAGAAAAGGGCGTCTGGCGAACGGATGACGTCCCTGTCGGTAAGCCACCGTCCTGTGTGGCTGGGGTAAACACGCTGGTAATGCTGTGTCTCTACCCTGAAAGACGGATGAGGCCGGAAAATTCCGCACCCCATTAACAAAACATTACGTACGAAGACGTGGGGATGGCCCGAGGCCTGCCCCTATCACGGCCTGCGGTATTTTCGTAGGATCGGGCTTTCGTCGTCTTTCGATATCCGTTCCACCGCTTGCCGCCAAGAGGATCGCCATGCCCCGTATCGTTACCGTCGCCGCCACCCAGATGGCCTGTTCGTGGGATCGCCAGGCCAATATCGCCACGGCCGAGAAACTGGTGCGTGAGGCCGCCGCCCAGGGCGCGCAGATCATCCTGATTCAAGAGCTGTTCGAGACCCCCTATTTCTGCCAGAAGCCCAATCCGGACTACCTGCAACTGGCCACGCCGGTGGACGAGAACCCGGCCATTGCGCACTTCCAGGCGCTGGCCAAGGAGTTGCAGGTGGTGCTGCCGATCAGCTTCTTCGAGCTGGCCGGGCGGGCGCGCTTCAACAGCATCGTCATCATCGACGCCGATGGCCGCAACCTGGGTATCTACCGCAAGAGCCATATTCCGGACGGCCCCGGCTACCACGAGAAGTATTACTTCAATCCTGGCGACACCGGTTTCAAGGTGTGGAACACCCGCTACGCCAGAATCGGCGTCGGCATCTGCTGGGACCAGTGGTTCCCCGAGACCGCCCGCAGCATGGCGCTGCTCGGCGCCGAGCTGCTGTTCTACCCGACCGCCATTGGCAGCGAGCCGCACGATGCCAGCATCACCTCGCGCGATCACTGGCAGCGGGTGCAGCAGGGCCACGCCGGCGCCAACCTGATCCCGCTGATCGCCAGCAATCGCATCGGTCGTGAAGAGCAGGACGGTTACGACATCACCTTCTATGGCTCGTCCTTCATTGCCGATCAGTTCGGTGCCAAGGTCGCCGAACTGAGCGAGACCGAGGAGGGCATTCTGGTGCAGGCCTTCGACCTCGATGCGCTGGAGCACACGCGCAGCGCCTGGGGCGTGTTCCGTGACCGGCGTCCGAACCTTTATGGGCCGATCAAGACCCTCGACGGTTCGCTGGAGTCCTGAACATGCTGATGAGCACACCTCGCGCCGATGGCTTTCGCATGCCTGCCGAATGGGAGCCGCAACGGCAGGTCTGGATGATCTGGCCCGAGCGGCCGGACAACTGGCGCTCGCAGGCACGCCCGGCGCAGGTCGCCTTCGCCGCGGTGGCACGTGCCATCGCACGCTTCGAGCCGGTCACCGTCGGCGCCTCGGCACAGCAGTACGAACAGGCCTGCGCACAGCTCGATCACCCTTCCATCCGTGTCGTGGAAATCAGCAACGACGATGCCTGGGCACGGGATACCGGCCCGACCTTCGTGCGCAACGCCAGCGGTGAGGTGCGGGGTATCGACTGGACCTTCAATGCCTGGGGAGGGCATGACGGTGGGCTGTATGCGCCCTGGCAGAACGATGACCAGGTGGCGCGCAAGGTGCTCGCCATCGAGCGTTGCCGGCGCTATCGCACGGACGGTTTCGTGCTGGAGGGCGGTGCCATCCATGTCGATGGCGAGGGGACGCTGATCACCACCGAGGAATGCCTGCTCAATCCCAATCGCAATCCACACCTCGACCGGGAAGGCATCGAGCAGGTGCTGCGCGATCACCTGGCGGTGGACAAGGTGATCTGGCTGCCCCACGGCCTCTACAACGACGAGACCGATGGCCATGTGGACAACTTCTGTTGCTTCGTGCGGCCGGGGGAAGTCCTGCTGGCCTGGACCGATGACCGGCGCAATCCCAACCACGAGCGCTGCCGGGCGGCCCTGGCGGTGTTGCAGGCCCAGACCGATGCCAAGGGGCGCGCCCTGACGGTACATCGCATGCCGATTCCCGGGCCGCTGTATGCGACGCGCGATGAATGCGCCAGCGTGCTGTCGGTACCCGGAACCCAGCCTCGCGATCCGGCCACTCTGCTGGCGGGTTCCTATGTGAATTTCCTGATCGTCAATGGCGGCATCATCGCACCGGCATTCGGCGATCCTTGCGATGAGCCTGCGCGGCGGATGCTGCAGGGGCTGTTCCCCGAGCGTGAAGTGGTCATGTTGCCGGGACGTGAAATCCTGCTGGGTGGCGGCAATATCCACTGTATCACCCAGCAGCAACCTGCTGGCCATATGAACGATAGTTAAAAATACTGCGCGGCGATTGCGGTGCGAGGGTCGCTGCTCCTAGAGTGATGCGACTCCTGGCCGATAACCCAGCCATGACATAAGAACAACAAGGGCCGCCACGGCGGTGTTGGGGGATGTAATGAAGAATATACCGGTAGGTCTGAAGCTGTCGGCAGGGTATGCCGCAGTCCTGCTCTTGACGGTCATCATGGCCTGGACAGGCATTTCCACCCTGAGCGTGCTGAGCGAGCGCAGCCACAAGCTCGATGTGCTGACCGCGATGGTCAACGATGCCAATGACATCCGCTATTCGCGGGTACGCTTCGAGCAGACGTCCGAGCAACGCCATGCCGATGAGCTTTTAGCCAGTATGGCGCGCTTCAAGGCGACAGCTGAGCGTGAGAAGGCACTGTTCTCCGGGCAGTACGACGCCGAACACTTCAACACAGCCTTCCGCGAGATGGGGCAGTACCAGGAGCATTTCGAGCAACTGCTGGCCGTATTGAAGACCCGGCAGGATATTCGCGCGTCCTGGACCGCCAGTGCGAACGATTCCCTGGCCGCGTCGGACGAGCTGGATCAGTCCTACAGCCAGCGACTCTTGCAGGCGTATATCGAGCCGGAACTGGCGGCCACGGCCGTACAGGTCTCGGCCTTCAATCGCAGCCTGCGTGAGATCCGCTTCCGTGTACGTGCCCTGCTGATCGACGAAACCGCGGCCAACCTGGCGCGGGTCGAAGAGGGCTATCAGGTGTTCACCGGGCTGGCCGAAGGCCTGTCGCCACGCTTGAGCAGTGCGGAACGTGCCTTGCTGGACCGCTCCACACAGCAGATGGGCGTTTACCTGACGCTGGTACGGCAACTGGCCGCGACTGCCGAGGCGCGCGAGTCGCTGCGGCAGCAGATGGCCGAGGACTTCGACCTGTCCTTCGGTGCCGCCAATGCAATCAAGGAACGCCAGATGCAGCGCCAACTGGAGGAAACCGACGGCAAACGTCTGCTGACGATCGGCCTGGCGTTGGGCGCGCTGCTGTTCGGTGCGTTGGTGAGTTGGTTGATGACGCGCCAGGTCACCCAGCCTCTGGCCCAGGCGGTGGGCATTGCCCGGCGTGTCGGTGAGGGCGACTTGAGCGATGTGCCGGTCGAGGCGCGGGACGATGAGTTCGGGCAGTTGCTGGGCGCGCTGTCGCAGGCGCGCGGCAGCCTGCGCGAGGTGCTGTCCCAGGTGGGCGAGGTCACGACACAGTTGTCGGCGGCGGCGGAAGAGCTGTCGGCGGTCACCGAGCAGACCAGCGCCGGGGTCAACAGCCAGAAGGTGGAGACCGATCAGGTCGCTACGGCAATGAACGAAATGGCTGCAACCGTGCAGGAGGTCGCGCGCAATGCCGAAGAGGCCTCTAACGCGGCGCGTCTGGCCGACGAGCAGGCGGTCAAGGGCAGTGCGGTGGTCAGCCAGGCGGTGCGCCAGATGGGCGGGTTGTCCGAGGAAATCGACCGTTCCGCCGAGGCAGTGAACGTGCTGTCGAAGGAGAGCGAGCGCATCGGCAGCGTACTGACAGTGATCAACGAGATCGCCGGGCAGACCAACCTGCTGGCGCTCAATGCCGCCATCGAGGCCGCGCGTGCCGGTGAAGCCGGGCGTGGTTTCGCCGTGGTCGCCGACGAGGTGCGTGGGCTGGCCAGTCGTACCCAGCAGTCGACGGCGGAAATCGAAGAGCTGATCGGTAGCCTGCAACAGGGTTCGCAGCAAGCCGTGGTGATGATGGAAGGCAGTCGCCGCATGGCCGGTGAGACCGTCGGCCTGGCGCGCAATGCCGGCGACGAGCTGAATGCGATCACCCGGACGGTGTCGCAGATCCAGGCCATGAACCAGCAGATCGCCACGGCTGCCGAACAGCAGAGTTCGGTGGCTGAGGAAATCAATCGCAGCGTGCTGAACGTGCGCGATGTCGCCGAGCAGTCCGCCGCAGCCAGCGAAGAGACGGCCGCTTCGTCGGTCGAACTGGCTCGCCTGGGCGGGCAGTTGCAGGTGCTGCTGGGGCGTTTCCGCCTGTAGCCCGTCGCTCTAAAATGGTCGGCGCAGTGTAGCGATTCCGCTGTGCCGACGCATTTATCCGGAGAACGATCATGCATCGAGGCAGTTGTCTGTGCGGCTCCATCACCTACCATGTCGATGGTGAGCTGGGGCCGGTCGCCTTCTGTCACTGTTCGCGTTGCCGCAAGGCCAATGGCAGTGCCTTTCTTGCTGCGGCGCAGGTCGATGCCGAGGCGCTGAGCCTGCAGGATCGCGATGGCAGTCTGCGCAGCTTCGAGTCCTCGCCCGGTGTGCTGCGCTACTTCTGCGGCACCTGCGCGTCGCCGCTCTACAGCAGGCGCGTGGGTCCACCGGACATCCTCCGGCTGCGCATCGGCACCCTGGACACACCCTTGCCGGCCAAACCGCAGATGCAGATATTCCACGCCGACAAGGCTGAGTGGTACGACTGCACAAGCGATATCCCGACCTACGCCCAACGTCCGGCCTGACAGGCTGGGTATCTCCTGTCAGGGGATATGGGTACCTGCTGCAGAGAATGGGGCATTGGAGAAGAGGGGCAGGTCGTCACGCCTCCCCCTCTATATTCGCCCGGCCAGAGGCGCTTGAAGGCCTGGTCCTCAGAATTCCATGCGCAAGCCGAGCGTGGCATTACGCGGCGTGCCGTAATAGCTGGAGCCAGTGCTGGCATAGTACTTCTCGTCCAGCAGGTTGTTCAGATTCAGCGTTGCCGTCAGTTGCGAGGTCAGCGGGTAGCGGGCGAACGCATCCACCACGGCATAGTCTTCCTGGCTGAAGCGTACGCGGGCCGGTCCGGCGTTTTCATTGAAGATTTCACTCTGCCAATTGACCCCGCCGCCGACAGTCAGGCCATTGCCGATGCCGCGCAGTTCATAGCGAGTGAACAGCTTCAGGGTGTTCTGCGGGATATTGGTGTTGAGTGCCTTGCCCTTGCTGTCCTGCACGATATTGCGACTGAAACTGGCGCTGGCCTGCCAGTTCGTTGTCAGCTCACCTGACAGCTCCAGTTCGAGGCCACGGGTCTTGGTGCCCGACTCGGATCGGTAGGCCTGGCTGCCATCAGGGGCGGACTGTCCGACGAGGGAGACGGCCAGGTTGTCCTGTTCTATCTGGTAGAGCGCTATGGCGAGGTTGAGGCGGTCATCGAGGAAGGCGGCCTTGCTGCCGATTTCGTAGCTGACGCCTTCCAGAGGGTCGATGTAGCTGCCCTCCAGCGTACGCCGGCTTTGTGGCTTGAAGATGCTGGTGTAGCTGGCGTACACCGACCAGTGTTCGTCGAGGTCCTGCACCAGGCCGATGTAGGGCGTGAGGACGCCTGTCTCACCGCGGCGGGTATGGGTGACGGCACCGTTGACCAGGTTGGTGCGGTCGGCGCGGTCTTTCCAGTCGCTGACACGGGCGCCGAGGATCACCGAGAGGTCGTCGGTGGCGCGCAGGCGCACGCTGGCGTAGCCGGCGCTGTGGGTTTCCTGCTGGCTGGTACGGCTGGTGGCCGGGATCACCGGTTGGCCGGGTGTCTTTCCATCCCACTGGTAGATGTTATCGATGGTGGTGACCCAGCCGGCGTAGTACCACAACGGGTAGCCGTTGGATTTGTAGCGTGTGCGCTGATGCGAGTAACCGAACACCGCATCGTGTTCGCGCCCGAACCACTCGAAGGAGCCGTTGACGTTCAGGTCCAGTCCGGTCTGCACAGGCTTGGCCTGCCACTGGCCGATATACAGGGTCACGCCTTGTCCGGTGGCAGGGTCCACGCTGCCGCCATTGGCGAAGCCGAGCATCTCGTCGTAGTCGTAGCGTGCCCGGTTCAGGGTCAGCTTGGCTTTCCAGTTCTCCGACAGGCGCTGTTCGAGCGAGCTGAAGGCCGAGACGAAATGGCGGTTGGAGTAGGCCCAGGACGCGGCAGCTGAGTCCGAGCGTGACCAGCGGGCCTGGCTACCGTCCTTGTTGAACAACGGCAGGCCCATCTGGGCGTGCTCGTTGGCGTCATGGTGCTGTATGTCGGCACCGACCGTCAGCAGTGTGCCCGGCGTCAGGTCGGCTTCGAGCAGGCCGTAGAGGATTTTCTTGCGTTCGTGCAGGCGTTCGACGAATGAATCGTTTTCCTGGTATGCGCCGACCAGGCGTGCCCGCACGCTGCCACTCGCGTTCAGCGGTCCGCCCACATCCACTTCGCCGCGTTGGTGATCCCAGGAGCCGGCCTTGAGGTTGACGCTGCCCTTGAACGTATCTGTCGGGCGCTTGCGGACCATGTTCACCGTCGCACCAGGGAGACCGGCTCCGCTCATCAGGCCGGTGGCGCCGCGAATCACTTCCACGCGGTCATAGAGCACCATGTCCGCGCTCTGGAATATGCCGCTGTAGCCGCTGTTGAGCAGGCGCTCGCCATCGACCTGGAAGTTCTCGACGGTGAAGCCCCGGGAATAGATGCTGTTGAAGCTGCTCCCGCCGCCTGCGTTGGCGCTGACGCTCAGGCCCGGCGTCTGGCGGATGACGTCCGTCAACTGACTGAGGTTCTGGTCTTCGATGCGCTGGCGGGTCATCACGCTGATCGACTGTGGCGTTTCGCGCAGTGACAGGTTCAGTTTGGTCGCGCTGTTGCTCGAGCCACTGGTGTAGGAGCCGGTGCCCTCCGTGGTCGACAGGCCTTGCAGGCCCTGGCCGGTGATACTGGTCGCACCCAGCTCCATGGCGCTGCCGGGTGCGCTCAACGGCTGGATGCTCCAGCGGCCTTCTCCGATCGGGATCGCGTACAGGCCGCTGTCCCGCAGAAGCTGCTGCAGCGCCTGGCCGGTGCTGTAGCGGCCCTTCAGCGAAGGCGCATGGTGACCTGACAGGAGGCTGGCGTCGGCCCCGATGATGTCGCCGGTGCGTGCGGCCAGTTCGGTCAGGGCACGGTCGAGGGGCAGGCTGGGCTGATTCAGTTCGAACAGCGCATCATCCGCCAGCGCCGGAGTGGCCAACTGCAGGGCGAATGCCAGGGCGCCGAGGCGCAGTAGACGGGGGTAGGTCATGGAGGCTCCACAATGAAAAAGGTGTTCATGTGGAGTGACCGGGCTGGGCGTGAAACGGGCAGTCGATGCCTGATTTTTTTCGCGATCAGCGAGAAACGCGTACCAGCCAGGGTGTGAGCGTACGGACGCGGATCGGCAGGCTGCGCTCCAGGGTCTGCAGGGCGGCATCGGTATCATTGCTGGGCAGGACGCCAGTGAAGCGCAAGGTGGCGATGGCTTGCGTATCGACGCTCAACCAGCCGGGACGATAGCGCTCCAGGCTTTCCAGCACTTCGGTCAGAGGGACATCGCGGAAGACCAGGCGATGCCGGGTCCAGGCATCCGCATCGCTCTCGGCGGCTTCCAGCCGGCCTGGGCGCTCGCGGTCGAAGCGCAGGCGCTGGCCTTGCTCGACGGTCACGGCCTGCTGTGGATCCCGCTCCGGGCTGACCCGTATCTTCGACTCCAGCACCTGGGCCAGGCTGCTGTCCGTCTCCTGGCGGACCAGATAGCGAGTACCCAGTGCCTGTGCCGTTCCGTCCCGGCTGACCACCCGGAACGGCCGGGCTTGTGGGTCGGGGCGGACTTCGGCCAACAGCTCGCCCCGCAGCAACTCGATACGCCGCTCCCGCTCGTCGTAGTGGATATTGATGGCGGAGCGGCTGTCCAGGGTGATCCGGCTGCCATCCTCCAGGGTAATCTGGCGCACCTCGCCGAGGACCGTGCGCTGGTCGGCCAGCCAGTGCGCGGGCTGCACGGTATAGGCGCCGGCCAGCAACACCGCGAGGACGGCAAGCGAGGTCGCGATGCGCTTGCCCGGTCTTGTCGGTGTCGAAGGGGGCAAGCCGTTCCAGAGCATTTCCATCTGACGGTATACCTGCTCGTGGCGTGGGTCCGCCTGGCGCCAGGTGTGGCACGCGTCCTGGGTTTCGGCCGATTGTTCATCGCCCAGACGCACCAGCCAGGTGGCGGCCTCTTCACGGATACGGTCCAGCTCAGACATCGCTCGATGCCTCCGGCAGGAGGCGGGCGTGGCAGTGGGCCAGGGCCTTGGCCAGGTACTGCTTGACGCTGCTGGTCGAGACGCCGAGCTGTTCCGCGATCTGTGCATAGGACAAGCCGTCGACCCGGGCCATGAGGAAGGCTCGGCGTGGTTTCTCGTCCAGTTCTTCGCAGAGCATCAGCAACACCCGCTCCAGCAGGTGGCGGGTCGCATACAGGTGCTCCGGTCCTGCTTGATCCTGGTCTTCCAGCAGGATTGCCATGCTGCGCAGGGTTTCTTCCTCGACACGGCGGCGGCGGTACTGGTTGATCAACAGACGGTTGGCGGTCACCAGCAGGTAGGCACGTGGTTCGCGTAGCGTGGGCAATTCCTCGAAGGCGAGCAGCTTGAGGAAGGTATCGTGGGAGGCATCCGCCGCCGCATGCGGGCAGCCAAGCTTGCGCCGCAACCAGCCCGACAACCAGCAATGGTGTTCGCTGTAGAGCGTGCGAATCCGTTGCCTGAGCAGGAGCGGTGCAGACATCATGAAGGCATCTATAAAATGATAATTCTTCGCATTGTGTTGCAGTAAAAGGTCGCTTGGCAAGCTTGAAGCGTGCTGGCCAATGCGGTAAGTTGCCTCGCAGTCACAGGAGAATCGCCATGTCCAACGCCCTTTGCATGTCTCGCCCCGATACCTCGGCGGTGTCCGTGCGCGCGGCTGGTCGTGGTTTCTTTTATGGGTATTGGTTTAGCCGCATGAGCGCCTGATACCCCGAGCAGGCGCCCCGTATCCAGGGCCGCCGCCAGACACGTTCCCAGAACCCCCGGTCGGCAACCCGATCGGGGGTTTTGTTTTTTACCCGCTGAACACGCAAACAGAGGATTCGACCATGTACGCACACCACGCTGCCTACCGCCCTGCCTACCGCACCTTCTGGCGATTTACCCAGGCTTGCCGCCCACTCGAACCCAATCGATCACTAGGTTAGTGGCGGGCGCGGAACAGAACCGCGCCTGCCGAGGACTATCAGAATGAATGCCGTTTCCGCCCCATTGCCGCAATGCCCTGTCAGTGCCGAAGACCGACGTGTCAGCCTGCCCCTTCCTGCTCCCACCGAACTGCGCCAGCGCCTGGCGCCCGCGATCGCCAGCGTACGCCGTGTGCATGAGGCCCGTGATGCCGCCCGCGCGATCATCCGTGGCGATGACCCGCGCCTGCTGGTGGTGATTGGCCCCTGCTCGCTGCATGACCGCGACAGTGCCCTGGAATACGCCGAGCGTCTGGCTCGTCTGGCCGGGCGGGTCGAGGATGAACTGCTGCTGGTGATGCGCGCCTATGTGGAAAAACCCCGCACCACCATCGGCTGGAAGGGCTTGCTCTACGATCCGCACCTGGATGGCAGTGGGGACATGGCCGAGGGCCTGGCGCTGTCACGGCGGCTGATGCTGGACATCCTCGACAGCGGCCTGTCGTTGGCCAGCGAGTTGTTGAATCCACTGGCGGCCGGTTACTTCGACGACCTGTTGAGCTGGGCGGCCATCGGTGCGCGCACCAGCGAGTCGCAGGTACACCGGGAAATGGTCAGCGGCCTGGCATTGCCGGTGGGCTTCAAGAATGGCACCGATGGCAGTGTCGCCATCGCCTGCGATGCGATGCGCAGTGCGGCCCACCCGCACCGGCACCTGGGTGTCGACGACAATGGCCGGCCGGCGCTAATCGAAACTGCCGGCAATCTGGACACGCACCTGGTGCTGCGTGGCGGCCAGCAAGGGCCGAACTACGACGCCGCATCCGTTGCCGAGGCGCTGGCGCGTATGCGCAAGCAGGGGATCGAGGCCGGCATCATGGTCGATTGCAGCCATGCCAACAGCGGCAAGGACCCGGCGCGCCAGCCCCAGGTATTCGAGAGTGTGCTGCAACAGCGCCTGGCGGGGCAGGACGCCCTGCGCGCGGTGATGCTGGAAAGTCATCTGTTCGAGGGTTGCCAGCCGCTGTCCGGGCAATTGCGCTATGGGGTTTCCATAACCGATGGCTGCCTGGGATGGGATGACAGCGAGCGCCTGCTGCTGGATGCCGCTCGGCGCTTGCGTCGGTCGTGACGGTAGTGACTACCGGCGTGTAGGGTGCGCACCTGGGCGGTGAAAGCGGTGCGCATGGCGCACCCTACGGCGGTTCGGCTTCGTGAGGACTTGGACAGGTCTTAACGGCGGCTGGCCAGGTAGCCGACCAGGGCCACGGCGCCGGCCACCAGGGCCACGGTGGCCACCGGATGTTCGCGGGCGCAGTCCTTGGTCGCGCGTCCGACCTGGCGGGTCTTGCGCGACAGTTCGGCACAATGCTCATCCAGATTGTGCTCCTGCCAGAGCGACTGGAGGCGCGAACGCAGGCCGTCCAAGTGCTTGCGCGACTCATGTGCAGCGTCGTGCCCAAGCTCTTCCAGCGCGCTGGTCAGGTTCTGGATTTCCCGCTCGATCTCGTCACGGGTGGTGGGTTTGCGGCTGAGTAGCGACATGGGTGTGGCCTCCCTTGATTGAGTGTGAAGGGTTGGACCAGAAAACTCGCCAGACGTGCGCCGCTGTCTTATGCCTTGCATCGTGTGGTCATGACACCTAGCGATCCTGCTCCTCGCGCAGCAAGGCCAGCAGGCTGTCCAGGCGGGTGCCTTCGAAGGCGACCAGGCGCCCTTCGATGAAGGTCTGGCGAGCCAGGCCTGTGAGTACCGCGCCTGGCGGCAACTCGACCTGCAGACGTACACCGCGCTCATAGGCACTGCGCACCGTACCGGCCCAGTCGATGGGGCGGCACATGTTGTAGAGCAGATCGCTGCGGATGGCTTCGGGTTTGTCGAGGGCGCGCGCGTTGCTGCCACTCAGGTAACGCAGCCGGGGTGGGCGCAGGGTGATGCTGTCGAAGGCCCGTGCCAGCTCCTCGGCAGCCTTTTCCAGCAGCGGGCAGTGCGACGGGGTGCTGACGGCCAGGCGTCGTACACCGGAGGCTCCCTTCTGGCGCGCGGCTTCGCCAAGCTCGCGCATGGCCTGTTCCTCGCCGGACACGACCAGTTGTCGGGGCGCATTGACGTTGCCCAGGTAGATTTCCTGGCCACGCTCACGTGCCTGTTCCAGCAGGGGTTCGAGATCGCCGATTTCCATTCCGAGGATGGCGGTCATGCCATATCCGGTGGGGTGGGCGTCGTGCATCAACTGTCCGCGCAATGCGACCAGGCGCAGTGCGTCATCGAAGTTCAGGCTGCCTGCCGCGACGGCAGCGGCATAGGCGCCGATCGACAGCCCGGCCGCGTAACCTTCCAGCACGCCAGCCTGTTCCAGGCGTTGTGCCGCGCAGACACCGGCGATCAGCAGGCAGAGTTGCACGGCTCGGGTCGAGCGCAGGGCCTCGGCGTTGTCCAGCCGTTCGACCGGCTCGCCCAGCACGGCGCTGCAATGGTCGAGAAAGTCATGTGGCAGGTCGCGCAACATGCCTTCACGTTGCGCGCCCTGGCCGGGAAACGCGAACAGGGTACTCATGGGCAATCCTCCCAGGGGTCGGTGCTCAGTCTTGGCCCTTCGCAGGTCTTGATCATGACCCGGCCCGCCTGCCCGGCCCATTCCGCCAGGGCCACGCCGCCAGCGGGGGTCTGCAATTGCACGTCGATGCGGCAGGCGGTATTGCGCAGGCTCTGTAGCAGTGTTTGCGCGACGGTGCGTGGCAGGCGTCGTTCGGTGCGCAGCAGCAGGTCGAGGTCGCTGCCGGTATGGGTGACGACCTGCCCGCTGGCCAGTTCGAAGGCGGCGCTGCCGGTAATGCCCCAGGCCAGCCCGATACGGTCGAGGACTGTCCGCGCCAGGCGTGCCGCATGCCACACCGGCAAGTCACGCGGGCGATCGCCGCAGGCTCGTAGTTGCTCCGGCATCAGGCTACGCGAGATATCCGCCAGGGGCATCCAGAATGCCAGGCGTTCGCCGCGACTGTTACCCCGCAGGCCTACGGCGACCAGGCCGTCGCGAGCGGGAGCGCGCCGCACGACGACCGGTGGTGCTGTTTCCAGCACCGTGCGACACCAGGCGGGCGCATCTTCCGGCAGGTGCCGGGCATGACACCCCCAGAGCAGATCGTGCGGGCGGTACATGGCGCTACCACTGCTCGCGCAGGCGCTCGCGCACCAGGCGCGACGATGCGCGGTTGGCAGCGTTCAGGCGGCTGGAGAGGTCCCGTGTGTGGTGATAGATATCGTCCAGTGCCTGGGCCAGTGTCTTGCGCACCAGTTCCAGATCGGCGGCCCCTGGCTGGCGTACATCGAGGATGCGCCAGAGCAGTCCGAGCGAGGCGTAGCTGTCGATGTCATAGGCCATCGGCGGGATCTGCCGCGCCAGCTCCTCCAGGGCTTCGACGCTGCGCAAGGTGATGCGCGCCGCCGACTCCTTGCCCATGGCATGCACCATCACCGCCGGGTCGCGCAGGGCGATCATGCGGTTGGCCTGGTAGCCGTGGGCGAGAAAGGCGCCGGACATGGCCTTGCCGACCAGCAGGGCGATGACCGGGTGGCCCGCCTGGCGCGCCCGGGCGTAAGCATCAACGGCGCCTGCCAGGGACTGGTGGATGCCGAAGGCTTCCTCGCGGCGGCCATAGGCTTGGCTCGGGACGTCGACGATGGCGATCAGGGCGCGTTTCTGCGAGCCGCTGGCATCGGCTTCGATGGCCTGATCCACAGCCTTGCCCAGGCCCCAGCCTTCCAGCAGGCCGGTTTCGCCATTGCGTGCCCGTGGAAACGGGTTCTCGGCATCGGGTACCACCGCCAGGTAGCGCACCGGCTGGCCGTCCAGGGTGCTGTCGGCGACCCGCAGCGAAGCGGGCAGGCCTTCGATGCAGGGTGCTTGCCCGGCCAGTGCCTGGAACCAGTTGAGACCGCGTTGCTGTTGCTGTGTGCTCATGGGCGCGCTCCTTGATAGGCCAGCCTGACGCCGGCGCCGTCGGCCTGGGTGGATGTATCGATGGCTTGCAGGCGTTCGAGGTACCAGGCATGGCGACGGCTGCGTTCCAGCGCGGGCTTGCCCTGGCGCAGCAGTTCGCTCAGCTCGTCGTGGATCGCCTGTACGTCGTCGTCGACATAACGGTCGGCCAGGCCGCTGGCGTAGCGTTGCTCGCCACCGGTCAGGCTCCAGATGAAGGGGCGGTCGCGCGAGTCGTATTCCTCGACGCCGGCCTCCTGTTCGATCACCTGTGGCCCGTTCAGGCCCAGGCGGGCTTCGCGGGTGACCACCAGATAACTGCACAGTCCGGCGGCGATGCCCATGCCGCCGAAGCAGCCGACGCTGCCGGCGATCAGGCCGATGACCGGCTGGTACTGGCGCAACTCGACAATGGCCGAGTGGATCTCTGCGATGGCAGCCAACCCGAGGTTGGCCTCCTGCAGGCGTACGCCACCGGTTTCCAGCAGCAGGATGGCGAGGGTCGGAATGCCCTGGCGGTTGTCTTCCACTGCCAGCTCCAGTGCCCCGGCGATCTTCGCCGCGCCCACTTCGCCCATGCTGCCGCCCTGGAAGTTGCCTTCGATGGCGGCGACCACGGCAGGCTTGCCGTCCAGGGTGCCTTTGGCGATGACCACGCCGTCGTCAGCCTGGGGCACCACGCCCTGGGCTGCGAGCCAGGGCGACATGATGCGTTGGAACGGATCGAGCAGTTCGCGGAAGCTGCCGCTGTCCAGCAGTGCCTGGATTCGCTGGCGCGCGCCCAGTTCGACGAAGCTGCGGCGTTGCAGCAGGGCGCTGTTATTGGTCATGGCCGATCTCCTCCAGCCCTTGTTCCAGGCGCAGGCGTACCACGCCTGGCGTGGCGCCGAAGTCATGGATATCGATGTTCAGCGCCGGTGGACGCTGCTCTTCGAACATACGCTCGAAGAGTTGTTGCCAGCGCGAGGCGCTGCCGTTCACCGAAGTCACCACCTGTATTTTCAGGCTGCCGTTCTCGCCCGGTTCGAGCAGGGCTTCGAGGTCGCCGGAGCCGACGCAGCCAACCAGGGCGCGTGCCTTGGCCGGTTCGCCAGCGGGAAAGACGAAGGACAGGGTTTCCATGTTCACGATCTCCCAGTCTGCGCCGGCATCTGTGCCAGGCGGTCGAGAAAAAGGGTGGCGGCCAGCAGGTCGGCGGCACCGCCAGGGGAGGCGCGCAGCGCCAGCATGTCGCGCTCCAGTTCGCGCAGTTGGCGACGGCCGGCCAGTTGTGCGCAGCCACCGGCCTGCAGCACTTTGCGCGCGCCTTGTTGCATGCTGTTCAGGCCGGCCATGCCGGCGCGGTGCAGCACGCAGGTGTCGGGCAAGGTGGTCATGATCGCCAGCAGGGCATCAAGCTGGGCGTTCTGCTCACCCGCCGCATTGGCACGGCTGCGGCGCAGTTGCACCAGGCCGTGCTGGATAACGGCGGGAAAGCCTTGCTGAGCCTGTTCGCGTGCGCCGGGGACACCGTAGCGGCGCCGTACTTCGGCGCCATGGCTGCCCTGTCGCACGGGCAGCGCGGGATCATCCAGCCTTGCCAGTGTTGCGGCCCGTGCAGCGACGGCGGTGGGTTCAAGGTCATCGGGGCGTATGGCGGCGGCACTGCTCAACAGCCCCAGGGCCCAGATCGCCCCTCGGTGTGTATTCACGCCGCCGGTCACGCCCAGCATACGGGTTTCGCCTTCGCGACCGAGCCGGCCCACGGTAGCCCGCAGGGCGCTGTCCAGAGCGGTGTGTTGCTGCGCCGCCTCGGCCATGGCCCGGAAGGTCGGCCACAGTGAATGTGCCGAGTCGATCATCAGCGCCAGGTGCAGGTCGTCGTGCGCCCCGCTGCCGCGCCGGTCGACCAGTCCGGGCTTGGGCGACAGGTTGGCCTCGTCGAGCAATGCCTGCACGGCGAGGTCGGCCAGGCGTTCAGCCAGGCTGGGCGAGGCCTGGGTTCTCAGGCGCGGACGAGACGTTGGCCCGTCAGTGGGGAGGGTTGCGATCAGTGCGCTCATCACCAACTCCTGAATTTGCCTGGCGGGTTGTAGAGGCCACCGGACCACTCGACCAGTTCGGCGATGCTTTTCGCCGCCAGCAGTTCGCGGCTGGCATCGGTGCGGCGAATGCCGAGGTCTTCCGGCAGCGCGATCAGACCCTCGCGGCGCATGCGTGCGGTGTCCTTCGGATCGTGGCGCTGACCGATGCTGGTGATACCGGCAACCGCGGCGATCATCGCCTGGCGCTCTTCCAGCGAGCGGGCCTTGTACAGGTAGGCGATGCCTTCCTCGGTCAGCAGGTGGGTGACGTCGTCGCCGTAGATCATGATCGGCGCCAGCGGCATGCCGGCCTTCTTCGCCACGTCGACCGCGTCGAGGCGTTCGACGAAGGTGGGTTTGCCGCCTTCCTGGTAGGTTTCGACCATCTGCACCACCAGCTTCTTGCCGCGCTCCAGCAGGGTCACGGGGCCTTCGCCACCTGGTGTGGCCATGTCCAGCCAGGCTGGGGTGCTGTGGCGACGGCCGCGTGGGTCATGGCCCATGTTCGGTGCGCCACCGAAGCCGGCCAGGCGGCCACGGGTGACGGTGGAGGAGTGGCCATCGCCGTCCACTTGCAGGGTGGCGCCGATGAACAGGTCCACCGCGTATTGCCCAGCCAACTGGCACATCATGCGGTTGGAGCGCATCGAGCCGTCGCGGCCGGTGAAGAACACGTCCGGGCGCTGGGCAATGTAGTCCTCCATGCCCAGCTCGGTGCCGAAACAGTGCACGCTCTCGACCCAGCCGGTCTCGATGGCGGGAATCAGCGTCGGGTGCGGGTTGAGGGTCCAGTTGCGGCAGATCTTGCCCTTGAGCCCGAGCTTCTCGCCGTAGGTCGGCAGGATCAGCTCGATGGCGGCGGTGTTGAAGCCGATGCCGTGGTTGAGCGACTGCACGTTGTGCTTTTCGTAGATGCCACGGATCGCCATCATCGCCATCAGTACGTGCACCGGCTTGATGTGGCGCGGGTCGCGGGTGAACAGCGGCTCGATGTAGAAGGGCTTGTCCGCCACCACCACGAAGTCCACCCAGGAGGCCGGAATGTCCACGCGGGGCAGTTCGTCGACGATCTCGTTGACCTGGAAGATGACGATGCCGTCACTGAAGGCGGTCGGCTCGACCAGTGCCGGGGTGTCCTCGGTACTTGGCCCGGTGTAGATGTTGCCGTGGCGGTCGGCCTGGAAGCCGGCGACCAGCGCGACGTTGGGGATGAGGTCCACCAGCAGCCGCGAATAGAGTTCGATATAGGTATGGATGGCGCCGACTTCCAATTGCCCGTCTTCCAGCAACTGGCTGATGCGCAGGCTCTGCGGACCGGCGAAGGAGAAGTCGAGCTTACGCGCGATGCCACGCTCGAACAGGTCGAGGTGTTCGGCGCGACTGACGCTGGGCATGATCATGTGCAGATCGTGCAGGCGCTGCGGATCGACCTTGGCCAGAGAGCGGGAGAGGAAGTCCGCCTGTTTCTGGTTATTGCCTTCCAGTACCACACGATCACCGGGGGCGATCAGGGCTTCGAGTGCGGCGACGATCCTGTCACTGGGCAGGACCACACCATCGGCGAGCGCGCGTACCTGATCGATCCGTCGTGCTTTCTCGGCACGGCGCCGCGACCATTGCGGCGGTGGGGATATTGTTGTTGTCATGACGACTCCACTGTTTCCGCTATGTGGAGCGCACTTTAGAAAGTCGGCTCGGGTGCCATCAATCAAGCAGGGCGGGTGATTATTAACTTTTGGGTAATTGTTCCGAAATGCTCGTGCATAGCGTGATGCAGTTCTCGTTTCCGGACTTTTCCATTTGCCCCGTCCCTGCTTGCCACTTAGGTTCGAACGGCCCACTGCAGCAGGGACACTGCCATGACAGCCCTACTCGATCCCAAGAACGACTTCGTCTTCAAGCGGCTCTTCGTGGGGGCGCCGGAGATATTGGCGGACCTGATCAACGCCGTGCGCAGTGCCGCGCCCCCCATCGAAGTATTGGAAATCCTCAATCCGAACATCGAGCCCGGCGAGTTGCATGGCAAATTCATCGTATTGGATATCCTCGCCCGCGACCCGCAAGGTCACCGCTACAACATCGAGATGCAGGTGCGCCGCCATGCAGACTACAGCTTGCGCAGCCTCTACTACCTGGCCCGCACCCTCGGCCAGCAATTGCACAAGGGCGATGACTACAGTGACCTGAAACCGGTGGTTGGCATCCACCTGATGGATTTCGAGTCATTCCCCGAAGCGCAAGCCCACTGGCATTTCGAACTGCGCGATCGCCTGCATCCACACGTCAGGATCGACGGGCTACACTTGCACTTGATCGAGCTGCCCAAGGCCGATCGCCTGGGATGTTCGCTCAACGGAGCCTTGGCAGACTGGGTTGCCTATTTCGAACACTGGCAGGAGGAGAGCGTCATGCAAGGTATCCAGCACCCACCTGTACGACAGGCCCTGGAAGAACTCCAGCAACTGTCCGACGATGCCGAAGCACGGCGCCTGGCGTTCGTCCGCGAACGCGCGTTGCGTGACGAACTCAGCGAACTCCGTGCCGCCCGTGCAGAAGGCAGGGAAACTGGCCGGGATGAGGGGCGTATCGCCTTGCTGGAGAAGCAATTAGGCCTGAAGTTTGGCCCATTGCCGGAGGCGATTCGGGAACGGTTGCACGGTGCCGGCCGGGATGAACTGGAGTTATGGGCCGAGCGTGTGCTGTTCGTGGAGCAGATGGACGCCGTATTCGCCGAGGCATGACGTGTGATCGTCATGCCCACCGCCTTTGACGCTCCCAGCCGTCAGAGCATCAACCGTACCACTGACTCGTCCGGATCGCGTGAGCGCCCGGCGCGCTCCAGTTCGGCGAGGTAGTCGGCCCACAGGCTTTCCTGGCGGGTGGCCAGTTCGTACAGGTAGTCCCAGCTGTAGAGGCCGCTGTCGTGGCCGTCGTCGAAGATCAGCTTCAAGGCATAGTTGCCCGCTGGCTCCAGACCGGTCAGGGCGACGTTCTGCTTGCCGTATTGCAGCACCGGGTTGCCGTGTCCCTGGACTTCCGCCGAGGGCGAATGCACGCGCAGGAATTCGGCACCCAGGTGGTAGCGGTCCTGGCCGTATTGCAGTTCCAGGGTCTTCGAAGCCTTGTGCAGCTTGATGGCGGAGGGAATACGCATGAAATGGATGCCGAAAAGAGCGCAGAAGGCTGAAGGCTGAACGGAAATCGATGTCCCGTCCAGCGTTCAGCCCATGGCGACCAGCGGTTTAGAGGATATAGCGCGACAGGTCTTCGTCCTGTGCCAGTTCACCGAGGTGGCTGTTGACGTAGGCCAGGTCGATGCGGATGGCTTCACCGTTCTGCTGGCCGGCGAGGTCGGCGGCGCTGAAGGACACCTCTTCCAGCAGACGCTCCAGCAGGGTGTGCAGACGGCGGGCACCGATGTTCTCGGTCTTCTCGTTGACCTGCCAGGCGATCTCGGCGATGCGCTTGATGCCGTCCTCGGCAAACTCGATGTGCAGGCCCTCGGTCTTCAGCAGCTCGCGGTACTGCTCGGTCAACGAGGCGTGCGGCTCGGTCAGGATACGCTCGAAGTCCTGCGGGCTCAGCGCCTTGAGTTCGACGCGGATCGGCAGACGCCCCTGCAACTCAGGCACCAGGTCGCTGGGTTTGGACAGGTGGAAGGCGCCCGAGGCGATGAAGAGGATATGGTCGGTCTTGACCATGCCCAGCTTGGTGTTGACCGTGCTGCCCTCGATCAGCGGCAACAGGTCGCGCTGTACGCCTTCACGGGACACGTCGGCGCCACCGGTGTTGCCGCGCTTGGCCACCTTGTCGATTTCGTCGATGAAGACGATGCCGTTCTGCTCCACCGCCTCCAGGGCGCGGGCCTTGAGTTCTTCCTCGTTGACCAGGCGTGCGGCTTCCTCGTCACGCACCAGCTTGAGCGCATCCTTGATCTTCAGTTTGCGGCTCTTCTTCTTGCCCTTGCCCATGTTGGAGAACAGGTTCTGCAACTGGCTGGTCATTTCCTCCATGCCGGGCGGCGACATGATCTCCACGCCTGCTGGTGTCTCGGCGACCTCGATGTCGATTTCCTTGTCGTCGAGCTGGCCTTCGCGCAGGCGCTTGCGGAACAACTGGCGAGTGTTCGAGTCGGTCGGCGTTGCTGCTTCCTCGCCGAAGCCGGTGGGGCGGGCGCCGGGCAGCAGGGCATCGAGGATGCGCTCTTCGGCGGCGTCCTCGGCGCGGTGGCGCATCTTCTGCACTTCCTGTTCGCGCAGCATTTTCAGCGCGGCATCGGCCAGGTCGCGGATGATCGATTCGACATCGCGGCCGACGTAGCCGACCTCGGTGAACTTGGTCGCCTCGACCTTGATGAACGGCGCATTGGCCAGGCGTGCCAGGCGCCGGGCGATCTCGGTCTTGCCGACGCCGGTCGGGCCGATCATCAGGATGTTCTTCGGTGTGACCTCCGGGCGCAGTTCGGGGGCGAGCTGCATGCGCCGCCAGCGGTTGCGCAGGGCGATGGCCACGGCGCGCTTGGCGTCATCCTGGCCGATGATGTGGCGGTTGAGTTCGTGGACGATCTCGCGGGGTGTCATGGACATGCAGGTACTCCAGGGCCGGGCGTGCGGGGCGATTGTTCACGATCTGGCGGGGCGAGACCGTGATGGGGTGCTCAAACCTCGCTGTCCAGCTCTTCGATAGTCAGGTTCTGATTGGTGAAGACACAGATGCTGCCGGCAATGTTCAATGCCGTTTCGGCAATTTCGTGGGCGCTCAGTCCGGCGTCTGCCTTGAGCAGCAGCGCGCGCGCCGCGGCCTGGGCGAAACCGCCGCCGGAGCCCATGGCGATCAGGTCGTCCTCGGGCTGCACCACGTCGCCGTTGCCGGTGATGATCAGCGAAGCGTCTTTGTTGGCCACCGCCAGCATGGCTTCCAGGCGACTCAGGGAGCGGTCGGTGCGCCAGTCCTTGGCCAGTTCCACGGCGGCACGTACCAGGTGGCCCTGGTGTTTCTCCAGTTGCCCTTCGAAGCGCTCGAACAGGGTGAAGGCATCGGCGGTGGCGCCGGCGAAGCCGGCCAGTACCTGGCCGTGGTAGAGACGGCGGACCTTCCGGGCGTTGCCTTTCATCACGGTGTTGCCCAGGGAAACCTGGCCGTCGCCGCCCATGACGACTTTGCCGTTGCGGCGAACTGAAACGATGGTGGTCAAGGGGGAATCTCCGCTCAGCGGGGCAGGCACTGCCCGAATGTGTGGGATATGGGGGAAGGCATGGCGATTTTCAACGCACGGCCTTTCCAGCTTGAGTGCCGCTGTCGAGCAGGCCGAGTGCGCGCAGGCTGGCCTTGCCGATTTCGAGGCGCTTGGGCAGGGCGGTTACCGGGTCGGGCATGTCGATGTTCAGGGCGAAGCTGTAGAGGCGTTCGCCTTGCTCCACCCAGCCGACCCACCAGCCGATGTTCGGCTGGTCACTATCGTTCCAGCCGGTCTTGCCGTAAAGCGTCCAGCCCTCGCCCGACTCCAGGCGCACGATCTCCCGTACCTGGGCCTGGGCCTGCGCGGGGAACGGCAATTCGCCCCGGGCCAGGCGTGCGAGCAGGTGCGTCTGTTCGACTGCGCTGATCTTCAAGGGGCCTACCAGCCAGAAGTTGTCCACCTGGGTGCCGATGGTCTGGTTGCCGTAGCCCAGGGCGCGGACGCCTTCCTGCATGCGTTGCTGGCCGATGCGTCGTGCCAGTTCCTGGTAGATCGGTACGTTGGAGGCGCGAATGGCATCGCGCAGGCCCATGTCTTGTTCCCAGGCCTTGAAGGGCTGCGGCTGGCCACCGTAGGGCAGGACTTCATCGACACTGGCGACCGCGCCGCTGGAGAGGCCGATCAGGCTGTTGGCGATCTTGAAGGTCGAGGCGGGGATATAGCGGGTCGTGGCACGCTGGGCGTCGACACCAGTGAGTCGTTGGGTGGATGCATCGTAAAGGGCGAAGGTGCCGGTGACGCCGGCTTGCGCGAAGATCGCGGCAACCGCTGGGCTTTCTTCGAAGTCGCTGGCCATCGAGGGCGCGGCGAACAGCAGGGTCGCCGCGAGGAAGAGACTGCGCATGGTGTTTCCTTGTAGCAGAAGGGTGAACAATTCCTGTCTTCAAGACAGGGCGAAGCCTTGCTGGCGCCAAGCTTCGAATACTGCGACCGCCACACTGTTGGACAGGTTCAGGCTGCGATTGCCGGGTTTCATCGGCAGGCGCAAGCGTTGCCCACTGGGCAGTGCTTCGCGTATGTCTTCGGGCAGGCCGCGGCTTTCCGGGCCGAACAGAAAGGCATCGCCTGGCTGGAAGGTTATTTCGTGGAAGGGCTGCGAGCCCTTGGTGGTGAAGGCGAACAGGCGCGGTTGGCCGAGTTTATCCAGGCAGCTCTGCAGGTCGGCATGGCGCTGTACGGAGGCGTATTCGTGATAATCCAGCCCGGCACGGCGAAGGCGCTTGTCGTCCAGCTCGAAGCCCAGCGGCTCGATCAGGTGCAGGCTGCAACCGGTATTGGCGCAGAGCCTGATAATGTTGCCGGTATTGGGCGGAATCTCCGGCTGGAAAAGGATCACATGGAACATGCGCGGCACCGAAACTGAAAACGGCGAGCATTCTACGCTGGAAGACCCAAGGCCGCGTTTGCGCCGACGCTTTTTTGCCTCGCTGGTGCTGCTCGGGGTCATGGTCGGGATGATGATCGGGCGCGTGACCCAGCAGTCGGATGAGGTCCATTTACTGGAAGTTGAGCCCGTGGGCGCCGGGTTGCAGCTTTGGTTCGATGAGGAGCCGGAGGTGCAGGAACTGCCTGTCGAGGGTGGTTTCGTGCTCGCCATTGCTGCCATGGGGCAACCGGCCAGTGGGTATCTGGACAGCCCCGCTGGCCGTGTCAGTTGGCGTTTGCAGGTCTCCGGCCAGACGCTGCAACTGCGCCTGACCGCGCTGCATGCCTTGCAGGTCGATTGGCTGGGTGAGTCGGATAAGCGAGGCTGGCGACTGGACGTACGGGTAGGCGGGTGAGCTTGCCCGTGCCTGCTATTCACTCAGGCAACGGTGGGCGGTGGCATAGCGTTCATCCCTCAGGCTACCTCCTGAAGATTCGCCAGTGGCACCCAGCCATGCTCGGTGCCCTCGACCGGCCTGCACCAGAGCCAGCCATTCAATATACGCAGTCCGAGCAGCGTATCGCCTTTGCGCACGTCCAGTTCCCGCGCCGTATAGTCCTCGCGGGCAAATGGTGCCTCGCTGGCGAGGCCTTCGATGATCTGTACGGGAACCCAGCCGCCCTGTTGCCCTGGCGTCGTGCAGAAGTACCAGTCATCCCAGCCTTCCGGTCCGGTGTATCGCTCCCCAACAGCCAGGGGCGCACCCATGACGAAGGTGATCGGTTCGGGGTACTCGCTTTCATGGGGGAGGATGACGCGGTAGATACCTATGCTCATGTGCCCCTAGGCCCGCTGACACGACTGGGCCAGGTCGATTGCCGCCTGGATGGCAGCGCGCGCCTGAGGGCTGTTCTTCCAGCAGGTAGAACCGACGATGGCGGAAGCCTGACTGACGATGTCCAGGGCACTGGCCTGGCTCAGTTCCAGCAGTGACGAAAAACCCATCTGCTCCAGGCGCGTGACCACGGTAGGGCCGACGCCTTTTACAGCCAGTAGCGCCTGGCGTTCTTCCGGCGGGAATGACATGAAGACCTCACGATGATTGTTCGAACATCGTGTTTATACCGTATTGCCTGGGCGCAGGCTTTACCTACGCCTCGTCGCCTTCGTCATCATCGCCACCCATGCCCAGTTCCTTGATCTTGCGGGTCAGGGTGTTGCGCCCCCAGCCCAGCAACTGGGCGGCGTCGCGGCGGCGTCCTGCGGTGTGCTTGAGGGCGGTCTCGATCATGATGCGTTCGAAGGCTGGCACGGCTTCATCAAGCAGGCTGGACTGGCCACGGGTCAGTGCCTGGTCCGCCCAGCTGCGCAATCCCTGCTCCCAGTTGCCCGAGGGCTGGGTCTCGCTGCTCTGGTGCAGCAGTTCCGGTGGCAGGTCGTCGATGTGCACTTCACGGCCCGAGGCCATGACGGTGATCCAGCGGCAGGTATTCTCCAGTTGCCGCACGTTGCCGGGCCAGCCGAGGTTGCGCAGGTATTCCTCGGTTTCCGACTTGAGCAGCTTGGGCTCCACGGACAGTTCCTGGGCGGCGCTGGCGAGGAAGTGGCGGGCCAGCGCGGGGATGTCTTCGCGACGATCGGCCAGGCGCGGGATATGGATACGGATGACGTTGAGACGGTGGAACAGGTCTTCACGAAACTTGCCAGCCTGCACCAGGGTTTCCAGGTTCTGGTGGGTGGCGGCGATGATGCGCACGTCGACCCGCACAGGCGTATGGCCGCCGACCCGGTAGAACTCGCCGTCGGCCAGGACCCGCAGCAGGCGGGTCTGAGTGTCGGCGGGCATGTCGCCGATCTCGTCGAGAAACAAGGTGCCGCCGTCGGCCTGCTCGAAGCGGCCCCGGCGCTGGTTGGCGGCCCCGGTGAAGGCGCCTTTTTCATGGCCGAACAGCTCCGACTCCATCAGGTCCTTGGGGATGGCCGCCATGTTCAGGGCGATGAACGGTGCCGCCGCGCGCGGGCTGTGGCGGTGCAGGGCGTGGGCCACCAACTCCTTGCCGGTGCCGGACTCGCCGTTGATCAGTACGGTGATATTGGAGTGGGACAGCCGACCGATGGCGCGGAACACCTCCTGCATGGCGGGTGCTTCGCCGATGATCTCCGGTGTACGCGGCTGTTCGATCACTGGCGCCTGACTTTGTTGCTCCAGAGCGTGCAGGCAGGCGCGCTTGACCAGCGAGACGGCTTCGTCGACGTCGAAAGGCTTGGGCAGGTACTCGAACGCGCCGCCCTGATAGGACGCCACCGCGCTGTCGAGGTCCGAATGGGCGGTCATGATGATCACCGGCAGGCGCGGGTAACGCTCGCGGATCTGTGCCAGCAGGTCGAGGCCGCTCGGCCCCGGCATGCGGATATCGGAGATGATCGCGTCCGGCTGCTCGCGTGCCAGGCGGCTGAGCACGCCGCTGGTGCTTTCGAAGCTGTGGGTGGTGATGCCTTCCTGTTGCAGCGCTTTCTCCAGTACCCAGCGGATGGAGCGGTCGTCGTCGACGATCCAGACGGTTTCGCTATGGCTCATGAGGGCGTTGCTCCTTTGTCCAGTTCCAGCGGCAGGAAGATCGAGAAAGCGGTGTAGCCCGGGTGGCTTTCACATTCGATCAGGCCCTGGTGCTGGCTGACGATGTTCTGGGTGATGGCCAGGCCCAGCCCGGTCCCATCGGGACGGCCACTGACCATTGGGTAGAAAAGCGTGTTCTGTAGTTCCAGCGGAATGCCCGGGCCGTTGTCGACGATCTCGATACGCGCCACCAGGCGGTGCCGGGTATGGCCGATGGTGAACTGGCGCAGGGTGCGGGTGCGCAGGGTCAGCCGCCCCAGCCCCAGTTCGACCTGGCCGGCCAGTGCCTGCATGGCGTTGCGCATGATGTTGAGTACGGCCTGGATCATCTGTTCGCGATCCATCAGCACTTCCGGGATGCTCGGGTCGTAGTCGCGGGTCAGTACCAGGCGCCCCTGGGATTCGGCATCCAGCAGGCTGGCGACGTGCTCCAGCACCTCGTGGATATTGGTCATCGACAGCGATGGCAGCTTGTTCGAGCCGAGCATGCGGTCGACCAGGTTACGCAGGCGGTCGGCCTCTTCGATGATGACTGCGGTGTAGTCGTGCAGGTGTTCATCCGGCAGCTCGCGGGCCAGTAGTTGCGCCGCGCCGCGAATGCCGCCCAGCGGATTCTTGATTTCATGGGCCAGGCCGCGCACCAGCATCTTGGTGGTTTCCTGGGTGGAAAGCTGTGCCTCCTCCTTGCTGATGCGCAGCAGGCGGTCGCGAGGATGGACTTCCAGCAGCAGCATGGTGTCCTGGCGATTGAGGATCGGCGTGACCGCGTAATCGACGGTCAGCGCCTGGCCGGTGGCCGAGGTCAGCGTGGCTTCGCGCTTGGTGAACGGGTGTGCCCGCTCGACGGCCTGGCGCAAGGCGGTCAGGGCTTCCGGCGACTCGGTGAACAGCTCGCTGATGAACTGGCCATGGCTGCGCTGACCACTGACCGCCAGCAGCATTTCCGCGGCCGGGTTCATGTATACCAGGCGCAGCCTGGAGTCCAGCAGCAGTGTGGCGGTGGTCAGGTTCTCGATCAGCAGGCGTTGCAGGGCTTCGTTGATCATGGCGGTCGCGTCCTGTATGTCCGGCATCAAATGCAAGAAGCAAACCACTTTCCGTAATGGCGGTGTTTCGGGCTTCTGCTCCCTGTCTCCAGGTGATTGCATGGGATATTGCACCAATATAGTGCAATGCGCGCACGCTGAAAGGGCGCGCGGATGAAAGTGCCAGGACGTGGCGCTTCGATGGCAAGCGAGTCGTGCAGGCATGCACCGTAATCGTACCGGGGCATGCCTGCCTCGCTGCACGCTGCCCTATTACGGGCCGGAAATGAAAAGGCCACCCGAAGGTGGCCTCATGTCGCGCTCGCAGGTATCAGACGCTGTAGTACAGGTCGTATTCCAGCGGGTGAACGAAGGTGCGGACCTTGATCTCTTCTTCGCTCTTCAGGGCGATGTAGGCGTCGATGAAGTCATCGCTGAACACGCCGCCCTTGGTCAGGAAGCTGCGGCCCGCATCGAGGGCTTCCAGCGCTTCTTTCAGGCTGCCGCAGACCTGCGGGATTTCCTTGGCCTCTTCCGGCGGCAGGTCATACAGGTTCTTGTCGGCGGCATCGCCAGGGTGGATTTTGTTCTGGATACCGTCCAGGCCGGCCATCAGCAGTGCAGCGAACGCCAGGTAGGGGTTGGCTGCCGGGTCCGGGAAGCGCGCTTCGATGCGGCGGGCTTTCGGGCTGTTGACGTAAGGGATGCGGATCGAGGCGGAGCGGTTGCGAGCCGAGTAAGCCAGCATGACCGGAGCCTCGAAGCCCGGAACCAGACGCTTGTAGGAGTTGGTCGACGGGTTGGTGAAGCCGTTCAGCGCCTTGCCGTGCTTGATGATGCCGCCGATGAAGTACAGGGCGGTATCGGACAGGCCGGCATAGCCTTCACCGGAGAAGGTGTTCTTGCCGTCTTTGGCGATGGAGATGTGGACGTGCATGCCCGAACCGTTGTCGCCGTACAGCGGCTTCGGCATGAAGGTAGCGGTCCTGCCGTAGGCATCGGCGACGTTGTGCACGACGTACTTCAGGGTCTGTACTTCGTCGGCCTTGGCCACCAGGGTGTTGAAGGCAACGCCGATTTCGTTCTGGCCGGCGGTGGCGACTTCGTGGTGGTGCACTTCGACTTTCAGGCCGAACTCTTCCAGTGCGTTGCACATGGCGGTACGGATTTCATGGTCGTGGTCGACGGGCGGCAGCGGGAAATAGCCGCCTTTGACGCCCGGACGGTGACCTTTGTTGCCGGTTTCGAAGTCGGCGTCGGTGTTCCAGGAAGCCTGCTCGGAGAAAATCTTGAACATCGAGCCGGAAATGTCGGACTTGAACTTCACTTCGTCGAAGATGAAGAACTCAGGCTCCGGGCCAACGAAGGCGGTGTCGCCGATGCCGGTGGACTTGAGGTATTCCTCGGCGCGGCGGGCGATGGCGCGTGGGTCGCGATCGTAGCCCTGCATGGTGGAAGGCTCGATGATGTCGCAGACCAGGATCAGCGTCGGCTCTTCGGTGAACGGATCGAGCACGGCGGTGCTGTCGTCCGGCAGCAGGATCATGTCGGAAGCCTCGATGCCTTTCCAGCCCGCGATGGACGAGCCGTCGAACATCTTGCCGCTTTCGAAGAAGTCTTCGTCTTCGGCTTCGCGCGCAGGCATGGTGACGTGCTGCTGTTTGCCTTTGGTATCGGTGAAGCGCAGATCAATCCACTTCACGTCATGGTCTTTGATCAGTTGAAGCGACTTCGACATGGTGTTCTCCAAGTGGTGGAAGCGGGACAGGTTGCTTCCTAATCAGGGGTGAAGCCGGGCGGCGATGTTCCGCGAAGGCGACCTGCCTCACAAGGGAGCAAATTATATGCCAGTGCCTGGAAATGGTCTTGTACTGCGTGCGAATCGGGCTTTGCGTGGGGATTTGGCCGTCTATCGGCAAGAGCGGGAGGATATTTGCCCCTTTATGGTGCGGAAGGTGAGTGGTTAGGCCTTCTTTTGGTGCGGAGAGGGCTGTCTGTCCACATTGCTGGGTGGCTGATGATGCGGGGGAAACGTTTCGCCCTCTCCCCAGCCCTCTCCCGCAGGCGGGAGAGGGGGTGGCGTGAGGTATCCCTACAGATGCTGCCGGGTGAGAGATGAACTCTTGCCCTGCTGCGCTATTCTTATGGGCTCTATCTCCTGTCACTGGAAATGCACCATGCGCGCAACCTTCTTTCGTCACATCGGACAAGTTATGGCCGTCGTCCTGTTTTCCTGGATGTTGGCCGGCTGCGGGATCAACAACATTCCCACCTATGACGAGCAGGTCAAATCCGCCTGGTCGCAGGTCGAGAACCAGTACCAGCGTCGCGCCGACCTGATCCCGAACCTGGTGGAAACGGTCAAGGGCTATGCCGCCCACGAGCGGGAAACCCTGAGCGCAGTGATCGAGGCGCGAGCCAAGGCCACATCGATCCAGGTCGATGCCAGCACCCTGGATGACCCGCAGCAGATGCAGCGCTTCCAGCAGGCCCAGGGCCAGTTGAGCAGCGCCCTGAGCCGCCTGATGGTGGTGGCCGAGCGTTACCCTGACCTCAAGGCCAACCAGAACTTCCTGGCCTTGCAGTCGCAGCTCGAAGGTACCGAGAACCGCATCGCCGTGGCGCGCCGCGATTTCATTGCCTCGGTCGAGCGCTACAACACCGAGATTCGTACCTTCCCTGGCCGTATCTGGCACACGCTGATGTATAGCGATCTGCAAGTGCGCAACAACTTCGAGGCGACCAGCGAGAACGCCGACCAGGCGCCGCAAGTGAAATTCTGATGAGAGTCCTCCTCGCGCTTGGCCTGCTGCTGGCGTGTTGGGTTGGCCCACTGTCGGCCCAGCCCCTGCCTGAGTTGACCGGGCGGGTGGTGGACCAGGCTGCCCTGCTCGATGCGCCGACCCGTGCGCGTCTGGTTGAGATGCTCACCGCTCACGAGCAGCTCAGTGGCGAGCAGGTCGTGGTGGTGACTGTGCCTGAGCTGCAAGGGCGCTCCATCGAGGATTTCGGCGTCGCCCTCGGGCGGCACTGGGGCATCGGTCAGCAGGGCAAGGACAATGGCGCCCTGCTGATCGTGGCCCGCGATGAGCGGCGTATCCGCATCGAGGTGGGTTATGGTCTAGAAGATCGCCTGACCGATGCGCAGTCTTCTCTGATCATCAACGCCATCATGGTACCGGCCTTCCGTCAGGGCGACTTTGCCCGTGGTATCGAGGAAGGTGCCGCCGCCATCGTGCAAGTACTCGGTGGCGACCCGCTGAGCGTGCCGGAGCAGGCCGGTGGGGTCGCGAGTGAAGAACCCGATGCGCGTGGCATCCTGCTGTTCTTCCTGATGCTGGCGGTGATTCTCTTCCTCAATGGTCGTGGCGGCGGCGGTGGGCGCCGTGGGCGTGGCAATGCGGCCTTGCTGGGAGCGTTGCTCGGCGGTCTGAGTGGCGGTGGCCGTGGAGGTTTTGGCGGCGGTGGCGGCTTTGGAGGTGGCGGCGGTGGTTTTGGCGGCGGCGGTGCCTCCGGTGGCTGGTGACTCTACGGTGGATGTGCGATGACTCTTCTGACGCAAGCGGAACAACAACAGGTCGCCGACCTGATCGAGCGTATCGAGCAGGACACCGATGCCGAACTGGTCACGGTGCTGGCGGCGCGGGCCGACGATTACCGGTATATCGCGCTGCTCTGGGCCGGGCTGCTGGCCATGCTCTTGCCGGGCGGGCTGCTGTTCTTTTCCGGGCTGGCAGCCTGGGAACTGCTGTTGGTGCAGTGGTCGAGCTTTATCGTGCTGGCCTTCGTGCTGCGCATTCCGGCGCTGACATCGCGCTTGATCCCGCGTGCGGTGCGCCACTGGCGGGCCGGCAATCTGGCGCGGCGGCAGTTCTTCGAGCGGGAGCTGCACCACACCCAGGCCGGTACCGGCATGCTGATTTTCGTGTCGGAGGCCGAGCGCTATGTAGAAATCCTGGTCGACCAGGGGATCTCCAGCCGGATCGATGATGCAGCCTGGGCTTCGATCATCGAAGCGTTCACTGCCGAGGTGAAGGCGGGGCGGACACTGGCCGGTTTTCTCGGTTGCATCGAGTCGTGCGGGGAGTTGCTGCGCCGGCATGTGCCGCTGACCGAGCCGCGCAACGAGTTGCCTGATCGGCTGGTGGTGATCGAGTAGGAGCGGCTAGGGCCGCTCCTGCGGTGCCGGGTTATTCCAGGACCAGAATCGCGTCCATTTCCACCTGGGCATCCTTGGGCAGCGCGGCGATGCCGATGGCTGCACGGGCCGGGTAGGGCTGCTGGAAGTAGCGCCCCATGACTTCGTTGACGGTGGCGAAGTTGCCCAGGTCGGTGAGGAAGATGTTCAGCTTGACGATGTCCTTTAGCGAGCCGCCTGCTGCCTCGGCCACTGCCTTGAGGTTTTCGAAGACTTGCACGGTCTGGGCTTCGAAGCCTTCCACCAGGGTCATGCTGGCCGGGTCGAGAGGAATCTGGCCGGACAGGTAGACAGTATTGCCGGCCTTGATCGCCTGGGAGTAGGTGCCGATGGCGGCAGGGGCCTTGTCGGTGTGGATGACGCTCTTGCTCATGAAATTCTCCTTGGTAAAGGCGGCTTGCGATTGCTTCAAGCTTTGACCCGCGTGATGCGGGTGACGCCCTTGATGGTGCGCAGTTTCTTGATGACGTTGGCCAGGTGTACGCGGTCATGCACGCTGACCACCAGTTGCACGACGCTGATGCGGCCATCGCGTTCGTCCATGCCGATCTTCTCGATATTGCCGTCGGCGGCATTGACGCTGCCGGCCAGCAGGGCGATCAGGCCGCGCTGGTGTTCCAGCTCGATGCGCAGCTCGACATTGAACTCGCCGGCGACGTCCTTCGACCAGGACAGCTGGATGCATTTGTCCGGGTTGTTGCGGACTTCGCTGATGTTCCGGCAACTCTCCAGGTGAACCACCATGCCTTTGCCCGCCGACAAGTAGCCGACGATGGGGTCGCCAGGAATCGGCGTGCAGCACTTGGCGTAATTGAGTACCAGGCCTTCGGTGCCGCGAATCGCCAGTGGGCCTTCGGCGGACGGGCTCTCTTCTTCCTCGCTGGCGATCAGGCGCCGGGCGATCACGTAGGCCATGCGGTTGCCGAGGCCGATGTCCTCCAGCAGGTCTTCGAAGACCTCCATGTGGTATTCGTCCAGCACCTGCCGGATGCGTTCGTCGGGAATGTTTTCCAGCGGCGTTTCGAAACCGGCGAGCACTTTGTGCAGCAGGCGTTCGCCAAGGTTGATCGACTCCGAGCGGCGTTGCTGCTTGAGCGCATGGCGGATGTGTGTGCGTGCCTTGCCACTGACCACGAAGTTGAGCCAGGCCGGGTTGGGGCGTGCGCCGGGTGCGGTGACGATCTCCACTGTGGAGCCGCTTTCCAGGGGCTGCGAGAGCGGCGCCAGGCGACGGTTGACCCGGCAGGCGATGCAGGTGTTGCCGACATCGGTGTGCACCGCGTAGGCGAAGTCGACGGCGGTGGAGCCTTTCGGCAGCTCCATGATGCCGCCCTTGGGCGTGAAGACGTAGACCTCGTCGGGGAAGAGGTCGATCTTCACGCTCTCGATGAATTCCAGTGAGTTGCCGGCGCGTTGCTGCATTTCCAGCACGCCCTTGACCCATTGCCGTGCACGCGCATGGCTGTTCTGTACCGGCTCGCCCTCGTTGGACTTGTACAGCCAGTGGGCGGCGATGCCGTTGTTGGCCATCTCTTCCATTTCGCGGGTGCGGATCTGGATCTCGATGGGCACGCCGTGCATGCCGAACAGCGTGGTGTGCAGCGACTGGTAGCCGTTGGCCTTGGGAATCGCGATGTAGTCCTTGAAACGACCGGGCAGCGGCTTGTAGAGGCTGTGCACGACGCCGAGCACGCGGTAGCAGGTATCTACCTTGTCGACCACGATGCGGAAGGCGTAGACATCCATGATCTCGTTGAAGGCTTTGCGCTTGCCGCGCATCTTCTTGTAGATGCTGTAGAGGTGCTTTTCCCGGCCTTTTACGTCGCCTTCCATGCCTTCGTTGTGCAGGCAGTTGATCAGCGACTGCTCGATCTTCTCGACGATCTCGTTGCGGTTGCCGCGGGCGCGACGCACGGCGGCGCGGATGCGTTCGGAGCGCATCGGGTGCATGGCCTTGAAGCCCAGGTCCTCGAACTCCACGCGCATGTTGTGCATGCCCAGCCGGTTGGCGATGGGGGCGTAGATTTCCAGGGTTTCCTTGGCGATGCGCCGGCTCTTCTCGTGCGGCATGGCATCGAGGGTGCGCATGTTGTGCAGGCGGTCGGCCAGCTTGACCAGGATCACGCGGATGTCGCGGGCCATGGCCATGGCCATCTTCTGGAAGTTCTCGGCCTGGGCCTCGGCCTTGGTCTCGAACTTCATCTGGGTCAGCTTGCTGACGCCATCGACCAGTTCGGCGACGGTCTCGCCGAACTGGTTGGCCAGCGCGTCCTTGGGAATGCCGGTGTCCTCGATGACGTCATGCAGCATGGCGGCCATCAGGCTCTGATGGTCCATGTGCATGTCGGCAAGGATGTTGGCTACCGCGAGGGGGTGTGTAACGTAGGCTTCGCCGCTGCGTCGACGCTGGCCGTCATGGGCCTGCTCGGCATAGAAGTAGGCGCGGCGGATCTGGTTGACCTGTTCGGTGGCCAGGTAGCTCGACAGGCGTTCGGCAAGTACGTCTATGGCGGGCAATGCAGAACTCCTTGCCGCAACGGCGCTGCATCAGCGCCTCGGCCGGTCAGATGGATCAGATCGCCTCGTTGGACTCGTCCTCGTACTGGATGAACAGCGGTTCATCGTCGACGATGTCGTCCTGAGCGATTACGTCGTAGTCGACCAGCCCGGAAGCGATCTCGCGCAGGGCGACAACGGTGGGCTTGTCGTTTTCCCAGGCTACCTTGGGCTCTTTGCCGCCGGTGGCCAGTTGACGGGCACGCTTGGTGGCCAGCATCACCAGCTCGAAGCGGTTGTCGACATTGTCCAGGCAATCTTCAACGGTAACGCGGGCCATGGTGTTCCTCGTGGTTCAGTAGCAATGGCATGCCCGGATGGGCGAGCAGACTGGGTAGTCTAGAAAAACGCCAGCCTTATTGAAAGAAAAAGTCGCTGGAAGCGTCAGGCGGCAGGCTGCGAAACGCACGCTCGACGGGCTTTCGGCACCGTCCAGCGCGCTTCGGCCTAGGCCAACAACTCGCTCAGCAGCTGAGTGTGGCGCTTCTGCTGCGGGCCCTGGCGTAGCTGGCTGGCGCGAAAGATCGCCTGCAGGTCGCCCAGCGCGTGGGCGAAGTCGTCGTTGATCACCAGGTAGTCGTACTCGACGTAGTGGCTCATTTCGCTGACGGCTTCGCGCATGCGGCCATCGATGACGTCGTCGCTGTCCTGGCCACGGTTGGTCAGGCGCTGGCGCAGGGCCTCCTGGGTGGGGGGCAGGATGAAGATCGAGCGGGCGAGGGGCATTTGTTTGCGTACCTGCTGGGCGCCCTGCCAGTCGATTTCCAGGATCAGGTCGTAGCCTTCCTTCAGGGTTTCCTCCAGCCAGCGCTGGGAGGTGCCGTAGAGGTTGCCGAAGACTTCCGCATGTTCGAGGAATTCGTCGCGGCCCAGACGCTCGATGAAGTCCTCGCGGCTGACGAAGTGATAGTTGACGCCATCCACCTCGCCGGGCCGGGCCGGGCGCGTGGTATGGGACACCGAAACGCGAACCTGGGGCTGTGCGTCGAGCAGGGCCTTGACCAGGCTGGTCTTGCCGGCCCCGGACGGGGCGGAAATGATGTAGAGGGTGCCGGTTGTCACGGTCATGGAGGCTTTCCGGTAGGGGCCGCGGGGGCCGGTCATTCGATGTTCTGGACTTGCTCGCGCATCTGTTCGATCAACACCTTGAGGTTGACCGCCGCCTGGGTGCTGCGTGGGTCGAAGGCCTTGGAGCCCAGGGTGTTGGCTTCGCGGTTGAGTTCCTGCATCAGGAAGTCGAGGCGCCGGCCGGAGGCTTCCGTGCTTTTCAGGACACGGCGGACTTCCCGGACATGGGTGTTCAGGCGATCCAGCTCTTCAGCGACGTCACTTTTCTGTGCCAGCAGGACCAGTTCCTGCTCCAGCCGCTGCGGGTCGACTTCGGCCTGCATCTCGGCGCAACGGTCGAGGATCTTCTGGCGCTGGACCGTGAGCATCTGCGGAATCAGCTCGCGCAATGTGGCGACTTCATCGTCGATGCTGTCCAGGCGCTCGTTGAGTAGCTGGGAGAGCGCCTCGCCTTCACGGCTGCGGCCTTCGCGCAGTTGCGCAAGCGCTTCGTGGAACAGTTGCAGGGCCTGCTGGTTCAACGCTTGCGGGTCGGCGGCATCCGCCACCAGCACGCCCGGCCAGGCCAGCACTTCCAGCGGATTGAGTGGCGCCGGGTTCTGCATCAGGGCCGAGACCTCTTGGGCCGCTTCGACCAGTTGCCGGGCGCGATCGCTGTCGATCTGCAGGCGCTTGCCGTTGTCGGCATCGCTGAAGCGCAGGGTGCATTCCACCTTGCCGCGAGACAGGCCTTTGCGCAGGGCATCGCGCACCGCGTTCTCGAGGTCGCGGAAGGCCTCCGGCAGGCGCAAGTGTGGTTCCAGGTAGCGATGGTTGACCGAACGGATCTCCCAGCCGAGGGTGCCATGCGGGCTGGCCAGTTCGGCGCGGGCGAAGGCGGTCATGCTGTGAGCCATTGGGCTACCTCTTTGGATCGTGGCGAAAAACGAGGGATTGTAATGTAAAAAACGTGGCTTGGCCTCGGCATGGCGCCGCAGTCTGTCGTCGGCCAGATGCGTGGGTGTGCGAAAAAACGATCAAGGCTTGATCAGTTTCCGCTATACTCCGCGCCCCTCTTTTCGCCCCCTGGCACCCACGCTGCAATCCATGAAGCTGATCGTCAAGGTTTTCCCGGAAATCACCATCAAGAGCACGCCGGTGCGCAAGGCGTTCATTCGTCAGTTGACGAAGAACATCCGTGCCGTATTGCGTGACCTCGATCCCGACGTGCGCCTGCAAGGCGTCTGGGACAATATCGAACTGGAAACCACGGTGCAGGACCCTGCGCTGCTCGATCAGATTCGCCAGCGCCTGAGTTGCACGCCAGGTATCACGCATTTCCTCGAGGTGCATGAATATCCCCTCGGGGATCTCGACGACATCGTCGAGAAGTGCGCCGCACACTACGCCGACCTGCTGCCGGGCAAGGTCTTTGCCGTGCGTTGCAAGCGTATCGGCAAGAAGCACCCGTTCAGCTCGATGGACGTCGAGCGGCATGTCGGCAGCCGCCTGCGGGCGCAATGCGCCGCCGCCGGCATCGAGCTGAAGCGGCCGCAAGTCGAAGTGCGCATGGAAATCCGCGACCAGCGCCTGTTTGTCATACACAGCCAGCACGATGGCCTGGGCGGTTATCCGCTGGGAGCGCTGGAGCAGTCGCTGGTGCTGATGTCCGGTGGTTTCGATTCGACGGTGGCCGCCTACCAGATGATGCGCCGTGGGTTGATGACCCACTTCTGCTTCTTCAATCTCGGGGGCCGTGCCCATGAACTGGGCGTGATGGAAGTCGCTCACTACCTGTGGAAGAAGTACGGCAGCTCGCACCGTGTGCTGTTCATCAGCGTGCCCTTCGAAGAAGTGCTCGGCGAGATTCTGCAGAAGGTCGACAACAGCCAGATGGGCGTGGTGCTCAAGCGCATGATGCTGCGCGCCGCCGCCCGGGTCGCACAGCGCCTGAGCATCGACGCGCTGGTGACTGGCGAGGCCTTGTCGCAGGTTTCCAGCCAGACCCTGACCAACCTCTCGGTAATCGACTCGGCCACCGACATGCTGGTGATGCGCCCGCTGATCGCCAGCCACAAGCAGGACATCATCGATACCGCCCATGAAATCGGTACGGCCGAGTTCGCCAAGAACATGCCGGAGTATTGCGGTGTGATCTCGGTCAACCCGACTACCAAGGCGCGCGGTTATCGCATCGAGAAAGAAGAAGCGCGCTTCGACATGGATATTCTGGAGCGCGCGCTGGAAAATGCGCGGCGCATTTCCATCGACCATGTGATTGATGAGCTGAGCCGGGATGTCCAGGTCGAGGAAGTCGGCGAAGTACTGGCCGGACAGGTGGTGGTCGATATCCGCCACCCCGATCAGAGCGAGGACGAACCGCTGCTGATCGAGGGCATCGAAGTCCGTACGCTACCCTTCTATGCCGTGAACAACCGTTTCAAGGAACTGGACGAAAACCGCCAGTACCTTCTGTATTGCGACAAAGGTGTCATGAGTCGCCTGCATGCCCATCATCTGCTGTGCGAGGGGCATACCAACGTGCGGGTCTACAGACCTGCGAGTCGGACGCTGGAAGCCGGAAGCGGGAAGCCATGAGCAACCGTCCCAGCAACAGCATCGTCATTCGTCGACGGCATCCTCCCGACTGTTCCGTTTGTTTCTGATTTCCAGCTTTCAGCTTCCCGCTTTTACCTAGGATTCCTCAATCGTGATCGAAAATCTCCGTAACATCGCCATCATCGCCCACGTCGACCATGGCAAGACCACCCTCGTCGATGCCCTGCTGCGTCAGTCCGGCACCCTGGAACGTAACGAGCTCAACGACGAGCGCGTGATGGACAGCAACGACCAGGAAAAAGAGCGCGGCATCACCATTCTGGCCAAGAACACCGCCATCAAATGGAACGACTACCGCATCAACATCGTCGACACCCCCGGCCACGCCGACTTCGGTGGTGAAGTCGAGCGCGTCATGTCGATGGTCGACTCCGTACTGCTGGTAGTCGATGCCCAGGACGGTCCGATGCCGCAAACCCGCTTCGTGACCAAGAAGGCCTTCGAAGCCGGCCTGCGTCCGATCGTCGTGATCAACAAGATCGACCGTCCGGGCGCGCGTCCTGACTGGGTCATGGACCAGATCTTCGACCTGTTCGACAACCTCGGCGCCACCGACGAGCAACTCGACTTCCAGGTCGTCTACGCCAGCGCCCTGAACGGCATCGCCGGCCTCGACCACACGGATATGGCCGAAGACCTGACTCCGCTGTACCAGGCCATCGTCGACCACGTACCGGCGCCGACCGTCGACCTCGACGGCCCGTTCCAGATGCAGATCTCCGCCCTGGACTACAACAGCTTCCTCGGCATTATCGGTGTTGGCCGTATCGCCCGTGGCAAGGTCAAGCCGAACACGCCGGTCGTCGCCATCGACGTCGACGGCAAGAAACGTAACGGCCGTATCCTCAAGCTGATGGGCCACCACGGCCTGCACCGCGTGGACGTCGAAGAAGCCACCGCCGGCGACATCGTCTGCGTCAGCGGCATGGACCAGCTGTTCATCTCCGACACCCTGTGCGACATCAACAACGTCGAAGCGATGAAGCCGCTGACCGTCGACGAGCCGACCGTTTCCATGACCTTCCAGGTCAACGACTCGCCGTTCTGCGGCAAGGAAGGCAAGTTCGTCACCAGCCGCAACATCAAGGAGCGCCTGGACAAGGAGCTGCTGTACAACGTTGCCCTGCGTGTCGAAGAAGGCGACAGCGCCGACAAGTTCAAGGTCTCCGGCCGTGGCGAACTGCACCTGTCGGTACTGATCGAAACCATGCGCCGCGAAGGCTTCGAAATGGGCGTCGGCCGTCCGGAAGTGATCATTCGTGAAGTCGACGGCGTGAAGCAGGAGCCGTTCGAGAACGTCACCATCGACATCCCCGAGGAGTCCCAGGGCAAGGTCATGGAAGAGATCGGCCTGCGCAAGGGCGACCTGACCAACATGTCGCCGGACGGCAAGGGCCGTGTGCGCCTGGAGTACAACATCCCGGCGCGTGGCCTGATCGGCTTCCGTAACCAGTTCCTGACCCTGACCAACGGCGCGGGCATCCTGACCTCGATCTTCGACCGTTACGACACCGTCAAGCCGGGTGCCATGTCCGGCCGTCAGAACGGCGTACTGGTGTCGATCGATACCGGCAAGGCGCTGACCTACTCCCTGGAGACCCTGCAGGCGCGCGGCAAGCTGTTCGTCGAGCACGGCCAGGAAATCTACAACGGTCAGATCGTCGGCCTGAACAGCCGCGACAACGACCTGGGCGTCAACCCCACCAAAGGCAAGAAGCTCGACAACATGCGCGCTTCGGGCAAGGACGAAACCATCGCCCTGGTGCCGCCGGTTCGTTTCACACTGGAACAGGCCCTGGAGTTCATCCAGGACGACGAACTGTGCGAAGTGACGCCGAAGTCGATCCGTCTGCGCAAGAAGATCCTCGACGAAGGCGAGCGCACCCGCGCTGCCAAGAAAGCCAAGGTCTGATTCGCCGTTGCAGACAAAAGGCGCCCTCCGGGGCGCCTTTTTCATTGATAGAGATTCGAGACAGAGAACCTTTCATGCTGAACAACGATGTGCTGCGCAGCCTGCGCTATGTGCTGAATGTGAATGAGCGCGGTATCGTCGAGATCACCGCGCTGGGTGGGCTCGACGTGAGCGAGGCGGAAGTGGCCGCTTACCTGAAGCGGGACGATGAAGAAGGCTATGTAGTTTGCAAGGACAAGGTCATGGCGCACTTCCTCGATGGCCTGGTGGTCTTCAAGCGTGGCCGTGACGAGCGTCGCGCCGGATTGCCCATCGAACTGCCGGTTACCAACAACATGGTGCTGAAGAAGCTGCGCGTGGCGTTCGAACTGAAAGAGGACGACTTGCACGACATTCTGCGGTCGGTGGATTTTCCGGTATCCAAGCCCGAGCTGAGCGCACTGTTCAGAAAGGCCGGGCACAGTAATTACCGTGCCTGCGGTGACCAACTGCTGCGCAACTTCCTCAAGGGGCTGGCGTCGTTCGGCAAGTGAGGCGCGCCCGCCGTCTGCCGGCCAGAGTGTAGCTCTGCGGTCTCCAGGGTGACGAAGCGGTTGTTTCATCACCCTGGAAGTTGCCATCAGTGATGATGCCCCGTGGCGGGCTTGCCTTTGGCGTCGGGCAGAGCGACACGGATGAGTTGCATCATGCCCTGGTCCTCATGGTCGAGGATGTGGCAGTGCAGCACGAAATCGCCGATGTAGCGTTGATAGCGTGTGCGTACCACCACGGTGTAATACTCGGGCGGTGTGCCGAAGTCGGCCAGGTTCTTCACCCAGAGCGTGTCCTTCCATACGCCCTTGAGGCTTGGGTATTGCGGGTCCGGCGTGCCGCCCGCGTCATCGATTGCGCCGACTTCGCTGACATCCCGCCCGTTCGGATCGAGAATCCTGACGACCTGGAAGGGATTCACATGGATATGGAACGGGTGGCTGACGGCATCGGAGCGCAGCGTCCACTCATCCACGCCGCCGAGGGGGAGCGTCCGATCTATGCGACCTGGCTTGAAGGGTTCGCCATCGACCAGGAAGTTGAAGGCTTCCCCTTGCTTCGTGATGTTGAACGACAGCTCTTGGGTGCCGGTCACTTCGTTGTCTTCAATGTCGGCATGCGGTACGAAGCGGCTGAGACGCAGGCCGTCGCGCAAGTCGCGGATGACTGTGTCGCGGACTTCCCTGTTGAGGATGTTCCGCTCTGCGGCGATGCTCAGCTCGTTCACCAGATACTTACTGATGTTGCCTTGCACCGACCGCCCTTCGGCGACCCTGACCAGGCCCAGCAGTTGCCGGGACGGTGCCGGACGGTCAACGGAGGCCGTAGCCGGCGCGGCCGCATCGATCACGCAGTAGGTGCCCGCTTCGGGAAATACCATCAGGCTGTCCCAGCGATAGCCGGGCTGGTAGATCGTCTGCTCCTGGCGAAGCGTCTGTTTCAGCGTCAGGCCATCGGCGGCGACCAGGTGCTGGGGCAGTGGTGGGGCTGAGCAGTTCTGCGCGATGAAACTGTCCTGCTCGGCGGCGCTGAGGTTCTGCGCGCTGCCGGCCCCGGGGCGGAGCTTGCGGAATTGCAGGTTGACCGTGTCGCGAACGCCGCCGTGGATCACCCGCCAGCGCTCGACGTTGCCGGCTTGTGCGTCTTCGAAGAAGGGCAGGACGCGCCCGTTGATGCTGGTATAGCGCCCGGAAGCGGCCCATTGTCCGGGGCCGAACAGGTCATAGTTGTCGATCTCGCCGACATCGCCCTTGTCGCAACGGTAAGTGCCGTCGGCATTGGTCTTGATCTTGCCGTCCTTGTGGCGGCAGGCGTACTGGATCTGTTGCAGGACCAGTACGCGCTCCTTGAAGGGCTGCTCGTCGGATGGTTTCAGCAGGGTATCCAGGTCGCCGGTGCGCGCCAGTGTCGGCTGGCGATCCCCACGAATGACCAGTGCCCCGGCCATGCCGCTGGAAACCTGGAGCGCGGTGGAGCCGTGCAGGTGGGTGTGATACCAGAAGGTGCCCGCGGGATGGTCGGCGGGAATGTTGTATTCGTACTGGAAGCTGACCTGAGGCTCGATGGAGAGGAGCACATTGTCGCTGTTGCCGGACGGGCTGATCCAGAGGCCGTGGGTATGCAGGTTGGTGCCGTTGAAACAGTGCGGGTCGTTGATGCCACCTGGCGGTGTCGTGCAGGTGGGGTCGTCCGGTAGCTGGTTGTTCAGGTTGATACGCAGGGTGTCGCCCGGGCGGGTTTCCAGCATCGGAGAGATGAACGGCACGTCGGGGTCTATTCCGGTGCCCTGGTAGCTGCGCAGCTTCACGGTGTCATAGCGGTTGGGGCTGGCCGGGTTGCGCAGGGTGCCTTCGGTGTAGGTGACGTTGAGGTCGACATAAGCCTCCCGCGGTCCCGTGTCTTCCCCTGCGGCCTGCTCAGCGCCCAGCAGTGGTGGCTCGGCGGTATCGGTACTGCGTAATTCCAGGCGCGGCGGATCGCTGACCACTTGCCTGGGGTCGTCGCGGTTCGTTGCGGCATGAAGGGCTGACGGCGCCAAGCTGCAGAGTGTCAGGCACAGGGCCAGGCTTTGCTGGAGTGGCTGTAATGCAAACCGGTTTGTGCGTTCCTGCCGTGCCAGTTTGCGGACGGAATTGTTGCGTGTACTGGGCATCATCCTTGATTCCTGTGTGGTGAACCGCAGGAATCTATAGCGATACCAGGGCGCTGCGCAAGCGGGATTGCCATGTCGGCTGCTGAGGCAGATGCGCTGCCGTATCGCTTGTGACTACTGGGCCGTCGTGCGCCTGTACATGGATGTCCTGCTTCGGGTGTGGCTATTTGCTATCTATTATGGAATGATTCTCAGGCGTCATATTCGTTTTTCACACATGGATCAGTGTCACCAATGGATGGTGTTCTCATACGGCTGTTGCCGTGCATCGCTCTTTTCTTGATATCCATGGGCGCCTTCTGCGCCGACCCTTCCCCGGGGGATCTCGACTGGATTCGCGAGCGGCAGGAGCGGTTGCTGGAGCAACAGCAGCAGCGGCTCAAGGAGTTGCAGCAACTGCCTGGCGGTCGCTCTGATTCTCCGCCGCCAGCGACCCCCGCTGATGATAGCTGCTACCCGATCCAGCGGATTCATCTGCAGGGCGCCAACCTGCTGGACGCAGCGCAGCAGCGTGCGCTGGTGGCGCCTTTCGAGGGGCGCTGTCTGGGCATTGCCCAGCTCAACGAATTGCTGAAAATCGTCACGCAGTACTACCTCGATCATGGTTATGTGACGTCGCGGGCCTACCTGGCCGAACAGGACTTGAGTTCCGGCGAGTTGACGCTGCAGGTCGTCGAGGGACGCCTGGAGGGCCTCGACTCTTCCGCCCTGGCCAGCCAGCGTGAACTGGCCATGGCCTTTCCCGGGCATGCCGACGGCTATCTGAATTTGCGGGAGCTGGAGCAGTTGGTCGATCAGTTGGGACGCCTGCCGTCTCGTCCTGCGCAGCTCGATCTGGTGCCGGGGACGCAAGTGGGCGGCAGCCGCGTGCGCCTGTCCGGCGAGCCAATGAAGCCCTGGCGCGTGTCGCTGAGTCGACACAACGAGGGCCAGCGCAGCACAGGAGAGCAGCAGTTGGCGCTGGGGCTTGAATGGGACAGCCCGCTGGGGCTTGCCGACCAGTTCGGGCTGCGCGGATCGGGCGATGCCGTCACTGATACCTGGCGACATTCGGCCAGCCAGTCGGCCACCTACAGCATTCCCTATGGCTGGTGGCGGCTCGACTACTCCTACAACCAGAGCTACTACCGCACGCGTGTGGAAAGCAGTGGGCAGCTGTTCGAGAGCGACGGTGAAAGCAAGCAGCATCAGTTGCGCGTCGAGCGTGTCCTGCATCGCGACAGCCTGGGCAAGTCGGCGATGAATCTCGGGTTGGCACACTTGCGCACCCGCAACTACATCGAGAACAGCCTGTTGCAAGGCTCCAGCAATCGCCTTACGGAATTACAGCTGGGTTTCAACCATGGCCGCCGGGTGAAGAACGCCTTCGTCAACATGGACCTGGGCTGGCAGCGCGGTATCGGCGCGCTGGATGCCCAGCGCAACGAGCGTGCCAGAGGCTCGCAGCCGGTCTCGCGCTACAACAAATACAGCCTGACCCTCAGCTACCTGCAACCGTTTTCCTTCCTTGGCCAGTCCTTGAGCGTCGACAGCCTGTTCAACGCACAGCGCAGCGAAGACGTGCTCTACAGCCCGCAGCGAATCAGCCTGGGCGGGCTGTCCTCGGTGCGTGGTTTCAAGGAGCAGTCGCTGAGTGGCGACAGTGGGTATTACTGGCGCAACCAGGTTCGCTGGCGGCATCCGGTGACCTGGGAAGCGCTACGACCTTTCGTGCGCGAGTATGGATTGCTGCTGGCCTATGACCGTGGAGCGATCAAGGGCACTGCGTACAACACGGGACAGCATGGGCGTGTCAGCGGCAACGCCGCAGAGTTTTCGCTACGCGGCGAGCACATGGCCGTCAGCCTGACCCTGGCCCATTCCCTGGAGCGCCCCGATGCCTTCGCGCAGCGGGAAAGGCCCGTGCATTTTCGCGTCGACCTGTTTTTCTGATTCGTTTTTTGGAGTTGCTACATGGACGTTCGTAGCTCGCTTTTTCAGAACATCGCCTCTGTCCTGATCGGGGTTCTATTCCTCAACCCGATCGTTGGCGCTGCTGCCGAAGTCTCTGTCGCCCTGGGCAACTCCGCCACGCTGACCCAGGCCGGCAATGGTGTGCCGGTGGTCAACATCGCGGCGCCTAACGCCAATGGCTTGTCGCACAATCAGTTCAATGAATACAACGTCGGCCAACAGGGCCTGATCCTCAACAACGCGACGGACAGGACCCAGAACACCCAGCTCGGCGGCATCATCCTCGGCAACTCGAATCTGAACGGCAAGGCCGCAGGGTTGATCCTCAATGAAGTGACGGGCAGCAACCCCAGCCAGCTCAAGGGTTATACCGAAGTGGCCGGGCAGTCGGCGGCGGTGATCGTCGCCAACCCGCATGGGATTACCTGTGATGGTTGCGGCTTTATCAATACCCCCCATGCCACGCTCACAACCGGCAAGCCGGTGATCGAAAATGGACAGCTCGAGCGTTTCGATGTGGACGGTGGACACATCTCCATCGACGGTGCCGGCCTCAACGCCTCCAATATCGACCGTTTCGACCTGATCACACGCAGCGCACGACTGAATGCCGAACTGCATGCCAACGAGCTGAATGTCGTTACCGGGCGCAACCAGGTGGATGCCGAGACGCTGTCCGCCACCGCCAAGCAGACAACGGACGCCGATAAACCCCTGTTGGCCATCGACAGCTCCGCGCTGGGTGGTATGTACGCCGGCGCCATCCGCCTGGTCGGGACCGAGGCGGGCGTCGGGGTCAAGCTGGACGGGCGGATGGCGGCCAGTGCCGGTGATATCCATATCGACAGCAGTGGTCGCCTGCGCCTGGGGCAGGTCGATGTCCAGCGCGACTTGAACGTCATGGCGCAGGATGTCGAACTAGCGGGCGACGTCAAGGTGGCAGGGCAGGCCAATATCCACGGTTCCGGATCGCTCAACAACCAGCAGGCCCTGACGGCTGAAGGCTCTATTGCCTTGAGCGGCGGGGCTGTAGTCAACGAGGGGCGTATCGATACGCAGGACGACCTGCGCATCGACGCGCGGTCCCTGCGTAACAGCGGTTCCCTGGATTCCACTGAAAACCTTCATATCACTGTGAGTGCTGGACTCGACAACCGCAGTGGCAGCGTCAGTGCCGGCAAGGATGTCAGCGTCCGTGCTACGACACTGGACAACCGCCAGGGCCAGGTTCTGGCAGAGCGAACAGTGACGCTCGATGTGGTGGGGCAGGCCGACAATCGTCAGGGGCAGATCGCATCCAGCCAGCGCCTGGATGTGAAGACCGAGAGCCTGGACAACAGCCAGGGCGAATTGCTCGCCGCAGGAGAGTTGCGTCTTGTCGCGGGACCGGTAAGCAACCGTGAGGGGCGTATTGCCAGCAACGGCGCCCTGACGGCCAGCCTGCAAGGGCTGGATCAGCAGGGCGGTAGCCTGACCAGCGGCACGACTCTGAGCCTGGATCTGGCCGGTGGGGCACTGAACAACGACAACGCCCTGCTCAATGCGCCCGGCGCCTTGCTGCTGAAGAATATCGGCGCGGTGAGCAACCAGGGCGGTGAAATTTCCAGCCAGCAGGCCTTCACCCTGGCAGCACAAAGCCTGGATAACAGCGGCGGCAAGCTGCTGAGCAACCAGGCGCTGACCTTGCGAGTGCAACAGCACCTGAACAACCTCAAGGGCCTGGTTTCCGCTCAAGGGCTGGATATCACTGCAACCAGTCTGCTCAATAGCCAAGGTCGGGTAGCCAGTCGCAGCGACTTGATCGCGACCATCGAGACACTGGATCAGCGCGACGGTGAACTGCTGGCCGAAGGTCGACTGATGCTGAGCGGCAATCGCCTGGATAACCGTGGTGGCCTGCTGGCAGCCAATGGTGATCTGGAACTGAACCTGTCCGACATCGACAATCGCGGAGGAGAGGTTTCCAGCCGGGCGAATACGCGTATTTCCAGCCAGTCAGTGGATAACCGCGAAGGCGGGCAACTGTTGTCGAACAACCTGAGCCTGACCGCCGCCCGTATTCTCAATGGCCAGCGGGGGCTTATCCAGGCACTCCAGAATGCCCAGCTCAATGGCAGCCAACTGGATAACGTGGACGGAACCCTGAGCGCGGGTAGTCAACTGGCCGTCACCCTGTCGGGTGAGCTGAACAACGCGAGCGGCCTGATCGACAGCGCAGGTCACTTGAACCTGTCGGCGGGTCGTATCGACAACAGCGCGGGAACGCTGTCCAGCGCTGGCGCTTCGACGCTCCAGAGCAGCGGTGCGCTGCTCAACCAGGGCGGCACGGTTTCCAGCGACAGCACCTTGCTGCTGCGCAGCGCCAGCCTGGACAACCAGGGCGGACGTATCGAAAGCCGCAAAGGCGCGGACGTCGGCACCGGCGTCTTTGATAACAGCGCAGGGCGTCTGGTCAGTACGGACACTCTGACGCTGAGCGCCAGCCAGGTCGATAACACCGACGGCACCCTGGCCAGCAGCGGCCAACTGACGGCACGCCTGACCGGCTTGAATCAACAGGGCGGAAGCCTGACCAGTGGCACGGCGTTGAGCCTGGACCTGGCAGGCGGTGCACTGAACAACGACAACGCCCTGCTCAATGCCCCCGGCGCCTTGCTGCTGACGAATATCGGCGCGGTGAGCAACCAGGGTGGTGAAATCTCCAGCCAGCAGGCCTTCACCCTGGTGGCCCAGAGCCTGGATAACAGCGGCGGCAAGCTGCTGAGCAACCAGGCACTGACCCTGCGTATCCAGCAGCACCTGAGCAACCTCAAGGGTCTGGTTTCCGCTAAAGGCCTGAATGTCACGGCCGCCAGCCTGACCAACACCGAAGGTCGTGTCGCCAGCCGTAGCAACCTGCTTGCTGCTATCGATACGGTTGACCAGCAGAATGGTGATCTGGTCGCCGAAGGCGCGCTGACGTTGCGCGGTGCCAAGCTGGATAACCGTGGCGGCCTGCTGGCGGCCAATGGCGATATCGAACTGGCCGTCACGACCATCGATAACCGTGGCGGAAGGATTTCCAGCCAGACGGATGCCTCGCTTACCGGCGGCTCGCTGGACAACCGTGCCGGCGGGCAACTGTTGTCGAACAACCTGAGCCTGACTGCTGATCGTATTCTCAATGGCCAACAGGGCCTGATCCAGGCACTCCAGAGTGCCCAACTCAAAGGCCTCCAGTTGGATAACGCAGGCGGAACCCTGAGTGCGGGCAGCTTGCTGAACATCGCGCTTGGCGGTGAGTTGAACAATGCCAAGGGTTTGATCGACAGCGAGGGGCGTCTGAGCCTGGCGGCCGGCCAGGTCGATAACACGCTCGGGCGAATTGCCAGTGACGGTCAACTGACCGCCAGCCTGACGGGCCTGAATCAGGCCGGGGGTGAGCTGTTCAGCAGCACGGCCCTGAGCCTGGATCTGGCTGGCGGCGTTCTGAACAACGACAACGCTTTGATCAATGCTCCCAGTGCCTTGCTGCTGACGAACATCGGCACGGTGAGCAACAAAGGCGGCGAAATCTCCAGCCAGCAGGCCTTCACCCTGGCAGCCCAGAGCCTGGATAACGGCGGCGGCAAGCTGCTTAGCAACCAGGTACTGACCCTGCGTATCCAGCAACACCTGACCAACCTCAAGGGCCTGGTTTCCGCTCAAGGCCTGAATATCACTGCTGCCAGCCTGGCCAACACCGAAGGTCGCGTCGCCAGCCGTAGCAACCTGCTTGCCGTCATCGATACGGTCGACCAGCAGAATGGTGAGCTGGTCGCCGAAGGCGAGCTGACGTTGCGCGGCTCCGTACTGGATAACCGTGGCGGCCTGCTGGCGGCCAATGGCGATATCGAACTGGCCGTCACGACCATCGATAACCGTGGCGGAGAGCTTTCCAGCCAGGCCGGTACGACAATCACCAGCGAACAGCTCGATAACAGCAGCGGCGAACTGCTGGCCGCGAATCTGCAATTGACTGTCGAGCGTATTTCCAACGGTCAGAAAGGCCTGATCCAGGCGCTCCAGAATGCCCAGTTCAATGGCAGCCAACTGGATAACGTGGACGGAACCCTGAGCGCGGGTAGCCAACTGGCCATCGCCCTGGCGGGTGAACTGAACAACGCGAGCGGCCTGATCGACAGCGCAGGTCGTCTGAACCTGTCGGCGGGGCGTATCGACAACAGCGCGGGAGTGCTGTCCAGCGCTGGCGCTTCGACGCTCCAGAGCAACGGTGCGCTGCTCAACCAGGGCGGAACGGTTTCCAGCGACAGCACCTTGCTGCTGCGCAGCGCCAGCCTGGACAACCAGGGCGGACGTATCGAAAGCCGCAAAGGCGCGGACGTCGGCACCGGCGTCTTTGATAACAGCGCAGGGCGTCTGGTCAGTACGGACACTCTGACGCTGAGCGCCAGCCAGGTCGATAACACCGACGGCACCCTGGCCAGCAGCGGCCAACTGACGGCACGCCTGACCGGCTTGAATCAACAGGGCGGAAGCCTGACCAGTGGCACGGCGTTGAGCCTGGACCTGGCAGGCGGTGCACTGAACAACGACAACGCCCTGCTCAATGCCCCCGGCGCCTTGCTGCTGACGAATATCGGCGCGGTGAGCAACCAGGGTGGTGAAATCTCCAGCCAGCAGGCCTTCACCCTGGTGGCCCAGAGCCTGGATAACAGCGGCGGCAAGCTGCTGAGCAACCAGGCACTGACCCTGCGTATCCAGCAGCACCTGAGCAACCTCAAGGGTCTGGTTTCCGCTAAAGGCCTGAATGTCACGGCCGCCAGCCTGACCAACACCGAAGGTCGTGTCGCCAGCCGTAGCAACCTGCTTGCTGCTATCGATACGGTTGACCAGCAGAATGGTGAGCTGATCGCCGAGGGCGCGCTGACGTTGCGCGGCTCCGTACTGGATAACCGTGGCGGCCTGCTGGCGGCCAATGGCGATATCGAACTGGTCGTCACCGCTATCGACAATCGTGGCGGAGAACTATCCAGCCAGGCCGGTACGACGATCACCAGCGAACAGCTCGATAACAGCGGCGGAGCACTGCTGGCCGCGAATCTGCAATTGACTGCCAAGCGTATTTCCAACGGTCAGAAAGGCCTGATCCAGGCGCTCCAGAGTACCCAACTCAATGGCAGCCAACTGGATAACGTGAACGGAACCCTGAGCGCGGGTAGCCAACTGGCCATCGCCCTGACGGGTGAATTGAACAACGTAGGCGGCCTGATCGACAGCGCAGGTCGTCTGAACCTGTCGGCGGGGCGTATCGACAACAGCGCGGGAGTGCTGTCCAGCGCTGGCGCTTCGACGCTCCAGAGCAACGGTGCGCTGCTCAACCAAGGCGGAACGGTTTCCAGCGACAGCACCTTGCTGCTGCGCAGCGCCGGCCTGGATAACCGGGGCGGACGTATCGAAAGCCGCAAAGGCGCGGACATCGGCACGGGCGCCTTCGATAACAGCGCAGGGCGTCTGGTCAGTACGGACACCCTGACGCTGAGCGCTGGCCAGGTCGACAACACCGACGGCACCCTGGTCAGCAGTGGTCAACTGACGGCACGCCTGACCGGCTTGAACCAGCAGGGTGGTAGCTTGGCCAGTGGCACGGCCCTGAGCCTGGACCTGGCGGGCGGTGTGCTGAACAACGACAACGCCCTGCTCAATGCCCCCGGCGCCTTGCTGCTGACGAATATCGGCGCGGTAAGTAATAAAGGCGGCGAAATCTCCAGCCAGCAGGCGTTCACCCTGGCAGCCAAAAGCCTGGATAACAGTAGCGGCAAGCTACTGAGCAATCAGGCACTGACCCTGCGTATCCAGCAGCACCTGAGCAACCTCAAGGGGCTGGTTTCCGCTCAAGGGCTGGATATCCAGGCAGCCAGCCTGGCCAACACCGAAGGTCGCGTCGCCAGCCGTAGCAACCTGCTTGCCGCCATCGATATGGTCGACCAACAGAATGGTGAGCTGGTCGCCGAAGGCGCGCTGACGTTGCGCAGCGCCAAGCTGGATAACCGTGGCGGCCTGCTGGCAGCCAATGGCGATATCGAACTGGTCGTCACCGCCATCGACAATCGTGGCGGAGAACTATCCAGCCAGGCCGGCACGACGATCACCAGCGAACAGCTCGATAACAGCGGCGGCGAACTGCTGGCCGCGAATCTGCAACTGACCGCCGAGCGCATTCTCAACCAGGCCGGAGGCCTGATCCATGGTTGGGATTCGACACGCTTGCGAGGGGTTCGGTTACAGAACGAGGGCGGCACCATCGCTAGCGATCGTCACCTGGATATCGGCCTGGCGAGCAACACGAGCGGGCTGGATGGGATTCTGTCGAATAGCGGCGGGTTGCTGAGCAGCGAGGGCACGCTCGCACTCGTCGCCGACAGGCTCGATAACCGTGACGGAAGTCTTTCCAGTGCGGGCGACCTGTCGATCGAGACACGTGGCAAGCTGGACAACCAGGCCGGGCGTATCAGCGGCGGCGCACGGCTGCTCCTGCGCAGCGTGGCGTTGAGCAACCGTCAGGGCGTGATCGAGAGCCAGGGCGCAGCAGATATCGAGACAGGTGCTTTCGACAACGGCCTCGGTCAGCTCGTCAGTACCGATAGCCTCACGCTGATAGCGACCGAGGTCGACAACAGTGCAGGGCGTATCGCCAGCAATGGCCAACTGACGGCCCGTTTGACCAGCCTGCAACAGCCCGGTGGACGGCTGTTCAGCAACACCGCCCTGAGCCTGGACCTGGCAGGTGGCGTTCTGAACAACGACAACGCTTTGATCAATGCTCCCGGTGCCTTGCTGCTGACGAACATCGGTGCGGTGAGTAACCAAGGCGGCGAAATCTCCAGCCAGCAGGCCTTCACCCTGGCGGCGCAGAGTCTGGACAACAGTAGCGGAAAGCTACTGAGCAACCAGGCACTGACCCTGCGGATTCAGCAGCATCTGAACAATCTCAAAGGCCTGGTTTCGGCCCAGGGTCTGGAGATCACGGCGGCCAGCCTGGCCAATACGCAGGGGCGAGTCGTCAGCCGTGGTGATCTGCTCGCGGCCATCGACACGGTTGACCAGCAGGACGGTGAGCTGGTCGCCGAAGGCGCGCTGAGGTTACGCGGCAGCCGACTGGATAACCGGGACGGCGTACTGGCAGCCAATGGCGACCTCGATGTCGAGGTAAGCATCATCGACAACCGGGCAGGTGAAATCTCCAGCCAGGCGAACGCGGCCATCGTCAGCGAGCGACTGGATAACAGCGGCGGCGAATTGCTCGCCGCGCACCTGCAACTGACCGGCCAACGCATTCTCAACCAGAGCGGTGGCCTGATCTATGGCTGGGACTCTTCCAGCCTGAAAGGGGCATACCTGGATAACCGCGGCGGCACGCTGGCCAGCGATGAACGCCTCGATATCCAGTTGGCCGCGGCGGATGGATCGAGCGGACATCTGGATAACGCCCAAGGCCGTCTGCTCAGTGATGGTCTGCTGAGCCTGAGTGCTGCAAGCATTGGCAATGCCGGCGGTCGTATCGCCAGCGAAGGCGATCTGCGTGTCGCAGCCGGTGGCTTGCTGCTCAACCAGCGTGGTGAAGTGTTCAGTGCCGCCGGGCTGAGTGTGGAGGCTGGTAGCCTGGATAACACCCGTGGCCTGATCGAGAGCCAGGCCGATGTGCGCCTGACGACAGGGGCGTTCGATAACGGCCAGGGGCAACTGGTCAGTACCGGCACGTTGCGTATCGAGGCGGGACAGGTCGGCAATGCCGGTGGCCGTATCGCCAGCAATGGTCACCTGACGGCCAACCTCAAGGGTCTGAGCCAGGCGGGCGGTGAACTGTTCAGCAACAGTGCCCTGAGCCTGGACCTGGCGGGTGGCGCGCTGAACAACGACGACGGCCTGCTCAATGCTCCTGGCGCCTTGCTGCTGACGAACATCGGCGCGGTGAGCAACAAAGGCGGCGAAATTTCCAGCCAGAAGGCCTTTACGCTGGCGGCGCAGAGCCTGGACAACAGCGGCGGCAAGCTGCTGAGCAACCAGGCGCTGACCCTGCGCGTGCAACAACACCTGAACAACCTGAAGGGCCTGGTTTCTGCGCGGGGCCTGGATGTCCAGGCGTCCAGCCTGGGCAATGGGCAGGGTCGCATCACCAGCCAGGGCAACCTGCTGGCGGCCATTGGCACGCTCGAACAACAAGGTGGCGAATTCGTCGCCACGGGCGATCTGCTCCTGACGGGCGAACGCCTGGACAATCGCGGCAGCCTGCTGGCGGCCAATGGCGATATCGAGCTGGCTGTAACCGCTATCGACAACCAGGGCGGCGAGATTTCCAGCCAGGCCGAGGTGCGTATGGAAGGCCTGCGCCTGGACAATGGCGAGGAAGGCCTGCTGCTGGCCCGGCACCTGCGTCTGACCGTGGCGCGCGTGGTCAACCAGGGGCTGCTGCAGGGGCGTGACAGCCTGCGCCTGGACGGTGCGCGGCTGGACAACCTGGGCGGCACCCTGGCCAGTGATAAATCCCTGGCCATCACGTTGATGGCTATTCCGGGCAATGCCGAACTGGATGGGCGGCTGCTCAACCAGGCCGGTCTGCTCAGCAGTGAGGGGACTCTGAGCCTGAGCACGGGGCTGCTCGACAACAGTGCCGGCAGCCTGTCCAGCGCGGGTGATCTGCATCTTATCGCGGGTGATGCAGTGCTCAACCAGGGTGGCAGCATCGTCACCGATGCCAAGCTGCTACTGAACAGCACTCGCCTGGATAACCGCCAGGGCAACCTGTCGGCCCAGCAGGGCATTCAAGTGCGTACTGGTGCGTTCGACAACGCCCAGGGGCGCCTGACCAGTGCCGGCAGCCTGGACCTGACAGCCGGACAGACCCACAACACCGGCGGCCGCATTGCCAGTGGTGGGCAATTGACGGTCAACCTCAAGGGGCTGAGCCAGGCGGGCGGCGAGCTGTTCAGCAACGCAGCCCTGAGCCTGGATCTGGCGGGCGGTGAGCTGAACAACGACAACGCCCTGCTCAACGCACCCGGCGCCTTGCTGCTGACGAATATCGGCGCGGTAAGTAATAAAGGCGGAGAAATCTCCAGCCAGCAGGCATTCACCCTGGCAGCGCAGAGCCTGGATAACAGCGGCGGCAAGCTGCTGAGCAACCAGGCACTGACCCTGCGTGTGCAACGGCATCTGGACAATCTCAAGGGCCTGGTTTCGGCCCAGGGCCTGGATATCCAGGCGGCCAGCCTGGGCAACGGGCAGGGCCGTATCGTCAGTCGGGGCAACCTGCTGGCGACCGTTGGTACCCTCGACCAGCAAGGTGGCGAACTGATCGCGGTCGGCTCACTGGCGCTCACGGGCGACAGCCTGGACAACCGAGGCAGCCTGCTGGCAGCCAATGGCGACCTCGAACTGCGCGTGGCAACCGTCGACAACCGTGGCGGTGAAATCTCCACCCAGGCCAATGCCCGCCTCGTCGGTGCACGGTTGGACAACGGGCAGGCCGGTCGCCTGCTGGCCAGCCATCTGCAATTGACCGTCGAGCGTGTCCTCAACCAGAACAAAGGCCTGCTGCATGGTGCAAAGGGCTTGCACCTGGAGGGTGCAAGCCTGGACAACCAGGGCGGTACCCTGGCCAGTGACGAGTCCCTGGTCATCGCCTTGGCGGCCATCCAGGGCAATGCCGAGCTGGACGGTCGGCTGCTCAACGCCGAGGGCCTGCTCAGCAGCGAAGGCACCTTGAGCCTGACGGCCAGTCGCCTCGATAACACCTCGGGCAACCTGTCCAGCGCGGGTGAGCTACAAGCGGTACTGGGTGGGGCATTACTCAACCAGAGTGGTCGTATCGTCACCGATGCCGGACTGCTATTGCACAGTGCGAGCCTGGACAACCGCCAGGGCAACCTGTCGGCGAAGCAGGACGCCGAGGTGCGTACCGGTTCGTTCGACAATACCCAAGGCCGTCTGACCAGCACTGCTGGGCTGGTCCTGAGCGCCGGCCAGGTCACCAATGCTTCGGGGCGTATCGCCAGCGGTGGATCACTGGTCTCCAGGCTGGCGGGCCTGAACCAGGCCAACGGTGAACTGTTCAGCAACACGTCGCTGAGCCTGGACCTGGCCGGTGGCGCGTTGAATAACGATAACGCCCTGCTCAATGCGCCCGGCGCCTTGCTGCTGAGTAACATCGGTGCCGTCAGCAACAAGGGCGGTGAAATCTCCAGCCAGCAAGGTTTCACCCTGGCGGCTGAAAGTCTGGCCAACAGCGGTGGAAAGCTGGTCAGCGCCGGAGCGTTGGGACTGGTCGTCGCAGGCACCCTGGACAATGCCTCGGGTGCGATCAGCGCTGATGGCCTGGTTCTGACAGCGAAGAATCTGGATAACAGCGCCGGGGCGCTGATTCGCAGCCGTGGCAGGCTCGAACTGAATGTGGCCGAGGCGCTCAACAACAATGCGGGCGAGCTGATTGCCGAGGGTGATCTGTCTCTACAGGCCGACAGCCTGGACAACAGTCGTGGTCTGCTCGCGAGCAAGGGCGACCTGCAGGCGCGGGTCGCCACACTGGTGCAGCAACAGGGCGAACTGATTTCCCAGGGGCGTCTGTACCTGGCAGGGCACGTGCTGGATAACCGCCAGGGCCTGCTGGCGGCCAATGCGGATCTTGAGCTGGACGTCGATGACATCGACAACCGCCAGGGCGAGATATCCACTCAAGGCCAGGCCCGCTTGACCGGGCAGCGCCTGGACAACGGCAGCAACGGCACCCTGCTGGCCCGGCACCTGCAACTGACGTTCGGGCGTGTACTCAATCAGGACAAAGGACTGCTGTATGGCCGCGACAGCCTGCGACTGGACGGGGCATGGCTGGACAACCAGGGCGGCACACTGGCCAGCGACACGTCTCTGATCGTCGCACTGGCGGCGGTCCAGGGCAGCGCCGAACGCGATGGCAGCCTGCTCAACCAGTGCGGTTTGCTCAGCAGCGAAGGTACCCTGAGCCTGAGCGCCAGTCGCCTCGACAACACAGCGGGCAACCTCTCCAGTGCTGGCGACCTGCAAGGCGTTTTCAGTGGCGCCTTGCTCAACCAGGGCGGCAGCATTGTCACCGACGCCGGCTTGCTGTTGCACAGCGCCAGCCTGGACAACCGCCAGGGCAACCTGTCGGCGAAGCAGGCGGCCCAGGTACGCTCCGGTGCGATCGACAACACCCAGGGCCGATTGACCAGCGCCGACAGCCTGACGCTGACTGCTGGCCAGACCATCAACCGCAGTGGGCGTATCGCCAGCAGTGGGCAAATGACAGCCCGTCTGACCGGTCTGGATCAGACCGATGGCGAGCTGTTCAGTAATAGCGGCCTGAGCCTGGACCTGGCCGGTGGGGCGCTGAACAACGACAACGCCCTGCTCAATGCGCCCGGCGCCTTGTTGCTGACGAATATCGGTGCGCTGAGCAACAAGGGTGGTGAAATCTCCAGCCAGCAGGCGTTCACCCTGGCGGCGCAGAGCCTGGATAACAGCGGCGGCAAACTGCTGAGCAATCAGGCGCTGACCCTGCGTATCCAGCGACACCTGGACAACCGCGCGGGCCTGTTGGCCGGCAGCGGCCTGGATGTTCGTTCCGCCACGCTGAACAACCAGGCAGGCAGCCTGCTTGGACGGGAGAGCCTCGATCTTGACGTAACGGGTACGCTCGACAACCGCCTGGCCGGCGTGCTGCAGGCCGGCAGCGCCCTGCGCCTGAACAGCGGCGCCCTGGACAATCGGGGTGGCTACCTGCTGGCCAGCAGCCTGCTCGACATTCGGGGCGGCACCATCGACAACAGTGCCGGAGGGTTGCTCAACAGCCAGGGCGAGTTGCTGATCAACATCGCATCTCTGAACAGCAGCGATGCTGGCGAAGTCTCGGCGAAGGGCGATATGCGCCTGGAACTGGGAGGCCTGGTGCTGGACGGCGGACGCCTGCTGGGCGAGGCCAAGGTCGATCTCGATCTGCGCCAAGGCACTCTGAGCAACCAGGGTGGACAACTGTTGGCCGCTGGCTCCTTGCGCCTGGCCAACCTTGGCAGCCTGGATAACCGTGACGGCGAAATCTCCAGTCGCCAAGGCTTCGAACTGGCCGCCAGCACCATCGATAACCGGGGCGGTCGCTTGATCGGCAACGGTCGCCTCGATGTGACGGCCGGCAGTCTGAACAATCAGGCCGGCCTGCTCTCCGGGCTACTCGGCCTGAGCCTGGCGGGTGTCAGCCTGGACAACCGTCATCTCGGCACGCTTTCCAGTCGCGATGGCAGACTGCTGGTCAGGCTCAGCGGCGGCTTGCTCAACAGCGGTGAGGGTGCGCTGGTTGGCAAGACCGGCCTGGACATCCGTGCCGCGTCTCTCGACAACAGCGACAGCGGCATCCTCTCCAGTGGTGCTGGGCTGGACGCGCAGGTCGACACACTCCTGAGCAACCACAACGGGCAGATCGACGCCCAGGGCGCCGTCGATATTGCCGCGCAACGGTTGGATAACCGCTCCGGTCTTCTGTTCGCCAGCGGCGACCTGAGCCTGGAGGCGGCGTCACTGGACAACGCGTCCGGTAAGTTCAGCAGTGGTGGTGCGACCAACCTGGTGCTGGCGAATGGTCTGAACAACCAGCTTGGCACCCTGGCCAGTACGGGGGCATTGAGCATCCAGAGCCTCGGTGCACTGGATAACCGTGGTGGCACCCTGGCCAGTCAGGCTGACCTGAGCCTGTCGGGTACCCGCCTGGATAACTCATCCAGCGGCACCCTGGGGGCCGCTGGCAATCTCGGCCTCGCCCTCACCGGGCTGGTGAGCAACGTGGGCGACGGTCTTATCTACAGCCGCACCGGGCGTGTCGACCTCGAGGCCGCCGAGCTGGACAACCAGAGCGGCGAGATCCGTGGAACCTCGGGTCTGGATATTCGCCTCGACGGCACCGTGCTCAACAACGCTGGTAAATTGCTGAGCAACGAAGGCTCTGTATCCCTGCAAGCGGGCAATCTCGACAATCGCGCCGGTGTGCTGGCCAGCCTGTCTGGCTGGGTGCAGGCCCGGCTGGGTGGCTGGTTGCGTAACGAGGGGGCCAGTACCACTGAGTCCGGCCTGATCGAAGGTCGGCAGCTCGACCTGAGTGCCACTGGCAATCTCAGCAATACCCATGGACGCATCAGTGCCTGGGGCGGCCTGGCCACGTTGACCGCCGCCGATATCGACAACCAGTCTGGCACCCTGTTGGCCCAGGGCGCCTTGTCACTGAGTGCCGGCAACCTCGACAACCGCTCTGGGGTAATTGGGGCCGATGGTATCGACTTCGACCTGCTGGGTGCGTTGTTCAATGCCCAGGGGGTGGTGGAAAGCAGCGCTGGCCTGGGTATTCGTGCTGCAAGCCTGGATAACCAGGGCGGGCAATTGCGCGCCCTGGGCACGCAGGGCGATACCCATCTGACCATCTCGGGCCTGCTCGATAACCGCGCCGGTGTGCTGGAAAGCGCCAACCACGGGCTGAGCCTGGCCATCGGCGGCTTGGGTAACCAGGGTGGAGCATTGCGCCATGCCGGTAGTGGCGAGTTCGTGCTCGACCTGTCCCGCCTGGCCGAAGGCGGTGGTGAGATCGTCAGCCTGGGTGGCCTGACCCTTACCGCCGATACCTGGCATAACGACAACATCCTGCAGGCCGGGCGCCTGACCCTGGATATCGGCACCTTCAGCCAGGGCGCGACGGGGCAATTGCTGGCCCGCGACAGCCTGGTCGGCAAAGGCGCCAACTGGATCAACGACGGCCTGCTGGCCAGCGATGGCCTGCTGGATATCGACCTGAGCGGTAGCTATACCGGTTCTGGCCAGTTGACCAGCCTGGGTGATCTGACCCTTGCTGCTGACACCATCGAGCTGCCTGAGGCCGCACGTATCAGCGGCGGTGGCCTGACCCGTATCACCGGCAGCACGCTGCTGCAGAACCACGGTCGCCTCACCTCGGCGGGCGACCTGCAACTGCGTGCCGCCACCCTGAACAACCACGGCACCCTGGGCGGCTCCGGCACCCTGGCGCTATATGCCCCCAACCTGCTTAACGAAAACGGCCTGATCTTCAGTGGTGAAGATATGGGGCTGTATGTGGATACCTTTATCAATAGGTATGCGGATGTTTATAGCTTGGGGGGGATTGGTTTATCGAGAAATGCTCAGGGGGAATCTGCATCGTTGTTTGAAAATCGCTCAGCTACTATAGAGAGTGCAGAGGGTATGAGTTTTCGTGTTGAAAAATTCCTTAATGCTAAGGATGAGTTTTTGTTGGGTAATAAATTGGTTTCTGGGTTTATATTTAATGACAATACATATATGGGAAGCAAACATTATACGGTTGATTATTACTTGAGGGAGGTTTATGAGTCTGAAGTGTTGGTTGACTCGCCGTCATCTTATATTTATGCGGGCGGTGGGCTTGATGTGGTTTCTGGTGATTTTGAGAATTTTGGTAGCTATGTTTCAGCGCGCGGGGATATAAATATATCTTCGGCTTCTTTTATTAATAGAGGCGCTTCAGTAGGTGAAAGTGTTAGGGTCAGAGTCTATTATAGTGGTTGGATAAAGGATGGCACTGCCAATGCGTTCGCAAGTAATGAGCTAAGGCAATATAATTATAAAAATTATAATGATGCGGATAGTCATATATATGTTGTAAATGGTGGTCGCCTGGTTCGGGCTGATGCCTCTATGCCGAGTGAGTGGATTGGCGGGGTGTGGCGATCTTATGTTGATAAAGAAAGTGGCAGGCAATATTTATATGTCTGGAACCCTGGGATGGCCTCTTATGATCCGGATGATCTTGGGGTTCTACCTTGGCGTTTCAATCAAGATCACCCTGATAGGTTTTTGCTAACTTCCGATACTTGGCAGTATGGCTCTGATGGTGTTTCGGTGTCTTCTGTTATACAGGCCTCTGGGGATATAAAAATAAGTGCTTCAGATGAGCTGAATAATGGTGTTATCAGTTATGGGGATATATACCAAAAAGGACAAGCACAATTTATTGATAGTGTCGTAGAGGAAAATACAACTGTCGTTACCCTCAACTCCCAACTCCCCCCCGACCTCTCCCAACAACAGGTCAACCCCCTGACCCTGCCCGGCTTTACCCTGCCCACCGGACAGAATGGCCTCTTCCGCCTCAGCGGCCAGTCTGGCAGCACTGCACAGGTACAGCAGGCCGCCACGCAGCAAGGCTGGAGCCTGTCTTCCTCCAGTGTCAGCCAGGCGCAACGACAGAGCGCCGGTATCCAGGAGCAGGCCAGCGAAATACGTGTCGGCGAGCGTCAGGATCTGGCCGTCAGTAGCCAGGGCCTGCTTGTCGCGGATCGTCAGCAGGGCGCCAGCGCCCAGGCCCGTGCGGTGAGTGCCGCCGCCGGGCAACTCGCGTCCCTTGATGGTTTGGGTAGCCTCGTGCGGCAGCCTGGCGACAAGCCCTCGGCCGAGGCCAGTACCGTGCAGTTGGGTGGAAGTGATCTATCCAGTGGCCCGCTGCTTCGGCTCGACGGTCAGGTGGGCGATCATTCCGGACGCCAAGGCAGTGATATCCAGCTTACTGGCGGCACCTTGGGTAACGGTGGCGACCTTGCCCTGGAGAGTCGTCCGTCAGCCGAACTGCCAGGCCGTCAGGTGCCCTCGATAGAGTTGGATGACGCCCTCTCGTCGGCCACGCCCGAAACACAGACCAGCGGGCGCACGGCAACCCAACAGCAGCAGGGCAGCACTGTCGCTGTCGGTGCGCCAGGCGCTTCTTCGGCGGTCGCAGTCGATCTGAGCGAGGGTATCGGTGGTACGTCGCCAGGTCCGGTAAATCCCCAGGCTGTCTCTGCGCAAGAGCCGGGTGCCACTGCAGGTGTCCGAGGAGGTGAGCAGGCGCCCGTTCAAGTGCCGCCAGGCACCATCGTCAGCACGGCTCCGGCACCTTCTGCATCCGTGGCAGTGAGCGTGACGGAGGGTGCCAATGTCACAGCGAAACCCACAGGTCAGGTCGATATCAGCCAGGCTGACATTGGTCCGGGCACTTCTATTCCGGCTCCAGAGCGCTCTACGGGTAACGCCACGACACCTGGCGCGGCACCTGTTGCCGCGCCTGCCCACAAATACCTGATCGAGACCAACCCGGCCCTCACCGACCTCAAGCAGTTCATGAGTTCGGATTACCTGCTGGGCAACCTTGGCTACGACCCTGACCAGGCGCAGAAGCGCTTGGGCGACGGCCTCTACGAGCAGCGCCTGGTGCGCGAGGCGATTGTCGCGCGCACCGGCCAGCGCTTCCTCGAAGGGCTGACCAGCGACGAAGCGATGTTCCGTTACCTGATGGACAACGCCATCGCCAGCAAGGACGCCCTCGGCCTGTCCCTCGGTGTGACCCTGTCCGCCGAGCAGGTGGCGGCGCTGACCCATGACATCGTCTGGCTGGAAGAGTACGAGGTGAACGGCGAGCGAGTGCTGGTGCCGGTGCTCTACCTGGCCCAGGCTGAAGGTCGCCTGGCACCCAATGGCGCGTTGATCCAGGGCCGCGACGTGACCCTGATCAGCGGCGGTGATCTGCTCAACCAGGGCACCCTGCGCGCCAGCGGCGACCTCAGTGCCAGTGCGGCCAATATCGCCAACAGCGGTTTGATCGAGGCAGGCAACCGCCTGGAGCTGCTGGCCGAAGACAGCATCCGCAACACCCAGGGTGGCATCATCGCCGGGCGCGACGTCAGCCTGACCGCGACGGAAGGCGACATCCTCAACGAGCGCAGCGTCACCCTGAACGAAGTGCGCAACGGCAGCAGTTATCGCCTGGACAGCTTCGTCGACAGTGCTGCGCGTATCGAGGCTGGCAACAGCCTGGAGCTGCTGGCAGGCCGCGACGTGGCCAACCTCGGCGGTGTACTCGACAGCCGTGGCGACCTGTCCATCAGCGCCGGGCGCGATGTAGCCCTGACTTCGGTGGAGGAGCGTTTCGAGCAGTCCCGTGGCAGCAGCTTCCTGAACGAGCGCACCACCCAACTGGGCGGTGAGATCAGTGCCGGTCGGGATATCGAGATCGGCACGGGGCGCGACCTGAGCGTGGTTGCCAGCCGTGTCGAGGCCGGCGGCGATATCGCCCTGGCGGCCGGTCGCGACGTATTGCTGGCCTCGGCGGCGGACGAGACGCACAGCTACAGCAAGGTCAAGAAGGTCACGCTTCAGGAAGACCATGTGAGCCAGCAAGCGACGGAAATCATGGCTGGCGGTAGCGTGGACATTGTCGCGGCTCGCGACCTGACCCTGGTATCCAGCAAGGTGGCGGCCAACGACGAGGCCTACCTGGTGGCGGGTGAGGACCTGAGCCTGCTGGCAGCCCAGGACTACGACTACTCGCTGTACGAGAAGAAGAAAAAGGGCAGTTTCGGCAGCAAGAGCTTCCGCCGGGATGAAAGTACCGACATCACCCATGTCGGCAGCGAGATCACCACGGGCGGAGACCTGAAACTGGTCAGCGGTGGTGACCAGACCTACCAGGCGACGAAACTGACCAGTGATGAAGACCTTACCCTTTCCAGTGGTGGCGAGATCACCTTTGAAGGTGTGAAGGACCTGGAGCAGGAAAGTCACGAGAAAAGCAAAAGCAGCATGGTATGGCGGTCAGACAAAGGTAAGGGCACGACCGACGAGACCTTGGTACAGAGTGAACTTGTTGCCCAGGGCGCACTGGTGATCCAGGCCGTGGAAGGTCTGAGGATTGATATAAAGGATGTCAACCAGCAGACAGTAAGCCAGACCATCGAGGCGATGGTGCAGGCTGATCCGCAACTGGCGTGGTTGAAGGAAATGGAACAGCGCGGCGACGTGGATTGGCACCAAGTGAAGGAAATCCACGACAGCTTCAAGTACAGCAGTTCGGGGCTGGGTGTCGCAGCGCAACTGATTATTGCTATTGTCATGGCAGCGGTGGTTGGGCCAATGGCTGCAGCCGCCGCAGGAAGCGGTACGGCTGGGGCTGTAGCGGGTGCTGTTGCAACTAGCGCCTCGACCAACGCCGCCGTCAGCGTGGTAAACAACCGTGGCAACTTGGGCGCGGTACTCAAGGACGTAACCTCCAGTGATGCGTTGAAAGGCTATGCCACTTCGGCGATCACTGCGGGCTTCACCTCGGGTGTACTGGACGAAGCCTTCGGTGTGACGGGTGACAACGTCAACAAGGTGACCAAGGGCTTTGACTTGAGCAAGGCAGGCGACATTGCCAAGTTTGGCTCGTACCTCGGAGCCCAGGGTGCGGTACAGGCCGTGGCACAAACGGCGGTGCAAGGTGGCAGCCTGGGTGACAACCTGCAAACCGCGCTGACCGGGCAGGTGCAACACCTGTTGCAGGCCGGTGTGTTCAATGCTGTTGGTGATTTCGCCAGCGGTAAGTTGGTAGAGGGGATCGATTGGGCGGATGGTAGCCCGGAGAAAATCGCACTGCATGCGGTGGTCGGTGGGTTGCTCAGCGAGGCGACCGGTGGCGACTTCAAGACTGGGGCACTGGCTGGAGGGGCCAACGAACTGCTGGTCGAGAAGCTTGCGGGGGTCATCAAGGGCGACAAGCAGCTTGAGCTCACTGTATCGCAACTGATCGGTGTAGCGGCGGCGACGGTAACTGGCGGCGATCCGGCAAAGGCAGCGGAGCTGGCGAAGAATGCGACGGCGTATAACCGGCAGTTGCATCCGGATGAGAAGGCATTGGCCCGGAAGCTGGCTGAACAAAGCGAAGGCAAATTTACCGCTGAAGAAATGGAGGACGCTCTCAGGCGCTCCAGCATTCCTGAAGAGGGCATCTATGCCAATACAGACATGGTGGCTACCGTAGACGGTATTTACGATACAGGTGGCGAATGGGTGGCAAGTGGAGATGGCAAAAGCGCTATCCAACTATTGCCAGAGGCCTCTGTAGATGCGATCCGTTATGTTGCGGAAAATACCAAGGGTTATGCGTGGGATAGTCGCTCATTGGGCGTTAGTCTCCCAGACAGTACGCCGAAAAGTACTCATGATCGAGATAGGCTGACTGGATATGCTTTGGACGAAAGGGGTGGATACCGAGTTCCTGTTGTAGTGGAAGGTGTTGCTTATACCCCTAGGTTTAATCCTTGTGCATCATCAGAGTGCTTGGCTAGTGGTGCGAATATTGATTTTTCAGATGTAAATACTTTGCGTTGGATTAAAGCCGCTGATGCGAAAGCACTTGATGATGTTGGCTTTCTTTTGACTGCCGGTGCGGTGGTGTCTCCAGTGGGTGTTTCTTCCGCCCTGGCTAATATTGCAGTTCCTCTTGGTTTGGTTTCTGGATATTTAAAAGAAGATATTAGTGGGGCTGCTACAGAGGTTGCGCTGGGGCTAGGTTTTGAAGCTTATGCTAAGTCTAGAGGGTTGTCTGCTGACATGGCAGGTAAAATGTCAAATGCGTTGTCTGTGTCGGGAGCTTGGAAGGTCATAGTTGAAAATGGAAGAGATGGGCTGTGATATTTTTTGTTATGCATAAGTTGAGATTTTACATTTTATGCGCCATGTTTTCGATGTCGCTATTAAATTTATATAAATTTTGGGGGCAGTGGAATGAATTTTATAGTGTTGCGGTTGTGCAATTATTATTTGGTCAAGGTTTCTTTTCATACCTGAGTGGTAGAGAAATAAATATAGCTCCTGGGGGGGCTATAAAAGTTGATGCTCACCCAGTTCTTAGGTTTCTCATGGGGTGGGGAGCGTTTTTTGTATATTGCTCAATGTTCTTTTTCTCAGGATATCCTTCTGTTTAGTTTTGCTCCGTCCAAACTCCTGGCGTAGTGTCTAGTGGATATTTTTGGGCGAGAGTCTCGGGGATATCGTCATTTTCTCTATTGATGTCACAGTTGCAGAGGTTTTAGGTGGCTTGAATCAATGGAAAGGTTTATTTGTTGCAGAGTCTATTGATGTTTGTGACGCTTACATTGGCGGCCAGGTAAAAGGAGCTGATGCGAAAATGCCATGGTTGGGGCCGCTGTTGGGAGGAATCTTAGTGATGCATTACCTGTTTTCGTTAAAGATTTTTCTGGAGTAGTAGATGGTTCGGTTGTTTCTGAGGCTGTATCTGGTGCTATTAATGGACGTGTAAATGATGGGCTCCGTTGGTGGATGTTTTGGGGCTTTTGTCGCTTTTTGTTGCGGATTATTTGGTTTGGTTTGGTTGATGGGGGTATGGAGAGTTTGGCTTTTGTGAAAGTATTCTAGTTGCTATTAATGAGTCTTGGCTCGGAGTGCTGATAACTGTTAAGATAATCTTGATTTTAGTTTCCTTGAAAGGGATGGGTAAGTTTCGTGATTTGAAGTGCTCCAGAGTTTTATCAAACCATGTTGGTTTGATGGTTTAAAAAATCCTGCATGAGGCTAGGCGGAAAAAGGTGATTCAGGTTGTGGGTGGAACTGTGGGGCTAAATAGATTTTTGAAAAAAGAGTGGATTTTATTATTTCATAGTCGTGTGGTCGCAGCTCTGTAGGTTGCTTGGGTAGAGTTTTTCAAAGGACATCTATTAAAGTCGGGTTGGCTGTGATTTTGCGGGTTGTTTAAAAGTAAAAAATTTTTGATGCTTAAATATAAAATCAAGAGGTTGGGATGAGCAAAATTTCCATGGTTCTTTCAGTTGCCATATTGTGTCTGTGCGGGTGCGCGGAAATGCCTGCATATTCTAATTTGGGCTCGGTGGATGTACTTGATGAGTCTAGATATACGGTCCTTGAAACGGAAAGCTATATTGAGCAAGCGCAACGTAGTTATATAAGCTTCCAAGCGAAGTTGAATATAATACGGGTTGACGGAAAGAAGGTGGGAGATATACCTTTTTCGACATATTTCTATAAGAATAACTCGCCTCAACAAGCTATGTTGCAGCCGGGGGGACACAGTGTGCAGCTGAAATACGTCTTGCCTCGCCACTTCATGTATGCTGACTTTGAGTTCGAGGGTAAGGCAGGTCAAAAAGTCATGGCGCGTACAAAATACATCGGCCTCAATCGAATTGATATATGGTTGGAAGATGCTGCTACGGGGGAGCTTGTCGGTAAGCGCATCCGTTGATGTCATGTGTTTGTGTTGCGAGTGTCTTTCGGTTGTCGTCGTGATAAGTGGGGGATTGTTGCGCCTAGTCAGGAAGATTTAGCAAGCTTCCATTTTAAGTATTAATGCTGTTTTCGTTTTATTTTATAAGCCAGTATTGGCAGCGTTGTCCTTTCTTGGGGAATGCACCTTTGCCGGGCAGTGCTTTATTGGTGCTGTGGGGTTGCTTCTGCTTTTGTTATCCTGTCACTTCTTATTCAGTCCCTTTGGAGGGGTTATGTTTTTCAGGTTGACAGTTGTTTCTTTGCTGCTGTTTCTCGTGGGCTGCGGCACCAAGCAGTTCGATCCGCCAATCTTTCCTCTGGCCGAGTCGAAGATTACAGACTTTCCAGTTTCCGGAAATGTGAGTGTGAAGAATATTCAGGAATCGCAAGAGCCGACGATCATTCACTCCTACAGCGGGATCAAGTTGCAGTCGGATTATCAAAAAATAACTCAGACAATGGTCGAGCAGGCCCGTTTAGAGCTGGAACGGCATGGTGAGATCAAGCAGGGTGGTGGTGAGAAGTCCATCAGCCTGAAAGTCACCCATTTGAACAGCAATTACATTGCTTTCTTCTGGAAGGGCACGATGACCTATACGACGCTTCTGGGAAATGGCGAGCAGTTCGACATTACCGTCAATCACTCGACCGGAGCGGGCGTTGCGCAGGACCTCAGTGGTTCGATTGCAGACGGGGTCGTTGCGCTGTTCAAGGATGAGCGGGTGCGTAAGTACCTTGCCGAGTAAGGGAAGCAGAGCGGATTCACTTCCCCGCGGAGCCGGCTGGTGGGGCAATAAGTCTGTTTGCTTCCTGCCAGGCGTTGCTCTCAGGCCTCAATGCGTCAGCCCTGGCAGGTGGGGGCTCTGGTAGCGGAGTAACCCCCGTTTACGTTTCTGTCAAATAACGGCCATCGGTGATGGCCGGTTTTCACGACCGTCTGCCATCTCAGGCATCCGTGCTTGCAGGGATGCCTCAGAACACCCCATCCCGCGTAATCGTCGGTGTGAACAGAGGGATCGGATCGCGGCTTACCGGGCCGGACTCGGTTGTGGCGGCTTCTACCGGTTCGACGAGTTTTCCGTCGAGTGCCAGTTGTATGGGCTCGGCTGCCAGCACTTCGCTCAGGATGTTCTGGCCCGAGGTGGTGAAGTTATAGACATTGTTCGACCCTTGCAGTGGGACCGATGCCAGGCGCTGGCCCTGGGCATTGAATACTTCCACGGTGACTGCGTGGGTCAGTACGACCCCCACGAAACGCTCGCTTTTCCACTCGCGTACGCGAACGCTCAACAGCCTGGCTTCTGCGGACGATGCATGTGCGACCTTGTCACTGGCGGCCTGGGCCTTTATGCCTTTGCGTTCGAAACCACCCAGCAGCGATTGTTGCAGTTCCTTGGACAGAGGCTCGCCCGAGCGCGTGTTGACGTCGTAGGGAATGTAGTAGCTGCCACGTGTCAGCCCGACGAAAGAGCCTTTCTTGTTGCCTGAGACGACATAGGGACGCTCGTCGATGACCTGGACTTCGACCACTTTGCTGAAGGTCCGTGGTACCTCCGGGTAGGCATGGGCATAGTCGACTTTCCGGCCATTGGCGCAGGCAGCCAGTGTCAGCAGGAGGGCGAAGAGGGCGAGACGTCGAAGCATTGGACGGTCCTTGTGTGAGAGGTAGAACTGGCCAGCAGTGGGTGATGAGACGCATGTGCCTTGCCAGCCTGGCGGCGGGGATTATGTGTGGCCTCTCCATGGGGCTACAACATTTTTGCATCCAGAGAATGCGCGGTACCTGGGGCTTGTCCGTCCCGACAGGGTAGTTGGGGATAAATCTCTGCCCGTACCCTGCACGGCATTGTGCCGCTATGCTGTAATCGAGCATCCAAGCCGGGCCAGTCCGAGCGTGAGAGATATGATGAACCTGACCGTACGCAACCGAATCATCGCCAGTTTCACGCTGGTCATCGCCATCCTGATACTGCTCGCGGGGGCTTCCCATCTGCGTCTGGCCAAGATTGAAGCCGAGGTGGAGGGGATGCGTAACGAGTCGGTCCCCGGTGCTTACTACGTCAGCAAGTTGCAGGCGGCCTGGGCCCAGCACATGCTCGATACACGTGCGCTGTTGCTGGCGTCGGGCGGCGAAGGCGACGCGCAGGTGCAGCAATACCGGGAGCGTTTCGTGGCCACCGAGCAGGCCATCGACGAGTTGCTGGCGAGCTATGAACGAACGACCCACGATGACCACGAGCGGACGCGTGTCGAGGCGTTCAAGCAGCAACAGCAGCGCTACCTGGCGCAGCATGGCCAATTGTTCGATGAACTGCGCGCCAGTCAGTTGCAGCAGGTCCGGCAGGCCGGCCTGGAGAAGGTGTCTCCCGAGTGGGAGAAAGGGCAGAGCCTGCTGATCGAACTGACGGAGTTCAATCGTGCACTGTCCGATACGGCGTCGGATGAGATCGCCGATGCCGTGCGCAGCCTGGAAGATGGCCTGCTGGTCGCCATTCTGCTGGCCATCGCGGTGGCGGGCGTGTGTGGCTGGTTGCTGCTGCGGGCGATCACGCACCCGGTGGATACGGTCGTCAATACGCTCAAGACGCTGGAAAGCGGCGACCTGTCCGTGCGTCTGGATATGCAGCGCCGTGACGAATTCAATGCCATCGAAGTGGGCTTCAACAGCATGGTGGCCGAGCTGAAGACATTGGTCGGGCATGCACAGCGCTCTTCCGTGCAGATGACCACATCGGTCACCGAGATCGCCGCGACCTCACGCGAGCAGCAGGCCACCGCCACCGAGACGGCCGCCACCACCACTGAAATCGGCGCGACGTCCCGGGAGATCGCCGCGACCTCGCGGGATCTGGTGCGCACCATGAGCGAGGTGTCCGACAACGCCGAGCAGACCTCCGTACTGGCCGGCACCGGGCAACTGGGGCTGGCGCGTATGGAAGAGATCATGCACCAGGTCATGGGCGCCGCCGATGTGGTCAACGGCAAGCTGTCGATCCTCAACGAGAAGGCCGGCAACATCAATCATGTGGTCACCACCATCGTCAAAGTGGCCGACCAGACCAACCTGCTGTCGCTGAATGCCGCCATCGAGGCCGAGAAAGCCGGCGAATATGGCAAGGGCTTCGCCGTGGTGGCGGTGGAGGTGCGGCGCCTGGCCGACCAGACGGCGGTGGCCACCTACGATATCGAGCAGATGGTGCGCGAGATCCAGTCGGCGGTGTCCGCCGGGGTGATGGGCATGGACAAGTTCTCCGAAGAGGTGCGGCGTGGCATCGGGGAAATGGCGCAGATGGGTGACCAGCTGACGCAGATCATCCAGCAGGTCCAGGCACTGGCGCCGCGCATCCAGATGGTCAACGAAGGCATGCAGGCACAGTCCACCGGCGCCGAGCAGATCAACCAGGCGCTGGTACAACTGGGCGAGGCGAGCAGCCAGACCGTGGATTCGTTGCGCCAGGCCGGGGCGGCAATCGACGAGTTGAACCAGGTGGCCAATAACCTGCGCGTTGGCGTCAGCCGCTTCAAGGTCTGACCTATGTCCAGCGCCGGTACTTCCACTACGTCCGTCGCGGGCGGGCTGTACTTGCTCTTCCAGCTTGGCGAGGACCGCTATGCGCTCGACGTGCATGAAGTGGTCGAGGTCTTGCCATTACGCCGCCTGAAGCAGGTGCCCGAGGCGCCGCCGTGGGTGGCGGGAGTCTTCGAGCACCGTCGCCGGGTGATCCCTGTGCTCGACATGAGCCAGCGCGTGCTCAAACGACCGGCCCATGTGCGCAACAGTACACGCCTGGTGCTGGTGCGTTTCGATGGGCGGCTGGGTGAGGCGTCTCCGGTGCTGGGGTTGATCCTCGAACACGCCACCGACACGCTGCGCCTGTCCCCGGATGCGTTCCAGGCGAGCGGTCTGGAGGGCGGGCAGGCCGCGTACCTGGGGCCGGTGCAGCCGAGCGCCCAAGGGCTGATCCAGCGTATAGAGGTGGCTTCGCTGCTTGATGATGCCCTGCGTGCGCTGCTGTTCCAGCCTGCGGAACAGGGGGCGACGAGATGATCGAGCACATCGAGCGCCTGCTCAAATCCCGTATCGGGCTGGATGCCGAGTCGGTCGGCCGCAGTGTCATCGAGCGCGCCATACGGCAGCGGATGACGGCCAATGACAAGCCTGTGATGGAGGATTACTGGACGCACCTGAGTGGTTCGCCCAAGGAACAGCAGGCCCTGGTCGAGGCGGTGGTCGTGCCCGAGACCTGGTTCTTTCGCTATCCCGAGTCCTTCCAGGCGCTGGCTCGCCTGGCTCAGGAGCGTCATGCGCAATTGCGCGGCGCGCGGGCGTTGCGCTTGATCAGCCTGCCGTGCTCCAGCGGCGAGGAACCCTATTCGATCGCCATGGCATTGCTCGACGCGGGCTTCGCCCCCGAGCATTTCCAGATCGATGCACTCGATGTCAGCGACCGGGTCATCGCACTGGCGCGGCGAGGGCTGTATGGGCGCAACTCGTTTCGCGGCGAGTCGCTGGCGTTCCGCGAGCGTTTCTTCAGCCCGCAGCCAGGTGGTTTCGCCCTGGCGGAGCGGGTCAAGGATTGTGTGCGCCTGCGCTGTGGAAATCTGCTGGATGGCAACCTGTTCGCCAACGATGCGCCCTATGACTTCATCTTTTGCCGCAATCTGTTGATCTATTTCGACCGTGCGACCCAACTGCGTGTCCTTGAGTCGCTCAAGCGCCAGTTGCAGCCGGATGGCACGCTTTTCATCGGCCCGGCCGAGGCGAGCCTGGCCAGCCAGAATGGCATGCAGGCCCTCGGTTACCCACAGACCTTCGCCTTCCGCTTCGCACCTGCCAGGCCGGCTACGGTGGCGACGGGCGTGCGCAAGGCCCGGTATACGCCCCCGGTTGTGGCGCCGCGCCCGCTTCCCGTACCCAGCCGGCCAGCACCGGTGCGGATCAGCGCCGCCGTCGTACCGCCACCGACGCCGCGCCCGGCCCAGGTGCCGGATACGAGTACCTGGCACAGCGTCGCCGAACTGGCCAATGCCGGGCGCAGCGCCGAGGCCCGGCAGCAGTGCGAGCAGCATATGCAGGCGCACGGGCCTTGCGCCGAAGGGTTCTACTGGCTGGGCCTGCTCAGCGATGTCGAGTCGCAGGACGAGCAGGCCCGCAGTTATTACAGGAAGGCGATCTACCTCGACCCGCGCCACTCGGAGGCCTTGACCCATCTGGCCGCTCACCTTGAAGCACAGGGCGATCTTGCCGGTGCTCAGCGGCTCTACAAGCGCGCCGCGCATCAGGAGGTAGGCGACCGTGACTGACTCCGTCCTTCCATTGCCGTCGGCGCAGATCAATGACTGCTGGAACCGTATCGGCGTGTTCGGCGACAAGCACTGCCCGGAGCTGGAGCGGCATATCCACTGCCGCAACTGCAAGGTCTATGGCGCAGCGGCCATCGCCCTGCTCGACCAGTACGGATGCAGCCTGGAGCGCGATGGCGACAGCTACGGCGAAGGCGATACTCATGAGGATGAAGGCGAGCAGCGTTCATTGCTGATCTTCCGCCTCGGCGACGAATGGCTGGCCATCGCCACGCGCTGCCTGGCCGAAGTGATGCCGGTCTCGCCGATCCATGTGTTGCCGCACCGTTCGAGCCAGGGCTTGCTGGGCGTGACCAATGTGCGCGGCACCCTGGTCGCGTGCCTGTCACTGGGCGCACTGCTGGGCATTGCATCGGAGACTTCGCGTTCCGAGCGGCGCATCACGCCCCGGATGCTCATTCTTGAAACCGATGACGGTCCGCTGGTCGCCCCGGTGGATGAGGTCAGTGGTATCCAGCGGATTCCGCTCGCGCAGATAACCGCGGCGAGCCATGACGATGCCCGCACCATCAGCCGTTTTACCGCGGGTGTCACGCAATGGCATACGCGGAGTATCACCGTGCTGGATGAGGCGCAGGTGATGCAGGACATGATCAGGAGCCTTGTATGACCCCGGATCAGATGCGCGATGCTTCGCTGCTGGACCTGTTCCGCATGGAGGCCGAAGCCCAGAAGCAGGTGCTGGACACCGGCCTGCTGGTGCTGGAACGCGACTCGACCAATGCCGCCGAGCTCGAAGCCTGCATGCGGGCGGCGCACTCGCTCAAGGGCGCGGCGCGGATCGTCGGGCTGGAGCTGGGCGTGCAGGTCGCACATGCGATGGAGGACTTGCTCGTCGCCGCCCAGGAAGGCCGGTTATGCCTGTCGCCCGACCATATCGATGCGCTGCTGCAAGGCTCCGACCTGCTCCTGCGGATCGGGCAGGCCCAGCCGGATGCCGACATCGGGGCACAGACCGACACGCTCACCGCCCGTTTGCAGATGCTGCAGGGGGGGGCGCCGGCGCCGCTCATGGCCGCATCCATCGCCCTGTCCGTCGAGCCGGAGCAGCCGCGAGCAGCCAGCGCCGCACCGGTCGCCGAGGTGTCGACCGAAGAGCGCTCCCGAGTCCTGAGGGTGTCGGCCGAGCGTTTCGACCACTTGATCGACCTGTCCGGCAAGTCGCTGGTGGAGTTCCAGCGCATGAAGCCCCTGGGCGATTCGCTGCTGCGCCTCAAGCGCCAGCAGGAGTCGTTGCGCCGCACCCTCGAATCCCTGCGTGAGCAGGCGCTCGGTAATGCCGATGGCGTGTTGCAGACCTTGCTGGATGAAGGCCGTAACCAGTTGCTCGAATGCCAGCACCAGTTGCAGGAGCACCAGGCGCTGTTCGACGACTTCGCCTGGCGTGGCGGCCAGCGCACGCAGCAACTGCATGACCTGGCCCTGGCCTCGCGCATGCGGCCGTTTGCCGATGTGCTGGCGGGCCAGGCGCGCATGCTGCGCGACCTCGGGCGCTCCCTGGGCAAGCAGGTGCGCCTCGACGTCGAGGGCGAGAACACCCAGGTCGACCGGGATGTCCTCGAACGCCTGGAGGCGCCGTTGACGCACCTGTTGCGCAATGCCGTTGACCACGGTATCGAATCGCCCGATGTGCGAGTCCAGAAAGGCAAGCCAGAAGAAGGGCGAGTATTGCTGCGTGCCAGGCACCAGGCGGGCATGCTGGTTCTGGAGATCGGCGACGATGGTGCCGGCGTCGACCTGGAGCGTGTTCGCCAGGCCGTGGTGGCGCGCAACTTCGCCTCGGCCGAGCAGGTCGAGCGGATGAGCGAGGAGGAGTTGCTGGCGTTCCTGTTCCTGCCGGGGTTCAGCATGAACCGGCAGGTCACCGAAGTGTCCGGGCGCGGTGTCGGGCTCGACGTGGTGCAGCACGAAGTGCGGCGGATGCGCGGCAACGTGAGGCTGCAACAGGTCCCGGGAGAGGGCAGTCGTTTCCATGTCGAACTGCCCCTGACCATGTCGGTGGTGCGCGCCCTGGTGGTCAGTATCGGCGGTGAGGCCTATGCCTTTCCGCTGGCGCAGATCGAGCGGATGCTGCGTTTGCAGCGCAGCGATATCGTGCAACTCGAAGGCCGCCAGCACTTCTGGCTGGAGGGGGAGCATGTCGGATTGCTGTCGGCCGCCCAGTTGCTGCAATGCCCGGAGACGAAAGGCGAGGACGACAGCATCCCGATCGTGTTGATTCGCGACCGGGAGCGTTTCCACGGCCTGGCGGTGGAAGCCTTCCTCGGCGAATTCACCCTGGTGCTGATGCCCCTCGACCCGCGCCTGGGCAAGATCCGGGATGTCGCGGGCGGCGCGCTCCTGCACGACGGTACGCCGGTGTTGATCCTCGACGTCGATGACGTGCTCAACTCGGTCGGCAAGCTGCTCGGCGACGGGCATCTGGAGCGAATCGACCACCTCGCGGGCGAGCGCCAGGTCGCCCGCAAGCGGGTGCTGGTCGTCGACGACTCGCTGACCGTGCGCGAACTGGAGCGCAAGCTGCTGCTCGGACGCGGCTACCAGGTGGCGGTGGCCGTCGATGGCATGGACGGCTGGAATGCCTTGCGCGCGGAGCATTTCGACCTGCTGATCACGGATATCGACATGCCGCGCATGGACGGTATCGAGCTGGTCACCCTGGTGCGGCAGGATCCGAAGCTCCGCTCGTTGCCGGTGATGGTGGTGTCCTACAAGGACCGCGAAGAAGACCGCCGGCGTGGCCTGGAGGCGGGCGCTGATTATTACCTGGCCAAGGCGAGCTTCCATGACGAGGCCTTGCTGGATGCTGTGCAGACTTTGATCGGCGGGGGGCAGGAATGAAGATCGCGATTGCCAACGACATGCCACTGGCGGTCGAAGCGCTGCGCCGGGCACTGGCCGCCGAGCCGGAGTACCAGTTGACCTGGGTGGCCGAGAACGGCGAAGAGGCCGTGCGGCGCTGCCGCGAAGACCTGCCGGACCTGCTGTTGATGGACATGCTGATGCCCGGCATGGGCGGCGTGGAGGCGACGCGGCTGATCATGCGCGATACCCCCTGCGCCATCCTGGTCGTCACTTCCGATGTCGAGCGCAACATGACCCAGGTGTTCGATGCCATGGGGCATGGCGCGCTGGACGTGGTCGCGGCGCCTTCCCTGGGGCCGCAACAGGTGCTGGATGCCGCCATCGTGCGGCGCAAGATTCACAACATCACCTGGATGATCGGGCACCGCGTGGCGCGGAATGTGACCTCGATCCCTCGGCGTCACTCTGATGGTCGCGGTAAACGGCTGGTGGCCATCGGTGCGTCGGCGGGAGGGCCGGCTTCGTTGGTAGAACTGTTGAAGCAACTGCCGGCGAATTTTCCTGCCGCCATCGTGCTGGTGCAGCACGTCGACGAGGTCTTCGCCGCCGGCATGGCGCAATGGCTGGGCAGCGAGTCGCAGATACCCGTACGCCTGGCCCGCGAAGGCGAAACCTTGCTGCCGGGCGAGGTGTTGCTGGCCGGTACCAACAACCACCTGTACCTCTCCTCGGATGGGCGTCTGGTGTATCGCCCGGAACCGATCAACCAGGTTTACCGTCCATCTATCGATGTCTTCTTCGAAAGTGTGGCGATGCACTGGCAAGGAGAGGCCACGGGGGTTCTGCTGACGGGTATGGGGCGCGATGGCGCCCGGGGCTTGAAGCTCATGCGCGAACGCGGCTTTCACACCATCGCCCAGGACGAGGCCAGTTGTGCCGTCTATGGCATGCCCAAGGCAGCGGTGGCGCTGGGGGCGGCGGTGGAGGTTCTGCCGCTGGACCGGATCGCGACACGATTGATCGAACGCTTGAGTCAATGAGCGCTACAGACGGCATGGCTGCCGTCGGATGAACGAGATGAAGATGACGGAGAGCACTATGTCGCAGCCTACAGAGAATCCAAGCCATCCGTGCAATCTGTCCGATTGTTCGATGATGGTACTGCTGGTCGATGACCAGGCAATGATCGGTGAGGCTGTCCGACGAGCGTTGAGTGGTGCGTGCGACATCGATTTCCACTTCTGTTCGGACCCGCAGCAGGCGTTGAGCGTCGCGCAGCAGATCAAACCCACGGTGATCCTGCAGGACCTGATCATGCCCGGTGTGGATGGGCTCGATCTGCTCAAGCAATACCGCGCCGCGCCGGGGCTGCATGATGTACCGATCATCGTCCTGTCGAGCAAGGAGGACGCACAGGTCAAGAGTATGGCCTTTGCCCACGGGGCCAACGATTACCTGGTCAAGCTGCCGGATGTGATCGAGTTGCTGGCGCGCATCCGCTACCACTCCAACTCCTACCTTACCCTGCAGCAGCGCGACGAGGCCTACCGCGCCCTGCGCGAGAGCCAGCAGCAGTTGCTCGAAACCAATCTGGTCCTGCAACGGCTGATCAAGTCCGATGGCCTGACCGGGCTCGCCAACCGGCGCTATTTCGACGAATACCTGGAGATCGAGTGGAGCCGGGCGCTGCGCGACCAGAGCGAACTGTCGCTGCTGATGATCGACGTGGACTATTTCAAGGCCTACAACGACCAGCATGGCCATGTTGCCGGCGATGAGGTCTTGCGCCGGGTTGGCGAGGCGCTGAGCGTCAGTTGCACCCGTGCGTCCGATCTGGTGGCGCGTTACGGCGGCGAGGAGTTCGCCGTGGTCATGCCGGGCACCACCGCCGGCGGTGCGCGCCTGCAGGCCGAGAAGGTGCGCCGCACGGTGGAGGCGATGGGCATTCCCCATGAGTTGCCGACGCCCGGCTCTGCCATCAGTGTCAGCATCGGCATCGCCACTGTCAGGCCTGTCCTGAATCTGCAGCCCATGAGCCTGGTGTCTCGGGCGGACGAGGGGCTCTACCTGGCCAAACGCGGCGGGCGCAACCAGGTGGCGGTGGCGACGGATAAGGTCGAGGTTCCGCTCAGGAGTTGAACGGTATTGGCCGTTGCCGTGGGTGCTTCAGAACCTGTTCACGATCTCGCGAGCTAGAGCACTGCAAGGCAGAAACAGGCGAGGACGCGGAGTTTACGGGTTGTAAATGAGCAGTCCGAGCCTGTTTTTAACGCAGCAGGGCCGACGCGTAGCAGATCGTGAACAGGTTCTCAGACCTGCCGCGCCACCCGCCATAACCGGGCGATATCGCAGGATCGCGCCTGCAGCTCGGTTGCCGCATCGCTCATCGCCTGCTCCAGGCTGAGCGGGCCGGGCACCAGGCTGAAAGCGGCTTCGATACCGGCCTTGTAAAGTGCCTGGTAGTCATCGCCAAGGCTGCCGGACAGGGCAATGACGGGGACACCGGCCTTGCGTGCGATCCGTGCCACGCCGATGGGTGTCTTGCCATGCAGCGTCTGCGCATCCATGCGGCCTTCGCCGGTGATCACCAGATCGGCGCCGTCCACGGCATCCGCCAGCGCCGACAGTTCGGCCACCAGCTCGATCCCTGGGCGAAAGCCTGCCTTGAGGAAGGTCCGTGCGGCAAAACCCAGCCCGCCCGCGGCGCCGGCGCCAGGGAAGCTTGCATGGTTCTCGCCCAGCGTCGAGGCGACGACCTGGGCGAAGTGCCGGAGCGCATCGTCCAGCTCGGCGACCTGCTCCGGCGTCGCGCCTTTCTGTGGCCCGAAGATCGCCGAGGCGCCGCGTGCGCCGCACAGAGGATTATCGACATCCGCCGCCACTTCGATCTGCGCCGACAGCAGGCGCACGTCGAGGCCGCTCAGGTCGAGCTGATCGAGTTGGGCCAGGGCCGCTCCGCCGGGAGGCAATTCATGGCCCTGTTTATCCAGAAAGCGTATGCCGAGGGCTTTCAGCAGCCCGGTTCCGGCGTCGTTGGTGGCGCTGCCGCCGAGGCCGAGAATGATCCGGCGGGCACCGGCATCCAGCGCCTGCATGATCAGTTCGCCAGTGCCCTGGCTGCTGGCGCGGCGTACGTCGCGCTGCGCCCGAGGCACGAGGTGCAGGCCGCTGGCGGCGGCCATCTCGATGACGGCGGTGCCGTTGTCCAGCCAGCCCCAGTGAGCCGTGACCGTATCGCCCAGCGGGCCGTGGACCTGGCATTCACGGCGCTCGCCGCCCACAGCCGCCAGCACGGCATCCACCGTGCCTTCCCCGCCGTCGGCCATCGGGCGTAGCAGGCATTCGGCCTCAGGGTAGACCTGCTGCCAGCCTCGGGCGATGGCGGCGGCCACGTCGGGCGCGCTGAGGCTCTCCTTGAAGGAGTCGGGGGCGATGACGATTTTCATGACGATGACCTCTGAAACGGCGGGCCGCACGAGGCGGCCGCGCCAATGGAGCGGATTACAGCAGGACCAGGCTGAGCAGCCAGACGGTGATGATGCCGACCACGCCCTGGACCAGGGTGGCCATGGTCTGTGCGCGGTACGCCGTGGTGACCTTCATGCGGCTGAACTGGGTGACGACCCAGAAGAAACTATCGTTGGCATGGGACACGGTCATCGCCCCGGCGCCAATGGCCATGACAGTGAGTACCCGGCCCATTTCACTGTCCAGGCCCAGCTGGCCGAGCAGCGGTGCGACCAGTGCCGAGGTGGTGACCAGTGCGACGGTGGTCGAGCCCTGAGCACTCTTCAATGCTGCGGCCACAACGAATGGCATGAACAGGCCGATGCCCAGTGCCGACAGCGTGCTGCCCAGGTAGTCGCCCAGGGGGGTGGCCTTGAGGATGGCGCCGAAGGCACCGCCAGCACCCGTGATCAACAGGATCGGTGCCGCCGCAACCAGGCCTTCGGCGACATGGTTATGAAACTCCTGGCGCTTGTCGTCGCTCTTGAGCAGCGTGCAGGCAAGGGCCAGGCCTACCAGCAAGGCTGCGACCGGTTGCCCCAGGAAGTTCAGCAGAGCAAAGAGCAGCCCGTCGCCGAGCGGTTTGCTGGGAAACACGGCAATGGAGCCAAGGCAGATCAGTGCGATAGGGACGAAGATCGGTGCGAAGGCCTGGAATGCACTGGGCAGTTTTCCATAGCGGGCCTTGAGCGCTTCGAAATCAACGGCCTCGCTCAGTAGCTCGCTAGGGGCCTCATCGAGCAGGTCGCGGTCGTTCTGGCGCAGGAAACGATTGGCCCAGAACATGCCGGCCAGTGCGGTGACCGCCGATACAAGCAACCCAACCAGAATGACCAGCCCCAGGGAGCCGTCGAGCCCCAGGTTGCCGGCGGCAGCAATCGGCCCAGGTGTTGGCGGCACGAATGTGTGGGTCGCATACAGGCCGGTAGCCAGCGCCACGCTCATGGCCACGACCGAGACTTTCATGCGGGCGGCCAGTGCATTCTTCAGCGAGTTGAGGATGACGTAGCCGGAGTCGCAGAACACCGGGATCGACACCAGGTAACCGATGATCGACATGGTCAGTGTCGGGAAGCGCTGGCCCAGCAGGCGAATCACTGTTTCAGCCATGGTGATGGCCGCACCGCTACGCTCCAGGATGATGCCGATGATCGTTCCCAGGGTGATGACGATACCGATGTAACCGAGGATGCCGCCAAAGCCGGTGCTGACGATCTTGAGAATCTCGCCGGCAGGCAGTTGGTAGGCGAAACCGGCGATGATCGCCGCTGCGAGCAGGGAGAGAAAGGGGTGCAGCTTCAACCGGGTGGTGGACAGCACGATGAATACGATCAACGCCACCAGTATCAAGACAAGGCCCATGGCCAGACTCCTCTTTATTGTATGGCCGGACATCATGTCCGGTTGTGAATGCTGAAAGGCGAGGCATTGTGGCTCAACACGGCCTGCCTGAACCTTGTGCGGATGCACTTAAATATTGCGTTTCGTCGGATTATGTTTGTTCTTTTGCACAACTCCGTGGGGTGGGTATTTTCTCCCCTCTCCCATACATGGGAGAGGGGCCGGGGGAGAGGGTACAAAGCATTAAAATCCTGCGTTGCGTCTACGAGAGCGGTGGGCCGTCACTGCCCAGCAGTCCCAGGCCAAGCGAGAGTTGCAGGCGCTGGTCCATGCGGCTGAGGTCGAGGCCGCTGAGTTCGCCGATACGCTCCAGGCGATAGCGCAGCGTGTTGCGGTGGATGCCGAGCGCGTGGGCGCAGGCCTGGATCTGCCCGTCATGGGCACACCAGGCGTCGAGGGTTTCCCGCAGATTGCCCTGGGTGTCCTGGGCCAGTACCCGCTGCAGGGGCGCCAGCCAGCCACGCAGCAACCAGCTGTGGCGCTGGGCATGCAGCAGCGTTGGCAGGCGCAGCTCGTGCAAGGGCAGCAGGCGGCGCTCGGGGAAGCGTGCCTGGCCATAGGCTTGCAGGTCGCGCAGCACCAGGCTGGCCTGGCGCAGTTCGTCCAGGCTGTTCAGGGGGTCGCTCAAGGCCAGCGAGCGCACGCCCCATTCGCGTTCGTCCGCCAGCGCCAGCCAGGCCTGGTCGTCGCGGCTGGCGCTGTAGGGCCGGCACCAGAGCACTTCGTAGCGCCCCAGGGGGGCCAGCAGGTGTTCGCCCTTGCCGGCGAGTGCGTCGAGCAGGCGTGTCTGGCGCGACAGTGGGTCGCCCGAATCGGTCAGGCGCAGCAGGCATATCTGCCGTGGCCAGCCCAGGTTCAGCCCCAGGCGTTCTATTTCCGCTTGCAGGGCGGCGAGCGTCTGTTGCGGGTCGAGCAGGTGGCGAAGCCAGGTTTCCTGCTGGTGGCGTTGCCAGTGCCGTTCGGTCTGCAACACCCGGTGTTCGACCAGCATCTCGGCGGCCATGCGCACCAGTTCCGCGTAATGGCGCACCACGTCCGGTGCCCCGGTGATGCCGAGTACGCCGATCAATTGCTCCGCGTGGCGCAGCGGCAGGTTGACGCCCGGCTTGACCCCGCGCAGGCAGGCCGCCGCCTGCTCGTCGATTTCCACTACGCGCCGGTTGGCCAGCACCAGTTGCGCGCCTTCATGGCGCGTGTGCAGGCGGCTGGGGTCGCCGCTGCCGATGATCATGCCCTGGGCATCCATCACGTTGACGTTGTGCGGCAGGATGGCCATGGCGCGCTCGACGATGTGCTGCGCCAGGGTGGAGTCGAGTTCTAGCATGGAGGTCTCGGGCCGTCGTGTCGGTCAGGTGTGTGTCCCAAGCATGTCCGATGTGACGGCCGGCGGCCAGCCGAATGCTTCCAGGGGGTGGGCGTTGGGCGGGAATTTCTCCAGCACCTCGGCCAGTGGCATCGGCCTGCCGAACAGGAAGCCCTGGACCTGATCGCAGGAGGCCTCGTGCAGGATGTTCAACTGATCCTCATGCTCCACGCCCTCGGCGACGACTTCGATCCGTAAAGCGTGGGCCATGCCGATGATCGCCCGGACGATTTCCCGGCTCTGCGAGCAGGAGGCCAGGTCCTGTATGAAGCTGCGGTCTATCTTGAGCGTGTCCAGCGGCAACCGCTTGAGGTAGGCCAGGGAAGAGTAGCCGGTGCCGAAGTCATCGATGGAAACCCGCACGCCCGTGGCGCGGATACGTTTCAACTGTTCGATGGCATTGCCGATGTCGCTCAGCAGCGCGCTTTCGGTGACCTCCAGCTCCATGCGCTGCCTGAGCGCCTGGTCGCTGCCGATGACCTCTTCGATACGCTGGGGCAGGTTGCCGCTGCCCAGGTTGAGGGCGGAGCAGTTGAGCGAAACGTACAGCCCCGTGTGCCCGGCCTGGTCGAGCCGCTGCATGTCCATATGGACCTGGCGCATCACCCATTCGTCCAGCAGGTCGATGAAGCCGTTGGCTTCGGCCACCGGGATGAAGTGCTCGGGCGTCAGCAGGCCATGTTGCGCATGGTGCCAGCGGATCAGGCCTTCCAGCTTGACCAGTCGCCCGCTCTGCAGGCCGAGGATGGGCTGGTAGAACAGCTCCAGTTCCTCACCCTGTTGCAAGGCCTGGCGCAAGCCTTCCTCCAGTTGCAGGTCGATCGAGGCTTTCTGCTTCAGTTGCGGGTCGAAGAAGTGCGCGCCATTGCGCCCGCCAGCCTTGGATTGGTAGAGGGCCAGGTCGGCGTTCTTCAGGAGTTCTTCGGCGCAGGTGCCATCGTGCGGGTAGAGGCTGATGCCGACACTGGTGGTGACCACCAGGCGCCGATCGCCCAGCGCCATGGGTTCCTGCATGTGCTTGAGCAGGCGCTGGGCGAGCGCTTTGGCCGCCTCTTCCTGGTCCACCTGGGCGACGACGCAGAACTCGTCGCCGCCCAGGCGCGCGATCAGGTCGTTTTCGCGCAGGGTCGCCTGCAACCTTCCGGCGACGATCCGCAGCATCTGGTCGCCCGCGTCATGGCCGAGGCTGTCGTTGATCCGCTTGAAGTGGTCCATGTCGAGGAACATCACTGCCATGGTTTCGTGCTCGCTGCTCCTGGCCAGCAGGGCGGAGAAGGCGCGGTTGAAGCCGCGTCGATTCAACAGGTTGGTCAGCGGGTCGAAGTAGGCGGCCTGTTCGAGGGAGGACTGGGTGCGGTCGAGTTGCTCCAGCAGCCGGTTGACGCGCCGCAGGTCACGGTCTTTTTCGTCGAGTTTGCGGTTCGCCCAGGCGGTCATCAGGCTGAACAGAATGATGGCGAACGTGACACCGCCGATGACCAGGGCCAAGGCCTGGCTGTTGGTGCCATGTTGCAGGAACGGCTCGCGGCCCTCGGGGGCGACCAGGTGCAGGGCGGACATGCCGATGAAATGCATGGAGGTCACCGCCGCGCCCATCAGCAGCGCCGCCACCGCCAGAAAGCGTTTGCCCTGTGACGTTCCGCTGGAGATGAGTTCGGCCAGCAGCAGGGCCGCGAGGCTGGCCGCCACGGCGACGAAGATGGACAGGGCGAACAGGCCCGGCGAGTAATACGCGACCGCCACCGAGCGCATTGCGGCCATGCCGCTGTAGTGCATGGCCGCGATGCCCAGGCCGATGAAGAGTGCGGCCAGCAGGCGGTGCACGGGCGCATTGCCGCTGCGCCCCATCCAGTAGAGCGCCAGCAGCGCGGCGGCGAAGGCTACCAGCAGGGACAGTAGCGTCGTGGAGAGGTCGTAGCTGATCGCGACCGGTGCCCGCATCGCCAGCATGCTGATGAAGTGCATCGACCAGACGCCGCCCGCCAGGCACAGGCTGCCGACGGCCCACCAGAGTCGGCGCAAACCGGGGTGCGCCAGTTGCCGCTGATGCTCGACGATCACCAGTGTGCCGAGGCTGCCGGCCACCGCCACCAGGTAGGCCAGGACCAGCAACCAGGGGTCATGGCTGCCATGGCCCAGCATCTGCCAGCCGGAGTCCGGTATCTGTTCGAGGAATCGGATACCCAGCCATTCCATAACGACGTGCCTCCCTTTCGAGCCTGCTCCGAGCTGCCGTGCTCCGACATTGCGGTGTTGGAGTGGCCGGGCTTGTTTGCTTCCCTGACGGGTCATGTTCGAAGCAGATGCCGCCCTGGACGGCAGTGTTTCGAGCGATTCAATGAACTGGCTTGTTTTTCGACATTCCGGCATTGCATCGGTTCTGTGCGTGGCCTGTCGTTCGCGGGGAGGTGTGTCGTTGATTGCCTCGGTGTTTTTTGTTCCTATCCCGTTCTTTCCATAGGCGGTGGGCGGCAACGATGAGAATCATGGTCGTGGGGGCAAGCAAAGGCCTGGGCAAGGCACTGATCGACGGGCTGGGTGATGCGGGAGATACGCTGATAGGCGTTTCCCGGCGCCGGCCAACGGCTTGGGTGGCAAGAGAGGGTGTGCAGGTCGAGTGGATCGAGGCGGACCTTGCCTTAGAAACGTCGGTGTCCCATATCGAACAGCAGGTGGTCGAGCATGGATTGGATGTGCTGGTCTACAACCTGGGCATTTGGGAAGCGGCGGCTTTCGACCCGGCCTATGCGTTCCTCGGCGATTCGGATCGACAGGTGCGCGATATCGTCGACTGCAACATCACCGCGACCATCCTGCTGATCAAGCGCCTGCTGCCGCTGCTGTTGCAGAGCGCCGCTCCGCGCATCCTGCTGACCGGCTCGACCTCAGGCCTGCCGCAAAGCGGTCGTCCGGAGGTGACCTTCGGGGCGTCCAAGTTCGCCTTGCGCGGTATCGCCGATGCGTTGCGCGAAGGGTATCGGCAGCAGAAGCTGGGGGTGACCTGCCTCAACCTGGGCTACCTGAATACCGACGATGACTTGTCCGTTCCCCGCGCAGAGGCCGAACAGCGTGGTGGCGGCGAGTTGATTCCGCTGCATGACGTGGTGCAGGTGGCGCGCATGGCGCTGAGTCTGTCCGCGTCCAGCTTCGTCAAGGAAATCACCTTGCCGGCGATCCTTGACGAGCGCTTCTGAACGCCGGGTTCAATATGTAACGCAGGCAGTGCCGGTCAGACGCTGATACCCACCAGACTCGCCTGATAAGCCGCGACGAAGCTGTCGAAATCACCACTTTCGTCCCGCTCCAGCGCGGCCTGCTCTTCCAACGAGCGCCTGGCATCCTCATCGAATGCACGCGTCATATCTTCGGGCAGAGGCTCTGCACGGAAATGCTCGGCATGCAGGCGACTCTGGCGCAGGGAGAACGCGCGGAAGCTCTCGCCGCCGTCACGCAGGCACGCCAGTACCTGGGCCGAGGGGGTCAGTGAAGGGTCTTCCACCTTGGCCTGCTGCACCTGCAGCGCGCGTACATAGGCGTCGCCGCCCAGGCTGGCATCGAACGGGCCGGCAGCCTGACCGATGGCCTCCAGCAGTTCCCGCGCCCAGTCCTGCAAGCCAACCGATTGGCCACGGCGCTGCAGTTGAAGGCCTGGCTTGCGGCCTTCCTTGACCACGGAGAGGAAATTGGCGGCACTCGCGCCGCACTCGCCTTCTACCAGGCACGGGCTTTCCTGTAGCGCGCAGTAGAGCAGGAAGGCATCGAGGAAACGGGCTTCGTCGATGTCGATGCCCAGCGGCAGGAAGGGGTTGATATCCAGGCAGCGCACCTCGACGTACTGCACGCCACGCGCCATCAGCGCCTGGATCGGCCGCTCACCACTGTAGGTGACGCGCTTGGGGCGGATGTTCGAGTAGTACTCGTTTTCGATCTGCAACACATTGGTATTGAGCTGCTGCCAGCGCCCGTCCGCATCGTGGGTGCCCAGCGCTGCATAGGGCGGGTAAGGCGTGGACACGGCCTGGCGCAGGCTTTCGGTGTAGCTGTGCAGGGCGTCGTAGCAGGGGGTCAGGCCGGACTGCGCGTTGTTCTGGTAACCCAGGTCGCTCATCCGCAAGCTGGTCGCCCAGGGCAGGTAGAGGGTGTCCGCGTCGAGCTGTTCCAGTTGATGTTCACGCCCCCGCAGGAAGCCGGTGTCCAGTGCCGGCGATGCGCCGAACAGGTACATCAGCAGCCAGCTGTAGCGGCGGAAATTGCGGATCAGCGAAATGTAGCGGGCCGACTGATAGTCCTGCAGCGACCGGGTATCGCCTTCTGCGGCCTGCAACACCGACCACAGGCGCTCCGGCAGCGAGAAGTTGTAGTGGATACCGGCGATGCACTGCATGGTCCTGCCGTAGCGCACGGCCAGGCCGCGGCGGTAGACGTGCTTGAGCTGGCCGATGTTCGAGCTGCCGTATTCGGCAATGGGAATCCGTTCCTCCTCCGGCAGCGGGCAAGGCATCGAATGGCTCCAGAGGTATTCGTTGCCCAGGCGCGAATAGGTGAAGCGATGCACGGCGTCCAGTTCGTCCAGAGTCGCCTGGGGATCCACGGCCGTCGGCGTGATGAACTCGAGCAGCGACTCCGAATAGTCCGTGGTGATGCGTGGATGCGTCAGTGCCGAACCCAGCGCCTTGGGGTGCGGGGTCAGTGCCAGCTCGCCCTGCTGGTCGACGCGCAGGCACTCGCGCTCGATACCGTGCAGGCACTGGCCGAGAAGCGCCAGGTTGGATGGCTCGGCCAACAACGCCAGACGCCCGGGGAAAAGATCGCTCAAGTTCGAATTCCTTCACACGACAGTCGGCACAATATGGGGGGGCATGAGGTCGGCTTCAAGCGACAAGCGTGCGTGTAGTGAAAAAAATTGCACCCGCCGCCATGGGAACGCGGCTGTCGGCGCCTGGCGTTTCATGGCGGGTTGTGTGCAGGGTGGGGTGGGCTTGTCTTGTATGCAAATGCGATTCTATCGCAGAATCGCCAGCCAACCTGGTCGGTGCCGGTTGCTTGGCATCGCCTGGATTGCGCCTCACATTCACAACCCCAGGACTCGCGCTTGTCGGATTTGGATATCAAGGGTCTGTTCCAGAAGCATGCCAAGGACTTGCAGGGTTTCCTGTTGCGCAAGAGCCGTGACCCACAACTGGCCGCTGATCTCACCCAGGAGAGTTTTCTGCGCCTGGCCGAGCAGAAGCACGGCGAGCGCATCGAGAACGTCCCCGCCTATCTTTATCGCACGGCCCAGAACCTGCTGATCAACCACCATCGCCAGCAGCGCTGCCACAAGACCGACTTGGCGTCAGACGAGCAACTGGCCGAGGTCGAATCGAATGACCGGGCCCTGGAGGATGTCGTTGCCGCACGCCAGCGTGTTGAACGTCTGCAACGGGCAATGGACGAGCTGCCTCCGCGCACGCGTGAGATATTCAGACTCAACCGCATAGAAGGTCTTACCTATACTCAGGTCGCCAGGATGCTGGAGGTCTCCGACAGCACAGTGCAGAAGCATCTGGCCATGGCACTGGCCCATGTGATGGAGCGTCTGCTCGATGTGGATGAGCATCCATGAAGCCGAATTACTGTCGGTGCAGGTCCCAAGTGTCTATGCAAGTAATGACGCGACGCCATGTTCGCGACCAGCCTGAATAACGAGAACGAGAATACCGGTGACTAGCCATGATGCGCAGGCGCGCAGAATCCGCGAGACCGCTGCCGAATGGGCTGTGCGCCTGAGCGGTACGACCCTGACCGCGGGGCAACAGCGAGATCTGCAAGCGTGGTTGGAGTGTGATCCCCGGCATGCCGAGGCGCTGGCGTTCGCCCGCCAGACCTGGGACGCGCTGGGCGCCTTGCCAGGCAAGGCGATGCCCGCCATGCGTCAGCGACCGAACACTTCCCGCCCCTTGCGCAGAGCGCCCCGCAAGCGCATTTGGGCCGCTGCCGCCTGCCTGTTCCTGCTGCTGGGCGGGCTGGGCCTGCAACGTGAAAGCCTGTGGGTGCAATGGCAGGCCGACCACTACACACACGGTGGTGAGGTTCGCCATCTGACCCTGGCGGACGGCAGTGAAGTCAGCCTCGATAGCGACTCGGCGATCCGTCTCGATTTCAATGAGACGCAGCGACGTATCGAGTTGCTCGCGGGGACGGCAGTCTTCCAGGTGGCAGCCGACCCCCATCGACCTTTTGTCGTCAGTGCCGCAGGGGGGGCGAGCAGGGCGCTCGGTACTCGCTTCGTGGTCAGCCGGGAAAGTCGTGACAGCGCCTGGAGCGGAGTCCTCGAACATGCCGTGCAGGTCGATGCGGCCGGCCGTCATCAGCGCCTGGAGGCTGGCGACAGCGTGCATTACGACAGCGCCGCACTGACGCCGTTGCACCTCGACCTGCAGCGCGCCACCAGTTGGCAGCGTGGCCTGCTGATCTTCGAACGTGTGCCTTTGGCGCAGGCGATCGAGCAGATCAACCGTTACCGGCCTGGTTATATCCTCATTCACGGCCAGGCTCTGGCTGAGCGTGAAGTCAGCGGGGTATTCCGGCTCGACTCGTTGGACTCGGCGTTGGAGACCCTGACACGAGAGCTGCACCTCAAACGCCTGGACCTGGCCCGCATCAGCCTGCTCCGCTGAGCCCGCCCGAGGACGTTTCCAGGCGCCCTGGAAAATAATTCAAAAATCTTTACCGACTCTCGCTGACTCGCGTGTCGTTAATGGAAAGCATTCCGCTTAACCATAAGAACGACACAACGCAGACACGAGGCAGCAGTCAATGAAACACCGCTACACGATGCGTCACGCCGATATGCCCGGGCGCCTTGCCCAGAGAGCCGTGCTGGGAATGTCGCTGGCGTTTGGCAGTGCCCTGGCCATTGCGGAGCAGGGCGTTGCGCCGACCCGGCAGGGTATCGCCAACCCGCAGATTGCCTTCGACATACCCGCACAGCCATTGGATCGTGCAGCGCTGGTGTTTGCCGAGCAAGCCGGGGTACAGGTGTTTTTCGACAGTGAGCGTCTGCAGGGCCTTCAGGGCCAGGCGCTGCACGGCCACTACGGGCTAGACGACGGGCTGCGGCGTTTGCTCGGTACGTCGCCTGTTGGCTACAGGTTCGATGGGACCCATCAGGTCACCCTGATGCGGCACCAGGAGTCCGAACAGACCCTGCACCTGCATGACATCAATGTCAGTGGCGCTTCGGCGGCCATTGCCCCTGCGGGTGCGCAATCGACCAGTGTCGTCGATCGCGAAAAGATGGACCGCAGTGCCGCCCGTGGCGCTCTCGATATTCTCCAGGGGGAGAGTTCGGTATACACCGCCTCGAACTACCAGGATCCGTCTGTCTCGGTGAATATCCGCGGCATCCAGGATTTCGGTCGGGTCAATATGTCGATCGATGGCATGCGCCAGAACTATCAGGAAAGTGGCTACCAATCCCGTAATGGCGAGATGTACGTGGACACCGAGTTCCTGAGCTCGGTGAACATTGCCAAGGGGCCTTCATCCGGTATGGGCGGCGCCGGTGTGATTGGCGGGATCGCCGATTTCAGGACGCTGGACGCCGACGACATCATCAAGGAAGGCAAGGAATATGGCGTTCGTCTTCGTGGGTTGACGGGCATTACCCGCTACGACAACGGGATCGACTTCAAGGGCAGTCTGGTGGCTGCGCTGAAAATGGGAGAAACGCTGGATTTCCTCGTTGGCGTCAGCCAGACGGATACGGATGACTACAAGGCAGGCAAACATGGGGATTATTCCTATGTTCGATGGAGTGGTACTCAGAATGGCCAGAATATTTACGTCAAGGAAAAACTGACTGAAGTCGAGTATGCCCAGCCATGGGCGCTTGATCCCAGTCATCCGTATTACCAGCCAGGGCTACCGGCTGTTATGCACTTCCCCAATATCCTGAATAGCCAGGGTTCTGGACAAAGAGGTGACTCCAATCTGTTCAAGATCAACTGGAATATCGACGACGCCCACCGTCTCGGCCTGAGCTATATGCAGACCACCTTCGACTACAACTTCGTCGAGCCGGTCAGAAACTTTATCAGTGGCTATGACGTCACCGACCATGACTGGTACTTGCGTTCGGCCGACGAAATCACGGTCGAGAACATTGCGCTGAAGTATCAGTGGCAACCCGACGATCCGCTCTGGAATATCACCTCGTCGCTCTATCGGGTCGATACTGAAAAGGAGCAGTGGCAACCGCGTGCTGCCGACCTGAGTGCGACCGGGATCGCCATGTGTGCCCTCAACCCGGTCAACTACGAACAGTTGAGCGGCAAGTCCTGCTACGACAAGCAGAATTTCTACCGCACCATTACCTGGGGCTACACCCTGCAGAACCAGGCTCTGTTGAGTGTCTTCGAACGAGAACTGGCGTTGAACTACGGCCTGGAGGTGACACGGGACGAGGTCAAGCCGCAAGGCTCCGAAGGCGCGCTGGGCAAGTTGAAGACCAGTTTGACGCCCGAGGGGGAGCGACTGTTGTCGGGCATCTTCCTCAATGGGCGTTGGGACGTGCTGGATCAGGTCACCCTGAGCGCCGGTATACGCTACGACCATTACCGCTTGCAGGGTGATGTGATCCTCGACAAATCCCTTGGTGGGCAATTCCCGAGTGCTGGCGATCCGATCCACTTCGATGCCAAGACCAGTGCGGGTGCCTGGTCGCCAACCTTTGGCGTGCAATACCGTCCCTGGAACTGGCTGGAGCTGTTCGCCAGCGCGGGTAAAGGCTGGCGTCCGCCAGCGGTGACCGAGGTGCTGATCACCGGTATGAGCCCTGGTGGGATCGGTATGGGCATGCACCCGAACCTGTACCTGGAACCCGAGCGTTCACGCAGTTACGAATTCGGTTTTCGTACCCACTGGGAGGGCCTGCTGACCCAGGAGGACCGGCTCAATATCGAAGTCGCGAAATACAACAACCACATCGATAACTGGATGGTCATGCACATCGGTACCTCGATGCCAGGCGATACCCGTGTGGGCGGCCTGGGGCGGGCGGCCTTCGTCAACCGGCTGGACCCGGTGACGATCGAAGGTGTGGAGCTGAAAGTGGACTATGACGCCGGTGGCTGGTTCGCCAGGGTGGTCGCCTCCAGGGTCGAGACCGACGAAGGCGACCAGTGCTTCAACCCCTGGCTCTACCCGAGGGACCAGTACCCGAATACGAATGCCGTCAATCGAGCAATGGCTGCGAGCCCGAAGCTTTGCGGTGGCACGTTCTACGCTCCGCTGATCTCCCAGGACAAGCTGCGTGCCGACCTTGGCGTGCGCCTGTTCCAGCGGCGTCTGGAGTTGGGGTTCGGCGTGCTGGCGTTTGGCGACCAGCCGGAAGACTCCCAAGGGCGGGTCGTGTCGAATTCCTATCTTGGAGCCGAAATTTATGACGCCTATGCCAGCCTGCGTCCTGTGGACGACTTCAAGCTGATGCTGAATATCCACAATATCGAGGATCGCCAGTACTTCCTGCCGCACCAGGCACTGACCGGTACCAATACCTTCCCTGCACCAGGGCGCACGGTAACGGCGGCTTTCGAGTACTCGTTCTAGATCTGGGAGTGGGGCTGGTGCCCTGCTGCCACAACCCTGCCTTTGGCAGATCACTGTAAGCAAGAGAGGAAATACCATGAGCATTACCGTAACGGTCGATAGCGCCTTTTTCACTGACGTCGGCGACCACAACAACGATGGTGTCGTTTCCCTGAGTGACTATTTCTCTTACCTGAGCAGCAACATGGGCTTCAGTCCCTGGGATCTGTTCGACTCCTTCAATGGCAACACCGGCTGGCTGCTGGGGCCGAAGAACGGCACTCAGTTCGGGCTGGAGTCCAATACCGGTTCTGGCGCGGCTTTCGTGGCCTCGGCAGCGACGGGCGGTGAGTTGCACTACACCCTGTTCGACAATCCGACCCATACCTTCTATGGCGATCTGAATACCATCGAAGTGGGCAGCGGCCTGAATGACAGCGGTTCGGTCTGGAGCACCTCGCAGAGCTGGATCACCTTCGACAATCTGTCGTCCGTACTGGGGAATGGGACCGTGAATGGTCAGCCGCAACCGGACAACGAACTGCACAACATCATCTACAGCCTGATGCAAGGCGATGGCGAAGCACTGCAGGACTTCCTGGTAGCCCAGGGCTATGACCTCGATGCGGCTCTCAGCGTCGGCGTGCAATCTGCCGATGCCGCGCTGGTTGGTGTCCAGGAATACGTCGACGACCTCGCGCTGGCTGCCTGATCGCAGGCAATAAAAAGCGGATAAAAGATCGCTCTTTTACCCGCCTCTGAGATACCCGGCACAACCTGTGTTTTAGCGGACAAGGGTTGTGTCGGGCTCGCAAATCCTCTCGCTTCTGCATCGGCAGGTCAATCATGTCCAAAGAAAAACGGCGGAAAAGGCTGGTATTTGCGTCGAAGTTGCAGGTTAGTAATTCTCATTTTCATGATTTGGGTTTTGGGTGCCCGTATGCCCGGCGAGCCCGAAATCAATGAACAAGCTTGTGCTCGAGAAACGTAGCCTGGGTGCCATCCGGACTACGAGCGAACGTGCGGGGAGCTGCATCGCCAAGGTCGGCGGTGCCTCTGACAAAAGCACATTGCTTCGTGCGGGACACTCTCCAAGTGGGAGGGCTCATCCATATCGTCGTGGCGGATCGATTTCCGCCATCAGGAAATTCATGCCATGACAGCACGTAGCCCCTCCAATGAAATCCTGGGTGCCCTGTCTGCCTATAAAGGCAGCTTCTATGGTGTCGGGTTGTTCAGCGCGATCATCAACCTGCTGATGCTGGCGCCGGCTATCTACATGCTGCAGGTGTACGACCGGGTGCTGGCCTCAGGCAATCAGATGACCCTGGCCATGCTGACGCTGATGGTGGTCGGCCTGTTCGCCTTCATGGGCGCGTTGGAGTGGGTTCGCAGCCTGGTGGTGATTCGCCTGGGCGCGCAGATGGATATGCGCCTGAACCAGCGTGTCTACACGGCTGCCTTCGAGGCCAATCTGAAAAGCGGCAGTCTGGCGGCCGGGCAATCGCTGAATGACCTGACCACGCTGCGCCAGTTCGCCACGGGCAATGCGTTGTTCGCTTTTTTCGACGCGCCCTGGTTCCCGATCTACCTGGCGGTGATTTTTCTCTTCCACCCCTGGCTGGGCCTGCTGGCCCTGGCTGGCGCGGTGTTGCTCATGGGGCTGGCCTGGCTCAATCAGCGTGTTTCACGTGCGCCGCTGGCAGAGGCCGGGAAGGTGTCGATCCGTGCCACGCAGCGGGCCACGGCCAACCTGCGCAATGCTGAAGTGATCGAGGCAATGGGGATGTTGGGCAACCTGCGTGCCCGCTGGCTGGGCGAGCATGTCGAGTTCCTATCCTTGCAGAACCAGGCCAGTGAAAAGACTGCTGCCGTCAGCGCCTGGTCCAAGGGCGTACGCCTTGGCCTGCAATCGTTGATGCTGGGGCTGGGGGCGCTGCTGGCGATCTCCGGGGAGATCACGCCGGGGATGATGATCGCGGGCTCGATTCTGGTGGGCCGCGTGCTTGGGCCGTTGGATGGTGTGATCGGCGCCTGGAAACAATGGGCCTCGGCGCGCCAGGCGTATGAGCGACTGGCCGGGTTGCTTGCGCAATGCCCTGAACGTGATGCGGGCATGGCGCTGCCGACGCCGCAGGGACGGCTGCAGGTCGAGCGCCTGGTGGCGACCGCCCCCGGTGGACGTACCCCCGTGCTGAGCAGTATCGGCTTTGCCCTGGAGCCTGGTGAGGTACTGGGCGTGATCGGGCCGTCCGGTTGTGGCAAATCCACACTGGCACGCCTGCTGGTCGCGACGCAGCCGGCCCTGGCCGGCACGGTGCGTCTGGACGGTGCCGATCTGCAACAGTGGGACAAGCGGCTGCTTGGTGCCCATATCGGCTATCTGCCGCAGGATGTGCAATTGTTCGCGGGCAGCATCGCGGAAAATATCGCTCGCTTTGCCGAGGTGGATGCCGAGCAGGTGGTTGCCGCCGCGCAGCTTGCGGGTGTCCATGAACTGATTCTGCGTCTGCCACAGGGGTATGACACGCCGCTGGGCGAGGGCGGCAGCGGGCTGTCTGGTGGGCAGAAGCAGCGTGTCGGCCTTGCCCGTGCGCTCTATGGGCTACCGGCGTTGATCGTACTCGACGAGCCCAATTCCAACCTCGACGAAGAAGGGGAAAAGGCTCTGTTGGCTGCTATCGAGCAGCTCAAGCGGCACAAGTGCACGTTGGTACTGATCACTCACAAACCTGCCCTGTTGAGTGGCGCGGACAAACTGCTGGTACTGCGCGGAGGGCAGATGCAGGCCTTCGGCCCGGCAGCGCGCGTATTACAGGATTTGCAGCAGGCAGCCCGCCCGGCACCCGCAACGACAGCGGCCCAGTTGCGAGTCGCGCCGAGTTTGAACATGAGTTACGGCACGCCGAAGGCCTGATTTCCCTCTCATCCAGCCCCACTCCCGCAAGCGGGAGTGGGGAGCAGAAGCGGTTCCGCTCCCTCGGGAGAGGGGCGCGAAAATGTATCCATGCACCGGGATATTTCCATGCAGAGCAGTTCTTCAGCAGTTTCTCCATCAGCCAGCGTGCTGCCGTTCGATGAGCGTCGTCATGCCCGTCTGGGGCGTTGGCTGGTATTGGCCGGCTTTGGTGGTTTCATCGCCTGGGCCGCACTGGCACCGCTGGACAAGGGGGTGCCGGTCTCTGGCAGCGTGGTGGTGGCGGGCAGTCGCCAGGCGGTGCAGCACCCCAGTGGTGGGGTGATCGAGCGCATCCTCGTGCGCGATGGCGAGCAGGTAAGGGCCGGACAGGTGCTGGTGCAGGTCGACGCGACCCTGGCACGCGCCCAGCACGAGTCGCTCCAGGCCCAGTACGTTGCTGCCCGTGCCAGTGAGGCGAGGCTGATTACCGAGCGCGACGGACTGGAAAACATCGCCTTTGCCGAGGCATTACTGGGCCGCACGAGCGAGCCCTGGGTGGCCACCGCACTGGCATTGCAACGGCAACTGCTGCACAGCCGTCGCCAGGCGTTGCGCCTGGAACTGGATGCACTGGCGGAAAACCTTGCCGGTGTCGAGGCGCGACTGCGGGGGCTGCGTGCGTCCATGAACTACCAGCAGGAGCAGCGCGATACCCTTCGCGAGCAGTTGGAGAGCCTGCGTAGCCTGGCCCGGGAAGGCTATATCGCGCGCAACCGTCTGCTCGATCAGGAGCGCCTGTATGCCCAGCTCAACGGCGCCATTGCCGAGGGGCAGGGGGATATCGGCCAGTTGCAACGTCAGGCGCTGGAGTTGCGCCTGCGCAGTGGCCAGCGCCAGGAGGAATACCACAAGGACGTGCGTCAGCAACTGGCCGATACCCAATTGAATGCCGAGGACCTGGCCAATCGTCTGCGCAGCGCCGAGTTCGAATTGCTCAATACCCAGGTGCAGTCGCCCGCCAGCGGTACGGTGGTCGGGCTGAGTGTGTTCACCGAGGGTGGGGTGATTGCGCCAGGCCAGCAATTGATGGAAATCGTTCCCGCCGGTGCATCATTGCTGGTCGATGCCCGTGCGCCGGTTGAGTTGGTGGACAAACTCCGTCCGGGGCTGGAAGTGGAGCTTATGTTCTCTGCCTTCAACCAGAGCAAGACACCAAGAGTGATCGGTGAAGTCACCCTGGTTTCGGCCGACCGCCTGCTCGACGAACAGACCGGGGAGCCTTATTACCTTGTACGCAGTCGTGTCAGCGATGCAGGTATGCAGCAATTGGCAGGGCTGGATATCCGCCCCGGTATGCCGGTAGAGGCCTTTGTGCGAACGGGTGAGCGCTCTCTGCTCAACTACCTGTTCAAGCCATTGCTGGACCGTACCCACCTGGCATTGGCGGAGGAGTGAGCATGCGCCCCTGTCTTGAGGCCGTTGCATTCGCGGCCCTGTGCTGCCTCAGCTTTCCATCCCACGCGCTCGGCCTGCTCGATGCCTATGCCCTGGCACTGCGCAATGATCCGACCTTGCAGGCCGCGATCAGCGAGCATCAGGCAGGTCAGGAGCACCGCGCCATTGGCCGTGCCGCGCTGCTGCCACGGCTGGACTACCGCTATACCAACTCCCGCAACGAGTCGGAAGTCACTCAGCAGGGGTTGACCGGTGAGGTCACCAATCAGCGCGACTATCGCAGCTACGCTTCGGTGGTCAGCCTGCAACAGCCGTTGTTCGACTATGCCGCCTGGACCCGTTACCGTCAGGGCGAGGCCCGTGCGCTGCTGGCCGACGAGCGCCTGCGTGGACGCGGGCAGGAGTTGATGGTGCGCCTGTTCCAGGCTTACAGCGAGGCGTTGCTGGCGGGGGAGCGCATCGCCCTGGCGCAGGCCCAGCGCAGTGCCTACACCGAGCGTCTGCAGCTCAATCGCCGCTTGTTCGAAGGCGGCGAAGGCACCCGTACCGACTTGCTCGAAACCCAGGCTCGCCATGACCTGTCACTGGCTCAGGAGATCGAGGCGAACGATGCGCTGGACATCGCCTTGCGCGAATTGCAGGCGATCATTGGCGAGCCCTTGCTGCTCGAGGATCTGACACCATTGCTCGCGGCACCACGATTCCCTCCGCTGCACCCGCAGGGGTTCGAGGCCTGGCGCGACCTTGCACTGGCCAGCAATGCCGAGCTGGCCGCGCAGCGCCATGCCTTGAGCGTGGCCGAGCAGCAGGTCGAACAGGCTCGCGCCAACCACATGCCCAGTCTCAGTCTGGTCGCGAGCAGCCGCTTGACCCGCTCCGATTCGGAAAGCAGCTACAACCAGCGTTACGACACCGACTCCATTGGTATCCAGCTCAACCTCCCGCTGTTCGCCGGGGGTGCCAACAGTGCCAGTCGGCGCCAGGCCGCCCGTCAGTTCGAGCAGGCCAGTCATGAACTGGACGCCCAGAGCGCCGGCACGCTCAACGAATTGCGCCGCCAATACAACCTGTGCCGCAGCGCCCAGGCCAAGATTCGCGCTTACCAGATGGCCGAGGCGTCCGCCGCCACCCTGGTCGAAGCCACCCGTAAAAGCGTACTGGGTGGCGAGCGGGTCAACCTCGATGTGCTCGATGCCCAGGCACAGCTTTACAACGCTCGCCGTGATCTGGCGGATGCCCGGCATGGGTACCTGCTCGCGTGGCTGCAGTTGCGCTACCTGGCCGGACAATTGGGCGAACGGGACCTGGCTGAACTTGCCGAGCATTTCGCCAGGCCAGACGTTTGAGAAGCGGGTCGGTTCCGTTCGTGTGCGATGGCTCGAAGCGGGCAGCTCGTGTGAGCGCACTGCTTATCTTTGTTCGGTCACTTCTCGTCGTGTGCCTGTACAGGCGCAGTGGCTTCGTTGCGTGTCTTCCACAGCGACAGCAGCACCCCACCGGCCAGCAGCGCCAGTGTCACGCCGAGCGAGATGCCGGCGGGAATCTTGCCGATGATGCCGACCAGGAAAATCTTGCCGCCGATGAACACCAGCACCAGCGCCAGTGCGTACTTGAGGTAGGCGAAGCGATGGATCAGCGCGGCCAGGGCGAAGTACAGCGCGCGCAGGCCGAGGATGGCGAAGATGTTCGAGGTGTAGATGATGAACGGGTCCTGGGTGATGGAGAAGATCGCCGGGACACTGTCCACCGCGAACACCACGTCGGCACACTCGATCAGGATCAGCGCCAGCAGCAGGGGCGTGGCCCAGAGCACGGTCTTACCGTGGCGGTTCGGCTGGCGCACGAAGAAGCGCTGGCCATGCAGGCGGTCGGTGACGCGCAGGTGCGTGCGCAGGAACTGGACGAGGAAATTGTTGGCTAGGTCTGGTTCGTCATCGACCTTGGCGAACAGCATGCGTACGCCGGTGACCACCAGGAACACGCCGAACACATAGAGAATCCACTCGAAGCGGTGGATCAGCACCGCACCCAGGCCGATCATCAGCGCACGCAGCACGATCACCCCGAGGATGCCCCAGAACAGCACCTTGTGTTGATGCTCGCGGGGAATGCCGAGGAAGCTGAAGATCAGCGCCATGACGAAGACGTTGTCGATGGACAGGGATTTCTCGATCAGGAAGCCGGTCAGGTAGTCGAGGCTGGAGTCACCGCCTTTCTGATACCAGACCCAGATCGAGAACAGCAGGCCGGCAGTGATGTAGCCGGCGGAGAGCATCAGGCTTTCCTTGACGCCGATGGGCTTGCTGTCGCGGTGCAGTACACCGAGATCGAACGCCAGCAGGGAAAAGACCAGTACCAGAAAGGACAGCCACAGCCAGGCGGCCGTGCCCATGAATTCAGCGAGGAAAAACGTTTCTAGGGCGTTCATCAGGCCCCTCCTTCAGTCGAAGTTATACAGACTGTAACTCCGACATGGCGGCGGCAGCCGTCAGAGGGGCCCGGCGTTACGCGGCGAAGACTAGAGAGGCTGCCGTCCCGCCGTCAACGTGCCGTGATAGACGGCAGGCTTCAGAATGTTTCGAATCTTTTCCGTCAACGGGATTCGGAGGAGATGCCATATCCGGCCTTGAGATGTTTACGATTATTTTTATTTTGAATAATTCTCGTTTTTGTATTTTTGCTCTTGTAGTACACCTGTGTTGGATATCCATGGATAGGGAGAAAAGCCATGCCGCAATCACTGTCATTTCTGCCATTGATCTTCGTCCTGCTGGCCCAGCCCGCGTTGGCCATGGAGTTCGAGCCGGAGAAATGCCCTGATCCGGACCCTGAGGGCAAGGCTTATCTTTCCCTGGGCGAAACGGTACTGCGTGTGCCGATCCGTACCTTGAACATCACCCATGCTCCGTACGCGGACAGTCCACTGCCCTCGCCGCCAGATGCCAGCCAGCCGTTGGGCTGCGCGGGTAACCCGCTGGCGCAGCAGAGCCTGATCATCGATTTTTCTTTCAGCGCCTGGCTGAGTGACCGCAAGACGCCATCCGCCGCGTCGCTTCGGGAGTTTCGCCTGATTCGGGCTGAACCCGATTTCTATGGGATCTCCCAGAGGCCCTCATATAACCCCGGCTGTGATCGACTTCCTAGACGTGAAAGATTGAGCAATGGCTTGTACGGATGTTTGCCAAACAAGGATCCCGAGCGCCCGGATCGTGACGAGTCCGGCACATACCGGATTGATACTCAGAACTATGCAATGCCCTACGGCCAGACTTTTATCGTGGAGTGCATGCCGGACATTCCTCAGGGAGTAGTTTGCAGTGTGGATTACAAGGTATTACCCACCGTCAATCTGGTGTATCGCTTCTCAACGGATCGTATGCCACTGGAAGACGTTGTCGAGTTCGACAGGATGCTGCGCGCGCAAATCGAGGCGTCGGTGGTGGCTGACTATAAATGGAAGTTCAACGAAGATAAGGAGGGTCTGCAATGAGTACTTTACGACGTTACGGATACGGTGATTTGGGTCTTACCCTAAAGGCCTTACAGAGGCAGGCGTTGTCTCCATGGATATGGAGGAAGATTGTGGGACTCTCAGGATCATTCCTGGTGTTGCTTTTTGTCCTGTTGGCCCAGCCCGCGTTGGCCATGGAGTTCGAGCCGGAGAAATGCCCTGATCCGGACCCTGAGGGCAAGGCTTATCTTTCCCTGGGCGAAACGGTACTGCGTGTGCCGATCCGTACCTTGAACATCCCCCATGCTCCGTACGCGGACAGCCCGCTGCCCTCGCCGCCAGATGCCAGCCAGCCGTTGGGCTGCGTGGGTAACCCGCTGGCGCAGCAGAGCCTGATCATCGATTTTTCTTTCAGCGCCTGGCTGAGTGACCGCAAGACGCCATCCGCCGCGTCGCTCCGGGAGTTTCGCCTGATTCGGGCTGAACCCGATTTTTATGGTCTGTCCCAAGGAAGCTTCTATGTGTCTGGCTGTGACCTCTTTCCCCGGCGCGTAAGGCTGGGCAATGGGCTGCAGGGGTGCTTGCCGAACAAGAACCCGGAGCACCCTGATCGTGACGAGGTTGGCAGGTATCGATTGGATCCACAGGATTATGTGATGCCTTTTGGACAAACCTTTGTCATGGGCTGCTCTCCGGATATTCCAAGAGGCGTCGTTTGCAGTGTGGATTACAAGGTATTACCCACCGTCAATCTGGTGTATCGCTTCTCAACGGATCGTATGCCACTGGAAGACGTTGTCGAGTTCGACAGGATGTTACGCGCGCAAATCGAGGCGTCGGTGGTGCCCGACTATAAATGGAGGCTCAACGAAGATCAGGAGGGTCTGCAATGAGTACTTTACGACGTTACGGATACGGTGATTTGGGTCTTACCCTAAGGTCCTTACAGAGGCAGGCGTTGTCTCCATGGATATGGCGGAAGATTGTGGGACTCTCAGGATCATTCCTGGTGTTGCTTTTCGTCCTGTTGGCCCAGCCCGCGTTGGCCATGGTGTTCGAGCCGGAGAAATGCCCTGATCCGGACCCGGAGGGCAAAGCTTATCTTTCCCTGGGCGAAACGGTACTGCGTGTGCCGATCCGTACCTTGAACATCACCCATGCTCCGTACGCGGACAGCCCGCTGCCCTCGCCGCCAGATGCCAGCCAGCCGTTGGGCTGCGCGGGTAACCCGCTGGCGCAGCAGAGCCTGATCATCGATTTTTCTTTCAGCGCCTGGCTGAGTGACCGCAAGACGCCATCCGCCGCGTCGCTTCGGGAGCTTCGCCTGATTCGGGCTGAACCCGATTTTTATGGGCTGTTCCAGGGTGACTACTATGCGTCCGTTTGTGATGACCCCCGTTTTCCCCGGCGCGTGGGGCTGGACAATGGGTTGCAGGGATGTTTGCCGAACAAGAACTCGGAGCACCCTGATCGCGACCAGGTTGGCTGGTACCGGTCGGCCTCAAAGGCCTATGCGATACCTTTTAATCAAGCTTTTGTTGTGGAATGTTTGCCGGACATTCCCAGAGGCGTCGTTTGCAGTGTGGATTACAAGGTATTACCCACCGTCAATCTGGTGTATCGCTTCTCAACGGATCGAATGCCTCTGGAAGACGTTGTCGAGTTCGACAGAATGCTGCGCACGCAGATAGAGGCGTCGGTAGTGGCTGACTATAAATGGAAGTCCAGCGAAGATAGGGATGATCGGTAATGAGTACTCTACGGAATTATGAATACGGATATTCGGATTTTACTCTGACTCTCTCTCAGAGAAATGAGTTGGCTCGGATGTTGGTGGGTGTCAAGGAAAAATATAGCCTATCTTCCTCTGAGCCTGGTCTGGCGCAGCCTCTATATGACAAGCTGTTGAGTTTTATGCCGGAGCCTGAAGCGGGTGAAGAATCAGAGTATCTTAAGGTTTATACTTGGATGGTTGGCGCTAGGGATGTAAATCAGGGCGAGGGAGTCTTTGCTACCTATATTCACAACTACACGGCTAATCAGTATTTTCTGCGTTTTGGTGAGAGAATTGGAGAAGGTTTGGTCAATGGTGCATCCAATGCTATTGGTATTACACTGGTTGAACGGATACTCCAGAATGCGGGTCGCCTTCCCTCGATCGAAGGTATTGGCGCTGTGGATGGTGGTGAGTCTGTGCGGATGGTTTTTCAGCACCCAGAGTACTATCCTGAAGGCGATTATACTGGCTGGGCGGGTACACTGCTTTTCCCATTCTTGGGTTATAAGCGGTTCTTCAATGAGTGGTTGCTGGATAAGGAGCAGGTAGAGGCAACTATCAATGTTGGAAGCGGTCCAGGTCTGCCGAGGATAACAAAGCAGTACGAAGGCAGTTATGATCTGTTTGCGACGTTAAAAGCTAATTTGCAGACGGTTGAGCAACTTAACCCCGCAGAGCAGTTTGCTTCCTGGTGGAGGTCACTGTCGGCCCTCGATAAAGATCACGACGATCTTGTTCAGGCAACCAATGATTACGTCTCTCGCATCTATGCGCTGGAGCCTGGGCATGCCTTTGAGGCAGGTGGCTTATTACCTTTTGTGGGTGCTGTGGCTTATTTGAGTCGGGAGTTGGACGTAAAGGTCGGGACTTTGGGTGATGATGTAATAGATGACTATTGGCCTGATGCGAAAGAGAGCTTTATTATCCATGCCGGTAACGGTGACGACATTATATATATCCCGCCTTATGCCGAATCATCAGGTGCTGCATTGATCGATGGCGGCTCAGGATACGACAGGCTGTTCTTTTCCAACAGCGACACCCCTCATGCCTTGTTTATCTCCCTGGACCGGCTGGATGACGCTGAAGCCTTGTACACCTGGCGGTTTTCAGTCAACCATCTGGGCTCATCACCTGCTTCAAAGGAAAAAGCGTTTGTTTATTCCGTCGAATATCTGGAGGCCTCGTCCGAATCGGATTGGTTGAGCGTCTCCAGACCGGTCCGCTCGAATGTCGATATCATGGTGGACTTGGCTGGGCAAGGTGACTATGGAAATACATTGGACTTCTTGGGGTATCAGACAGGGGTAAGCCTGAATGTATCCAATAATGGCTGGATAGCTCTTCAATTGGAAAAGGAGCAAGAGGAGGGTGAGAGTGCTGTACTGTATGTGGGCGGCGCACGGAATATTATCGGGTCGCAGTTCAACGATTACCTGAGTTATGGTGACTTTGAGGCAGGCTTGCATATCACCATGGCGAACAGTGAATCTGGAGAGCCAAGCAGTTGGCACTATGTCATTAATTGGGTTGATTCGGTAACAAATTCAGAAGATCAAGCCTTTATTTATTCCATGGAGGCTTTGAGTGGGACGTCCTTGTCAGATTGGTTGAAAATTTCCTACCCCCTCCAGTTGGAAACGGATGTCATGATTGATCTGGTGGCGGGAGGGGCATATAGCAATACCCTTGATCTTTCCGATTACCAGTCCGGCATCAATCTAGGGCTGGGGGCGGATGGGTGGTTAAGGATGGACCAGGCACAAAGTGGCACTCTGTATATAAACGGGGTCGACAATATTATTGGTTCAGCGCTTGATGATGTTCTGGTCGGTAATGACCGAGACAATATTCTGGATGGTCGGTCTGGCAATAATACGTTATGGGGCGGCGATGGCGCTGATACTTTTGTCGTCGGTGTGGGAAGTAATATCATTGGCGATGCGGACGAAACCGATCGGTTGGTCATGCGTATACCGGTAGGTGACTCTGAAAAGCTGATCGTATTAGGTGGAGGCGTTTTGTTACGAGCCCAAGTGCAGGGTGTAACTGGGCAGTCCGTCCCATTGCTGGAGGGGCAGGCGGCTTATTTTCACCCTGTTCAACCCAACCCCATGAACTACATGCCGTCGCTCAGCGGTGTTTGGCCGGTTCTGGATAGTAGCCTGGGTAGGGAGTTTATTATCCGCTATAGTCTTTCAGATTCTGACCTGAACATATCCGCTCGTTTCCTCGATGAAGATTGGAATACCTCAATTGCCGATGTAGTCGTGCGCGACTATCAGGATGGAGACTTGGGGCTGAGTTTCAGTGAGTTGATCGTGCCGAACTACACGAATGCTTCGGCTTACCAGAAGCCTATGAGCACTATCATCGACGAATTCGAACAGGCGCATTTCGATCTTTTACAGGAGTGGGTGCCGCCGCCTGCCCTTGCCGATACCTGGTATGTCGCCTAGGTTGATGCCGTGCCACAAAGCCCCATCGTTGCGGTGGGGCTTTGCTCTATTGAAGCCGTAGCTCTCCCTGAATACCCTCATTGCCCCCTGAGCAACTGCAACAACGCATCCGCATCCAGCTTGCCGCTCATGTCGCCGCCGTCCAGCAGGCTGTCGGCGAGGTCGCGCTTGCGGCCGTGCAGGGCGACGATCTGTTCTTCGATGGTGTTCTCGGTGACCAGTCGGTAGATGGTCACCGGGCGCTGCTGGCCCATGCGGTGGGCGCGGTCGCTGGCCTGGTCTTCCACCGCCGGGTTCCACCAGGGGTCGAGGTGGATGACGTAGTCGGCGGCGGTCAGGTTGAGGCCGCTGCCGCCGGCCTTGAGGCTGATCAGGAAGACTTCGCCCTCGCCGGACTGGAAGGCCTCCACCGCCGCTTGGCGCGCCTTGGGCGGCGTGCCGCCGTCGAGGTACTGGTAGGCGATACCTTGCCGGTCGAGCCATTCGCGGACGATGGCCAGGTGGTCGACGAACTGGCTGAACACCAGCGCCTTGTGGCGGTTGTCCAGCAACTCCGTGACGATCTGCTGGAAGGCCCGCAGCTTGCTGCCGAGCAATGCCGAGCCGGGCAGCACCAGTGACGGGTGGCAGCAGAAACGGCGCAGGCGGGTGATCTCCGCCAGCACCTGGAGCGCCTGGCCATCTTTCTCGCCGGTGTTGGCGAGCTTGTCCACCGCCTGCTGGCGCAAGGCTTCGTATTGGTAGCTCTCGTCGTCGGACAGCGGCACCTTGTAGGTGATCTCGGTGCGGGCCGGCAGTTCGTCCAGCACCTGGCTTTTCAGGCGACGCAGGATGAATGGCTGGATCAGTTGCCTCAATGCCCGCCGGGCGCCGGCTTCGCCGTTTTCGATGGGGTTGGCGAAGCGCTGGGCGAAGCTGTCCTGGCTGCCGAGCAGACCGGGATTGATGAAGCGGAACAGGTTCCACAGTTCGCCCAGGTGGTTCTCCAGTGGCGTGCCGGTGGCGACTAGACGGAAGTCCGCCTGTAGCGCCATGGCGGCCTGGGAGCGTTTGCTCTGTGCATTCTTGATCGCCTGGGCTTCGTCCAGGACCACGCTGCTCCAGCGGATCGTGGCGAAGGCTTCGCTGTCCTGCTGCAACAGGCCGTAGCTGACGATCACCAGGTCGCGCGGGCCGAGGGCGTCGAGGCTGCGCTGGCGCTGGTAGTCGCGCAGTTGCAGGGTGGGTGCGAAGCGGTTGCTTTCGGCTTTCCAGTTGAGCGCCACGGAGGTCGGGGCAACGACCAGTTGCGGCCCCAGCGTGGCGCGGTGCAGCAGCAGGGCGAGGGTCTGCACGGTCTTGCCCAGGCCCATGTCGTCGGCCAGGCAGGCTCCGACACCCCATTGCGCCAGGCGCGCCAGCCAGGTGAAACCTTCCTGCTGGTAGTCGCGCAGCTCGGCTTGCAGGGTGCTGGGCAATTGCGGCTGGTAGTGACGCAGGGATTCGAGGCGGTCGAGGTGGGCCTGCCAGTCGGCACCGGCCTTGAATTCACCGACTTCATCCGCCAGCGATGCCAGCATGGGTGCGGTCAGCGGGCTCAGGCGCAGGCCGTCATCGCTGACCCGTTCGGCCAGGTGGGCCAGTTCGTCGAGACGCTTGCGCAGGCTGTCGCCGATGCTCAGCCAGTCGTTCTCGCCGATTTTCAGGAAGCGGCCGGGGCTGGCCTGCAACAGTTCCAGCAATTGCCGCAGTTGCAGCACCTTGCCGTCATCCAGGGTGATGCTGCCCTGCAACTGGAACCAGTCGCCCTGCTGCTTGAGGCCGAGCCTCAACTGCTGGAGGCCGCTGCGGCCCTTGAGGCGCATACGTTCGCCTTCGGGCCAGACGCATTGCAGGCGCTCGCCATCCAGCGCCTGCAATTCGCTGAGCACTTGCAGGGCGTCCTGCGGCTGCTCCAGGTGCCATTCCTGGCCATCGCTGTCGGCCCGGGCCAGGCCGGGGCAGGCGTCGAGTGTCTGTTGCAGTGTGTGGTGTTCGCTCTTCAGGTCGCGCACCGCTTGCACGGTACGGCCTTCGACCTCGCCCAGCAGGCGTTCACTGCCATGCCCAGGGCGGAACCAGCCGCCCTCGGCCAAGGGGCGCACCAGCAGTTGCAGGCGCAGGCCTTCGGCCAGGGGCAGCAGGTGGGCATAGAGGCGTGTGTCGGCGGCGATTTCCTCGACGCTGCCAGCCAGGCCAGGCAGGTCCGAGTGGATCGGCAGCAAGGGTGCGATGGCGCTGACGGCGTCCACCAGTTGGCCCTTGGCCGCGCTTGGAACGCGCAGGCCCTCGCCGACGATATCGGCAATCTGCCGCAGTTCGCGGGTGACCGGGTAAATCTGCAGGCGTGTCGGGGTTTCCCACTGGATGAAGTGGTCGCTGGCCTGTTCGATGCCTTCTGGTTCGAGCCGCAGGTGGATGCCATCCTGCTCGGCCCGCAGGTTCAGGCTGGGCTGGCCGGCGACCAGGTCGATACGGACGTCCGGGGCATCGCGACGGAACAGCGCCGAGTGGCCGATCAGGCGCAACAGGGCCGGCCCCACGGGCAGTTCGTAGTGGGTGCCGCCGTAGTAGGCGCTGCTGGCCTGGATCAGTTGGGCGACCTGGCGATCCTGTTCCTGCAGGAAGTCCAGGCTGTCGGTTTCATCGCGCAGCCGCTTGAGCGCCACGGCCTTGCCCTTGCTCCACTGTCCGCGTACACCGAGGCGCTGTTCGCGTGGTTCCAGGCTCTGGTAGTAGTGATCGAGGTCGAGCAGCCAGATCAGCCGTGCCTGGCGCGGCGTTGCGGCAGCGCTGGCATTGGCGGGTGCGGCCTTGAGGCGCCCGAGGGCTTCGAGTGCGTACTGCCAGGACTCCTTGCGCTGGTGCAGTTCCAGCAGGGGCGTCAGGCCCTGTTCACGGTGCAGGTCCGGCAACTGGCGGGGCAGGCCGAACTGGCGCGCGATCAGGGCATCGTACTCGGCGGCCAGCCAGTGGTAGCCCTTGGCCGAGAGCTGCTCGCGGTGCTGTTGCAGGTGCTTGCACCAGTTGCTGCCATTGGCGTTGGCACTGTCCTGCCAGTACAGGCACAGGGCGCTCAGCAGCCCTTCGAGGCCCGGCAGTTCTGCCGGCGGATGGATGTCGTAGGGCTGATGGCCGTTGGCGGCCTGGTTGAGCATGTGGTCGAGGATACGGAAGCAGGGCGCGGAAAAGCCCTTCGACTCCTGGCGAGCCAGTTGCTTCAGTTCCGTGTAGCGGTCGCCCTGGCCGATCAGTGCCAGGGCGTGCAGGACATTGATCGGGCTGGGCTGCTCGACCTTGCGCTTGCGTGTCTGCTTGCGCACGGCCGCCATCCACTCCTGCAGGCATTCCAGGGACCGTTGCGAGTCGCCCTGCAGCAGGGGTTGCAGCAACGGCAGCAGAATGCAGTCGGCGCCATAGCGTTCGAAGGCGGCCCAGTCGCCACGGTAGAGCGCCTGCTGGGTGATTTGCTGGCGCAGCAGTGGCGAGGGTTCGGGCTGTTGCAGGGCAAGTTCGTAGACCTTCGTCGCCTCCCCAGGGCACTGGTTGTGCCAGAACAGGCAGGTTTCCAGCAGCAGCATGCGCAGGGGCTGGTCGAGGGTTTCGTAGAGCCTCCAGCCTTGCTCGCTTGAGAGCAGCAGGCCCAAGGGATGGGCCTGGTTGCACTGGTCGAGGTCGAGCATGGTGCTCAGGGCGCCCAGGCAGTTGTCGACGGCATGCGCATCGTCACGCAGCAGGCCGCTCCATATGCCCCAGTGCAGGTGCTCGAGGCTCGGTCCATTCCAGGCTTGCGGCGGGAGTGTGGCGTCCAGACGCTCCAGCCAACTGTCGAGGATCCGCGACTGGCGCAGGTGCAGCAGGACGGTACAGCGAAGGTTCGGGGTCAGCCGGTAGCGGTCACCGGTCTGTTTCTGCGGCGGCGGCAGTTTCAGGATGAGGCCTTGCTTGTGCAGGGTCTCCAGTTGCTGGGCGAGGCTGTCGGCATCGAGCAGGCGACCGCTGTCGGTGCGGCACTGCAGGGTACGCAACCGCTTGAGCAGAGCGGACCTGGTTTGGTCTGAGAGGGTTGCCAGGCTGTAGAGCAGGGGAAGTTGTTGCTCGCTTGCCTGGAAACCACTCATTCATGCACTCCGTTCGCTTGCTCAAGAAGATTGTCGTTGCCGCTGCCGCAGCCCCCTCCGGGGTCAGCCGTCCAGCAAGGCCTTGTTGCGTACCGCACCCTTGTCGGCGCTGGTCGCCAGCAGGGCATAGGCCTTGAGGGCTGTCGAGACCTTGCGCGCACGCGGTGCGACGGGCTTCCAGCCCAGTTTGTCCTGCTCGGCGCGGCGAGAGGCCAGCTCCTCGTCCGATACCAGCAGGTTGATGCTGCGGTTGGGGATGTCGATCAGCACCTTGTCGCCGTCGCGGACCAGGCCGATGGCACCCCCGGCAGCTGCTTCCGGCGAGGCGTGGCCGATGGACAGGCCGGAAGTACCGCCGGAGAAGCGACCGTCGGTGAGCAGTGCGCACTGCTTGCCCAGGCCCTTGGACTTCAGGTAGCTGGTGGGGTAGAGCATTTCCTGCATGCCCGGGCCGCCTTTGGGGCCTTCGTAGCGGATGATGACGATGTCGCCGGCCTTGATCTCGTCATTGAGGATGCTCTTCACCGAGCTGTCCTGGCTTTCGAAGATGCGGGCATTGCCCTCGAACACCAGGATCGATTCGTCGACGCCGGCGGTTTTCACCACGCAACCGTCCAGGGCGATGTTGCCGTACAGCACGGCCAGGCCGCCTTCCTGCGAGTAGGCATGCTCGACCGAGCGGATGCAGCCGTGCTCACGGTCATCGTCCAGGCTCGGCCAGCGGGTGCTCTGGCTGAACGCGGTCTGGGTCGGGATGCCGGCCGGGCCTGCCTTGAAGAAGGTGTGCACGGCTTCGTCGTCGGTCTGGGTGATGTCCCACTGGGCGATGGCAGCGGCCATGCTCGAGCTGTGCACGGTCGGCAGGTCGGTGTGCAGCAGGCCGCCACGGGCCAGCTCGCCGAGGATGGAGAAGATGCCACCGGCGCGGTGCACGTCTTCCATGTGGTACTTCTGGATGTTCGGCGCGACCTTGCACAGTTGCGGCACCTTGCGCGACAGCGCGTCGATGGCGCGCAGGTCGAAGTCGACCTCGGCCTCCTGGGCGGCGGCCAGCAGGTGCAGGATGGTGTTGGTCGAGCCACCCATGGCGATGTCCAGGGTCATGGCGTTCTCGAATGCCTTGCGGCTGGCGACGTTACGCGGCAGGACCGACTCGTCGCCTTCGCCGTAGTAACGCTGGCACAGCTCCACGGCCAGGCGGCCGGCACGCAGGAACAGTTGCTCGCGGTCACTGTGGGTGGCGAGGGTCGAGCCGTTGCCGGGCAGGGCCAGGCCGAGGGCCTCGGTCAGGCAGTTCATCGAGTTGGCGGTGAACATGCCGGAGCATGAGCCGCAGGTCGGGCAGGCGCTGCGCTCGTATTCGGCGACCTTCTCATCACTGGCCGCATCGTCGGCGGCGATCACCATGGCATCGACCAGGTCCAGGCCGTGGCTGGCGAGCTTGGTCTTGCCGGCTTCCATCGGGCCGCCAGAGACGAACACCACCGGGATGTTCAGGCGCAGGGCGGCCATCAGCATGCCGGGGGTGATCTTGTCGCAGTTGGAGATGCAGACGATGGCGTCGGCGCAGTGGGCGTTGACCATGTACTCGACGGAGTCGGCGATGATCTCGCGGCTCGGCAGCGAATAGAGCATGCCGTCGTGGCCCATGGCGATGCCATCGTCCACGGCGATGGTGTTGAACTCCTTGGCCACGCCGCCGGCTCTCTCGACTTCACGGGCGACCAGTTGGCCCATGTCCTTCAGGTGGACGTGGCCAGGCACGAACTGGGTGAAGGAGTTGGCGATGGCGATGATCGGCTTCTTGAAGTCTTCATCCTTCATCCCGGTGGCACGCCAGAGTGCGCGGGCACCGGCCATGTTGCGGCCATGGGTGGAGGTTTTCGAGCGATAGTCGGGCATGTTCGATGTCCTGCGGCTAATCAGGTAATGAGCGTTTATATGTCGGGTGAGCGGGTCGGCGGTCTATGGCCGCGTCCGGAAGTGGGCGTGGGGCGGTACGGGATCACCGTCCGCCCGGGCCTGGCTCACGAGCCTGCCGGAGGATGCCTGGCGAGGAATGGGCCGATTCTACGCCGCGCGGGCTGGAGGGGAAAGGCGAGGGCGATTTTAGCGCTGGTCTTTCGTGACTACCGCCGAAGGTTTATAAGACGCAATCCTATTTGCGGAGGCGTCCACGTCATGAGCATTTCCCGATCGCCCTGGGCCTATCTGGCCATTGGCCTGGTCCAGGGGGAGCTGTTGTTTCTCCTCTCGGCCCGATTTGTCGAGTCCGCTGGCGGGCGGACCCTGCTCTACGCTGCGTGTGCGGCGGCACTGGTGGGCGGGTTGCAGATGCAGTTGCTCTGGGGGCGTCTGCGCCAGGCCCGCAGTTGGCTGCCGGTGCTGGGCTCTGCCCTGTTGTTCGCGGCCTTGGCGGGCTGGTTCGTCTGGCAGTTCAACCGGCGCTGGGGATTTGACGCGCCCTATGGGTTCGGTTTTGCCAGTGCACTGATGTTGGGGCTGCTGCTGTATACGCTGTGCCCCTTCGTGCAGGCCTGGACGACCCGCCAAGGCTGGCGTTTCGATTACCACGCGCTCTACGGTCATGCCTGGAACAATGCCCTGATGCTGCTTCTGGCCGGGTTGCTGGTGGGGGCGTTCTGGCTGTTGATATGGCTGTGGAGCACGCTGTTCGCCATGCTCGGGATCGACCTTTTCAAGCGCCTGTTCCTCAATAGGATGTTCGTCAGCCTGAGCATCCCGATGGTCTTCGCCCTGGGCCTGCGGATCGGTCTGGAGCGTGTCCAGGTCATCGACGCGCTGCGCTCGGTATTGCTGGGCCTGTGCCGTCTGCTGCTGCCGTTGAGTTCGCTGATCATCCTGCTGTTTCTGCTCAGCCTGCCGCTTACTGGCTTGCAGCCGCTCTGGCAGACGGGCAGCGCCACGGCGATCCTGTTGTCGTTGTTGCTGGCGCAGGTCCTGTTGGTCAACGGTGTCTTTCAGGATGGCCGCCAGGAGAGCCGTTACCCGAGGTGGCTGCACGGGGTCATTTGCCTGGGGCTGCTCGGTTTACCCGTGCTGGCTGGCCTGGCCGGGTATGCCCTGTGGCTGCGGATCGACCAGTATGGGCTGACAGTCGAGCGCTTCTTCGCCGTGCTGATTACCCTGGTGTGTGCCTTGCACGCCTTGGCGCTGGCCATCGCGACACTGCGGCGAACGCAGCCTTGGCTGGGTTCGCTGGTGGCCAGCAACCCGCCGCTGGCCTTGTTCAGCGCCGCCCTGATGGCGTTGTCGCAAACGCCTTTGCTCAGCCCGCTGGAGTTCAGTGCCGCCAACCAGTACCAGCGGCTGCTCGATGGACGGGGGAATGAAGGTTCGCTCGAACAGTTGCGCCTGCGTCTCGGCGAACCGGGGCAACGACGCTACCAGGCGCTCAAGACGTTGATGGAAAATCCGCAAGACGCGCCCGAGGCGTTGCAAGGGCTGATCTCGCTGCGTAAGCCGCCAGCGCCAAGAAAGGCGACCGCCGAATGGCTGGGGGAGCCCGTGCCAGGAGCCGAGGCGCTACTGGAAGAGCGAAACCTGTCGTGGAAGTGCCAGCGCCCCGGATGTTTCCTGATGGCGCTGGACCTGGATGGCGATGGCCAGGATGAGGTGCTTTCGGTCGATGCAACCGATGAGCGGCCTCAGGGGGCGTTGTTCGCTCGAGGGGCGGATGGCCGCTGGCGGCGTTTGAGCATGATGGATGGCCTGGGGCGGCTCTCGTCTCAGGAGTTGCTCGAGCACCTGCGCGAGGGGCGTTTCAGCCTGGAACCGCTGCGTTATCCGATACTGAGGATCGGTAAGGCGAGCCTCCGACCGGGGGAGTGACGCAGCGAACACCTGGGCGGCTCGCTGCATGAGCCGCCCAGGTTTTCATTCCGTATCAGCCTGGCGAATGCTCGGCCCGCCAGCCGGCGGCGGTGATGCTCGGTTCCAGGCTCAGGCGGCCCACCAGTTGTTCCAGTAGCTCATCCTCGCGGCGCAGGCTGAATACCGTGGCGCTGACTTCGACCAGGCCGCTGCCGTCCAACGCGTGGCTTTCCAGGTATTGCAGGCGCAGCTTGCGGTGGCCGATGCCTTTGAGCAGCAGGCTGCGGATATGCGCTTCGTCGTTCGACTTGCAGGTCAGGTCGACACGGTAGAACTGCTCGCCCGGCGAGGCGTGCAGGGTGTGCCGGTTGATCAGGTTGGCCAGCGGATGGAGGATCAGGTTGGTCAGCAGGATCAACCCGCCAACCTGGATGGCCAGCAGGCCATGGCCGGCGCCCGCCAGGGTGCCGACCGCCGCTGAGCACCAGAGTGTGGCGGCAGTGCTCAGGCCGCGCACCGAAAGCCCGTCGCGCAGGATCACCCCGGCACCGAGGAAGCCGATGCCCGAGACCACCTGGGCGGCCACGCGGGTCGGGCTGCTGTCGCCGTCGACCAGCAGCGACAGGCTGGTGAAGGTCGCCGCGCCGAGGGCCACCAGCGAATTGGTGGTCATGCCGGTGAGGCGATGTCGCCATTGGCGTTCCAGGCCGATACAGGCGCCGATCAGGGCCGCCAGGGCGAGGTGCAGGAGTATGTCGCTGCTCAGGGGCGATGCTGCGAGCATGGGCGGCGTGTCCTCTGTCCATGAAAACCGCCAGCTTCGGGCCTTGCCCGGTCGTCTGCAAGAGGGCGCGCTGATTTAGACACACGCCCCCGCAGTGCACATGACTTCCGGCTGCTTACAAGCCGCGCCAGACCTGCCCGGACGGGTTGTCGATGGGTACACCGACGGCGTTGCCGTATTCGGTCCAGGAGCCGTCGTAGTTGAGCGTCGGGTAGCCGAGCAACTTGGCCAGGGCGAACCAGCTGTGACTGGAGCGCTCGCCGATGCGGCAGTAGGTGACCACCGGTGTACTGCCATCGACGCCGACGGCCTGGTAGATACGCCGCAGTTCATCGACCGGCTTGAAGGTGCCGTCCGCGTTCACCAGTTGGCTCCAGGGCACGTTGACCGCCCCCGGCACGTGCCCGGCGCGCATCGACAGTTCCGTGGAGCCGGGCGGTGCGATCACCTGGCCCAGGTATTCAGCTTCCGAGCGGATATCCACCAGCTTGCCGGGCGCCTTTTCCTCGGCGATGGCGACGACATCCGCCAGCCGTGCCCGGTGCCGCTCGGAGAGCGGTGCCAGGGTCAGGTTGCCAGGTTTGGCAGTGGAGGGTGCCCGGGTCAGCGGACGGCCTTCGGCCTCCCATTTGACCCGCCCACCGTCGAGCAGCTTCACCGCGTCGAGGCCATAGGCGTCCAGCACCCAGATGCCCCAGGCGGCGAACCAGTTGTGGTTGTCGCCGTAGAGCACCAGGGTGTCGCCCTGGGAGATGCCGGCCTTGCGCAGCAAGGCTTGCAGTGCGTCGCGGCTGGCGATGTCGCGGCGCAGCGGATCGACCAGATCGGTGTGCCAGTCCAGGTTGTGCGCGCCGGGGATATGGCCGAAGTCGAACTGCTCCGGCACCACGCTGACTTCGAGGATCTTGACCTTGTCGTCATGCAGGTGGGCTTCCAGCCAGGCGGTGTCGACCAGCGGCGAAGCCTGGAGCGCACTGGCGACCAGGCTCAGCAGGCCGGCGAGGGCCACATGCAGCGCTCTCATGGCTGTGCCCCGGCATTCAGGGAGTTGGCCAGTTCCAGCAGGCGGCTGGCGATGCCGTCCGTGGCTGAGGCGCTGAACAGTGCGTAGCCCCTGTCGGCGCCTTGCCAGGCCAGGAAGGTAGCGCCCTGGCCGTTGCTGTCGATACTGCGCTGCAACCAGGCGGGCCGGTCGCCGACCAGCAGGTTGACGCGATCGCGGCTGAGGGAGAAGCCTTCCTTGCCCTGGCTCGGGTAGTAGTCGCGCAGGTTGAGGAGGGTGCCCTCGCAATTGAAGGTGACGAACTGGCCGGGTACGCCCTGGCCGGCAGCGATCTTCAGGCCGCAGACCTGGTTGCACTGGTCCAGCAGCGACTGGCTGACGTGGTAGGAGAGCGAGCGCATGGCCGGTTGGCCACTGTCGTCGTGCGGCAGGCGCAGCTCGATCAGCACGTTCTCGAAGTCCTGGAAGGTGGCGCCCGACGGCCCCTGGCGCACGGCGATACGGTCTGGCGCTTGGCTGTTCAGGCGCAGTTCGTCGATGGGCAGGGCGACCGGCGAGTTGGCCTGTTCATGACCGGCGGTGGCCGGCAGGGTCGCCAGCCGCTCGGCGAGCTGGCGGTCGGGGTTGCTGGCGCAGCCGGCCAGCGCCAGGGCGAGGCCCAGCGTGCAGAAGGTGAAGAGTTTCACGATGACTCCTTGGTCAGGCATCAGAAGCGGTAGCCCACTTCCAGGGTGTAGTTGCGCCCCAGTTCATAGTCGATCTCGGCGGTGAGGCTGGTGGAACTGCTGCTGCCGATGGTGTTGCGGCGGTTGAGCAGGTTGCCCACATCGAGATTGACGAATGCGGCCTCGGTTTTTCCCAGCGGCAGTTCCCAGCCGACGCGCGCGTCCCAGGTCAGCGCCGAGCCGATGTCCTTTTCCACGTAGTTGTAGATGTTCTGACCCTGGTAGGGCGTGCGACCGTTGCGGATGACCTGGGAGTAGCCGTCGCGCCAGTTGAGGAAGTTGCCGAGGGTCAGGTTGAGGGCGGGAATCCGTGTGCTGGTGACCAGGCGTGCGGACCAGGGCCGGGTGAAGTTGTCCACCGGGATCTCGTAGGTCCTCATCGGCTTGCCTTTGTAGAGCACCAGGGTTTCGTCGAAGTCGTCGTCGTAGGAGCGGTTGGACGATTCGATGTCACTCCAGCTGAACGACAGCGAGCCGTCGGTGTGCGTCCCGTAGAGGCTGAGGGTGCGCAGTGGGGTGATGGTCAGGTAGTAGTGGCGGCTGTCGGTGCTGCCGTCGTTGGTGTACTCGTAGTAGGTGGTGGCCAGGTCCGGGCGGCTGCCGTTGTTGCTCACCGGGCGGCGGTGGAGCTGGTCTTCGCCGTTGCGATGCACGTAGCGCAGCGAGAACAGCGTGTCGAAGAACACTTGCTCCACGCCCAGGGTCAACTCGTCGTCGTAGGGTGTCTTGAGGTCGGACAGGTCGGTGGTGTTCTTGGCCGCCAGTACACGGTCGCCGAACTCCAGCGTCGAGGTGTTGCGCAGCGAGTAGTAGCGCAGCCCTTCGCGGCCTTCGCGCAGGCGGATATCGAAGATGTCGCGGCCGTAGTAGCGGTTGGCGCCGGCGATCAAGCGGGTGTTGCCGTTGCCCAGCACGTCCCAGGTCAGCGCCAGGCGTGGCGCGAGGTTGAGGTCGTTGGCGAAGTCGTTGCGCTCGGTGCGCAGGCCGGCCCGGACATTGAGGTTGCGCCACTGGATGCTGTCATCGACGAAAGCGGCCCAGGAGTCCTGCTCGACTTCGATCTCACCCGGTACGTAGTAGTACAGGCGGCGGAACATCTGCCCCTGGCCGCTGGGCCATGCGCTGAAGGTATTGGCCAGTACTGGCGAGGTGGAGCAGTACTCGCTGTCGACCTGGCCGCTGGCGGTGGTGCAGGTGCCGGTGGCGATCAGGTCGACACCGTTGGCCTGGATGTACTCCTTGTCGCGGCCATAGCTGGCCTTGGTGCGGTCCAGGCTTACGCCGAGCTTGACGTTATGCTGTGTGGCTGCGATCTGGAACGCTTGCAGGTCGAGCTTGAGGTCGTAGCCGAGGCGTTTCTGCGTCTGTTCGATATTGCCGTAGGTGCCCTCCATGGCGGCGTTCCAGCGCTGAGTGGGGTCGGCCCAGTTCTTGTCCGCCGAGTAGTACCAGGCCTTGAAGTAGTCGGCGCCGTTCTGCCGCGACTGCTCCAGCTCGGACCAGGAGAGGACGTGGTGCCAGACACCCCAGTCGCCTTGCCAGTCGGCATTGAAGATCGTCTGCAGGCCGCCGGATTCCATTTCGAAGGCACCGTCGAGGGTGTTGATGTTGAAGTGTTCGGCTTCCTGCGGCGCGTAGTTCAGGGTGCTGCCCAGGGTCAGGCGGTCGTTGACCTGCCAGACGCCTTTCAGGAACAGGTTGTCGACCGTCTGCGAGAGGTCGGTGCGGGTCGGCGCGCTGACGCCGTTGTTGGCCTGTTCGCGGGCATAGATGTTCTTGTCGAAGATGTCCGACTGGCGGCGTACCACGCTGCCGATCAGGCCGATGTTGTCGGTCGGGTGGCCTTCGAGGGTGGCGCGGTAGGTCAGCGTACGGAATTTCGGCTGGATATCGGCGTTTCCGTCAGCATCGCCGGAGTCATAGAAGTCGTCGCGGTAGCGGTCGTCGATGTGGTACTCGGTCCAGCTGTCCTTGGTGATGCTCATCGACAGGCTGCCGGACAGTTCGCGCTTGGGCTGGCGGGTCTGGGCGTCGATTACGCCACCGGTGAAGCCGCCGTATTCGGCAGGCACGTTGCTGTCGTAGACATCCAGCGATTGCAGCAGCGAAACGTCCAGGTTCATGCCCTGGCTGGTGTTGGCCGGCAGGTCGGTGAACGAGGAGTTGGCCGGGGTTTTCTTGCCGCCGGGGTTGATGTCGTTGTTCATGCTCACGCCGTCGACCGAGAAGCGGTTGTCCCAGTACTTGGCGCCGTTGATGGAGACGTTCTCGGCGGACAGGTCGGCCGGCGTCTTGCTGCTCATCGAGTTCTTGTCGAAGGCGACGGCCGGGTGCTGGCGCAGGGCTTCGGCGATCTGTCCCTGGCGGATGGGCATGCTTTGCAGATGTTCGCGGTCATAGCGGGTGGTGCCCTGTGGCAGGCTGCCCTCGTCGACCACCAGGGTGTTCTGCAGCAGCACGCTCTTGGCCTGGTCCGGGCCGGGCAGCAGCATCAGCGAGCCATCGTCCTGGCGTTCCCAGGTGATGTTGAGGCCGGCCAGCAGGTGCGTCAGGGCGCTCTGCACGCTCATCTCGCCATGCAGGCCATGTGACGGCGTACCGTCCGGGATCAGCCCGCTGTCGAAACTCAGGCGCAGGCCGGCCTGCTGGGTGAAGGACAGCAGGGCTTCCGGCAGAGGTTGTGGGGCGATGTTGAAGCTGTGACGTTGCTCCAGGTAGACGTTGTCCGTGGCATCGGCCATGAGGACGGAGGGCGCGGCGAAGGCCAGGCCGATAGCGAGGGCGAGTCTGTGGAGGCGTTTGGCAGATAAATTATTGTGCACGCTTTTCTTCCTGTCTGGATGAGATGCATTCGCATGTCATGGGGAAGACGGAGCGTGCGGATTTTTTTCCCAGGTTTTTTTCGCGTCAGTGTTTTTTCGTGTCGATCAGCAGCAGGTTGGGCCAGACATGACGCACCTGGCCGCCGTGCGGGCGCACCATGGAGGCCAATGCCTGCTCGGGTTGGTTCAGGTCGTAGAGCCCGGTCACGCGCTGTTGGCCGAGGGTGCTGTCGCGCAGCCAGACGAAACCGGTGTGGGCCGCGGCGACTTTGGTGACCAGGCTGTCGATGGTTTCGTTACGGGCCACCAGGAGGTTGTCCCGCCAGGGTGCGATCGGCCCGATGATGTCGGCAGGGCGGGCTTCCTGAAGGTGTTGAGGATCGACCGTGAGCATCTGCCCCGGCCCGAGTTCCTGCCAGTGGCTGCCGCCACTGCCGACCCGCACCCGGCCATGCTCGACGGCGACTTGCACGCGGTTGTCCTGCAATTCCACGGCGAAGGCGGTGCCCACGACGCGCACCTCGATACCTGAGGCCGTCACCGTGAAGGGGCGCGAACTGTCGGGTGCTACCTCGAAGAAGGCGGCTCCCTTGTGCAGGATCACCTGGCGCCGGTCCGCATCGATATGGCGCTCCAGGCGTGTCTCGGCGATGGACCAGATGCGGCTGCCATCCGCGCTCGACAGGGCTTCGCCTGGCGTGTGGCTGGGCAGAGCCAGCCATGTGACGAATACCGCGAGCATGACGCAGGCGGCGCTGGCCATGGCCAGTGGGCGCGTGCGCAAGCCCCTGCCGGGCCAGTGGCGGCGGGTTGCCGGTTGCAGCTCGCCAGTCAATTGCCACATGGCGTGGACCGCGTCCCAGCTCTCCTTGTGCAGTGGGTGCGCCGCCAGCCAATGGCGATGGCGCAGGCGCAGCAGCGGGTTACGGGGCGACTGGTGCAGGCGCATCTGCCAGTCGAGAGCCTGCATCTCGGCTCGTTCACGTGAGTCGGACATCGATCAGCCATGCTCCTTGAGTGCATGCAGGCAGCGTTGCAGTGTTGAGTGAACCAGACGGTGGGCCGAGCTGGACGATATACCCAGGTGGCTCGCGATCTGCTGCAGGGTATAGCCGCCGAAACGGTGCATCTCGAAGGCGGTGCGGGCATCTGCATCGAGTGTGTCCAGTACGCTTTCGAGGCGCTCCAGAGAGCTGCTCTGCTGTGCGGCACTGGCCGGGTCCGGTGCGTCGGAGACGGCATCCTCTGCGTTCTCCAGCGGGCAAAGCCAGCGTTGTTCCGTCTGTTGGCTGCGCAAATGGTCCAGCGCCAGATTGCGCACCATTCTAAACAGGTAGCCGGTTGGTTGCTGCACCTCTTCCAGTGAATGCCGCTCGAATTTGAGCCAGGCCTCCTGCACCAGATCCTCGGCGGTTTCCCGGGAATGGAGCAGGGCGTTGGCGTAGTTGATCAGTTCGCACCTGTGGCGCAGGAACAGATGCAGGCGTTCTTCGCTGGGGACGGACACGACAGGGGGTTCCGGAGAGTGTTTGCGTCCGTGGATTCTGATGGCAAATGGGAATTATTTGTAGTGGCATCGACCATGGTTGCATGTTCGCCCCTGTCACCGGCCTGGTTCTGCGGTCGGTGACAGGGACGCAGGCTCAACTGGGCAGCAGTCTGCAGGTCAGGCTCTTGATATAGCGCGTCTCGGCGATGGCCGGGTGTACCGGGTGGTCCGGGCCCTGACCGCCGCGCTCCAGCAACTGGATATTGCGGTCCAGATGGCGTGCGCTGGAGAGCAGGATGTTCTGCAGATCGTCTTCGGGCAGGTGCATCGAGCAGGAGGCGCTGACCAGGATGCCGTCCTTGCCGAGCATGCGCATGGCGTGCTCGTTCAGGCGGCGGTAGGCCGCTTCGCCATTCTTCAGGTCTTTCTTGCGTTTGATGAACGCGGGTGGGTCGGCGATCACCACGTCGAAGCGTTCCTGGTTGGCCTTGAGTTCGCGCAGCGCTGCGAACACATCGCCTTCGACACAGGTGACTTTCTCCGCCACGCCGTTGAGCGCGGCATTGCGCTCGACGCCGTCCAGCGCAAGGGCGGACGCATCCACGCACATCACTTCGCTGGCGCCGAACACGGCGGCCTGCACACCCCAGCCACCGATGTAGCTGAACAGGTCGAGTACGCGTTTGCCTTGCACGTAGGGCGCCAGGCGCGCGCGGTTCATGCGGTGGTCATAGAACCAGCCGGTCTTCTGGCCGGCGATGACCGGAGCTTCGAAGCGCACGCCGTTCTCTTCCAGCGCGACCCATTCGGCCACTGAGCCGTGCACGACCTCGGTCTGCCGCTCCAGCCCTTCCGCGTCGCGGGCGCTGGTGTCGTTCTTGAAGAAGATGCCGCTGGGCTTGAGGACCTTGATCAGCGCCTCGATCAGCGCTTCCCGGTTGCGCTCCATGGTGGCCGAGTTGAGTTGCACCACCAGGGTGTCGAAGAAGCGGTCGACCACCAGCCCCGGCAGCAGGTCGGAGTCACCGTAGACGAGGCGGTAGCACGGCTTGTCGAACAGGCGCTCGCGCAGCGACAGGGCCACTTGCAGGCGATGCACCAGCAGCGACTTGCTCAGCGGGTGCTCGACGTCGCGCGACAGCAGGCGGGCGCAGATCAGGTTGTTCGGGCTCAGGCCGACGATGCCCAGGGGCTTGCCCGTCGCGGTTTCGAGGATCGCCTGGTCGCCGGCGGCAAAACCGCCCAGGGGGGTGCTGGCGGTGTCCACTTCGTTGCTGTAGACCCACAGGTGGCCTGCACGCAGGCGTCGGTCGGCATTGGCTTTTAGGCGCAGGCTGGGCAGGGTCATCGGTGGCGCTCCGGGTAAAGGGCGCGATTATAGAGGATCGCGCGGCGCTTCCGTGGGCGATTTGAGTTGTTACACAGGGTAGCCGCGCCACCTATTGCCGGACAGCCTCTATATAATGCCCCGAGCCCCCATCAGAAACAGGATTACCCAATGAAACGACCCAGTGGCCGTGTTGCCGACCAACTGCGATCGATCCGTATCACCCGTCACTACACCAAGCATGCCGAAGGATCGGTTCTGGTCGAGTTTGGCGACACCAAGGTCATCTGCACCGCCAGCGTCGAGAATGGCGTGCCGCGTTTTCTCAAGGGGCAAGGACAAGGCTGGCTGACCGCCGAATACGGCATGCTGCCACGCGCCACCGGCGAGCGTACCCAGCGCGAGGCGAGCCGTGGCAAGCAGGGCGGCCGCACCCTGGAAATCCAGCGCCTGATCGGCCGTTCGCTGCGCGCCGCGCTGGACATGAGCAAGCTGGGCGAGAACACCATCTACATCGACTGCGATGTGATCCAGGCCGACGGCGGCACGCGCACTGCATCGATCACTGGCGCCATGGTCGCGCTGGTCGACGCCCTGGCCGCGTTGAAGAAGCGCGGCGGGCTCAAGGGCGAGCCGCTGAAGCAGATGGTCGGCGCTGTGTCCGTCGGTATCTACCAGGGTGAGCCGGTGCTGGACCTGGATTATCTGGAAGACTCCGCGGCGGAAACCGATCTCAACGTGGTCATGACCAACGCGGGCGGCTTTATCGAAGTCCAGGGAACCGCGGAGGGTGCACCGTTCACTGGCGAGCAGTTCAACGCCATGCTGGCGCTGGCGGACAAAGGCCTGCAAGAGCTGTTCGCCATTCAGCAGGCGGCCTTGCAGGCGTAAATGCCATACCCGCCGTGCCCCCTTCGGGGCGCGGCATCTATTGGCGCATGCTTGTCGTGCCCACTCCGACGCACATTTCCAGGTGATGCCGAGTGCCAGCCTTGCGCAGTTTTTCTTCTCGTGTACTCCTGTCGTTGCTCCTGGTGCTGCTGGCCTGCCTGCTCTACTGGGGATTCCTGCTGCACTCGTTCCGTGTTCAGTTGAACTATGCGGAAGAGCAGACGCGCCTGCGGGCCGCGCAGATGTCGGATGCGCTGACCTCCCAGGTGAGCACCCTGATGTCAGGTCTTGAATACCTGGTCCGCAGTCTTGGGACCAAATACCAGACCGGTGAAATGGGCTATTTCCGGCTGTCGGTGAGCAATGCCCTGGATATCTTCCCCAAGGGCAGCATCGCCCAGATCGCCGTGGCCGATCGCCAGGGCGACATCGTTTATTCTTCGCTGGGCGCACCGGATGGCGCGAAGGTTTCCATCGCCGATCGCGAGCACTTCAAGGTGCATGCCAGTGGCCGACCCGCGGCCCTGTTCATCAGTCGTCCCTTGCTGGGGCGGCTTTCCGGGCGCTGGACCATCCAGCTGTCGTACCCCTTGTACCGGCAGGGCGAGTTCGACGGTGCACTGGTGGTGTCGGTTTCCCCTGATTACATCTCGGACTATTTCCGACTGGTGTTCACCGAGAGCAAGGATGTCGCGATCCTGTTCCGTGACGACGGCAGTTACCTGGCGCGCTCCAGCTTCCAGAATCGCGTGATGAATACCCTCGCCTACCAGATGCGCGACTTCACCCGGGACCCGAGCATGCGCGACGGTCAGTATCGCTATACCTCCGACATCGATGGCATCGAGCGTGACTATGCCTGGCGTCGCCTGGATGCGTACCCGTTGGTGGTCAGCATCGGTCTGGACCGTGAACGTGCGTTGCGCGATGTACGTGCCCAGGTCGACGCGACCCTGTGGGGCAGTCTGGCCGGCACACTGCTCGTGCTGCTGACCAGCCTGGGTATCGCCGTTCTCTTCGTGCGTTTGCGAGAGGAGCGCGGTTTGCTCAGTGAAAGCGAGAAACGCCTGGGGCTGGCGTTGGAAGGCGGCGGAATGGGCTCCTGGGAGCTGGACTTCGCGAGTTGTGACGTCACCCTCGATGTTCGGTTGCTGAGGATGCTGGGGTTGCCGACTGGCACCGAGCAGCGCAGCTTTCAGGTATTCGAGGAACTGGCGCATCCGGACGACCTGCCGGCGGTGATCGAGGCGATGCGCCTGCATGTGGCGGGCGATAGCGATATTTTCGAGTGCGAATGCCGCTTGCGTCACAGCAATGGCGTTTACCTGCACACGGCTGGGCGGGCGAAGGTCATTGAGCGTGACGAAGAGGGCAAGCCCCGGCGGATGGCTGGCGTGCAACTGGACATCACGCAGAGCGTGACCCAGCGGAACATGCTCAGTGCGCTCTTCGATAATAATGCCGCCGAGATCTTCCTGGCCTCCAGTGACCGCTTTATTCGCCTGGCCAACCAGCGTGCGGTCGATCGTTTCTCCGCCAGCGGTGCTTCGCTCAATGGCCAGAATTTCCGCGTGATCCACGGTGATGATGCGAGTTATGAGGCCTTTCACACGATCTACGGAATGCTTCGTGACAACGGCAAGGTGCAGGTCGAATACCCCTTGCGCGATGCCCAGGGGCAGAAGCGCTGGTTCTCGATCCAGGGCGCCTTGCTGGAGCCGGGGCGCGCGGACGGCGATGTGATCTGGACCATGGTCGATGTCACCGAGCGGCGCGAGGCCGAGTTGGCACTGTCTGCCGTGCGTGTGCGGCTGCAGGCGGTCATCGAGCATTTTCCGGGTGGGGTGCTGGTCGAGGACGAAACCGGTCATATCCTGCTGGCCAACCAGGTGCTGCTGGATATGTTCGGGCTGGACGTCTCGCCAGAGGCATTGGTCGGGCAGCCCGGTTCCAGTCTGGAGGCGCTGCTGCCCTTCGACCTCCAGTCGCGGCCTTCCGGCGAGGCGGACGCTGACGTGGCGCTGGATGACGGGCGTACCTTGCGAGTTGTCGTGATTCCGGTCCAGCATCGGGCCGGGCATGTCGGGCACCTGCGCATCTTCCACGACATCACCGAGCGTCGCCGCTGGGAGCAGGACCTCGAACGCATGGCCATGACCGACCCCTTGACCGGGCTGGCCAATCGCAACGCCTTTATGTCACGGATGCAGTTGGCGCTGGGGCAGCCGACCCGAGGGGAGGACGTCGGTGCCCTGCTGATGCTCGACCTGGACCACTTCAAGCGCGTCAACGACAGCTTCGGGCATGCCGCGGGCGATCAGGTGCTGGTGTACCTGGCGCGTATCCTGCGGGAAGTCTTGCGTGCGAGCGATACGGTCGGTCGGCTCGGCGGGGAGGAGTTCGCCGTGTTGCTGCCGTCGACCGGGAGAGCCGGGGCATCGATGCTGGCCGAGCGCCTGCGCAACCGGCTCGAGCAGAGCGCTGTCGAAGTGGACGGAGCGCGTATATTCGTCACCATGAGCATCGGCATCGCCATGTTCGATGGCGATATCAAACACATCCTGGCGCGGGCCGACGAAGCACTCTACAAGGCCAAGGCCAATGGGCGGAACCGGGTGGAGTTCGCGTCGGATGACGACCACCAGGCCTGATCTGGTCCTGGCCACGGATAAGCGAATGGAGAGCATGAACATGAACGAACAGGAGCGGCAGCCACTCGATCACCAGACCCGGCAGTGGGCGATGTTCTGCCACTTCTCGGCGGCACTGGGGTTCGTCTTCCCCTTCGGTAATCTGTTCGGGCCGCTGATCGTCTGGCAGATCAAGAAGGACCAGCATCCGTTCATCGAGGAGCAGGGGCGTGAGGCGATGAACTTCCAGATCACCGTGGCCATCGCGCTGGCCGTCAGCCTGTTGCTGATGCTGGTGGTGATCGGTTTTATCCTGGCCGGGATCGTCATCATCGGTGCGATCATTCTGGGGGTGATCGCCGGTATCAAGGCCAACGAGGGAGTCGCCTACCGTTATCCGTTCTGCTGGCGGCTGATCAAGGCGCCGGATTGACGGGGCCGTCGTTCGCTGGACCCTAGATGCTCAGGGTCCAGTCGTAGTCGACGATCATCGGGGCGTGCTGGGAGAAGCGCGGCTGGCTGGGCAGGCGTGCATTGCGCACACAGCGGCGCATGCCGGGGGTCAATATCTGGTAGTCGAGGCGCCAGCCCAGGTTGAGCAGTTGGGCCTGCTCGCTGTCCGCCCACCAACTGTAGAGATCACCTTCGCGGTTCACTTCGCGCAGGGCATCGACATAGCCCATGGTGCCGAAAACCTCGTCCAGCCAGGCGCGCTCTGGAGCCAGGAAGCCAGGCTCCTGCTGGCATTCGCGCCAGTTCTTCACATCCAGCTTCTGGTGCGCCACGTACAGGGAACCGCAGTAGATGTATTCGCGGCGCTTGCGGCGCTGCTTGTCCAGGTAGTGGCCGAAGTCGTCCATGAACTTGAACTTCTGGTTCAGGTTTTCGTCACCGCCATGCCCGGAAGGCATCAGCAGGGTGGCGATGCTCACCTTGTCGAAGTCCGCTTGCAGGTAGCGACCGTAGCGATCCGCCGTTTCGAAACCCAGCCCGGTGATGATGGCCTTGGGTTGCAGCCTGGAATACAGCGCGACGCCCCCTTGCTCCGGGATCTCGGCATCGCAGGCGTAGAGGAAATAACCGTCCAGTTGATAGGCTGGATCATCGAGTTCCAGGCCGGAGACGCGGGTATCCTGCAGACAGATGACATCGGCATTCTGAGCCTGCAGCCAGCTGAGCAACCCCCGCTGTACCGCCGCCTGAATGCCATTCACGTTGACGCTGATAATCCGCATAAATGGCCCCTAGAAACACGTGCGTGTATGATAACTCAAGCACTTGGCAATTAGCTAAAAGCTCTATTCAAGACTTCCGGGAAATCGTTTCATGCAGGCGTATCAGCGCGAATTCATCCGTTTTGCCATCGAGCGTGGCGTGTTGCGCTTTGGTGAGTTCACTCTCAAGTCGGGGCGTACCAGTCCGTATTTCTTCAACGCCGGGCTGTTCAACAGCGGTGCGGCCCTGGCGCAGTTGGGGCGTTTCTACGCGTCGGCCATCGTCGACAGCAAGATCGATTTCGACGTGCTGTTCGGCCCGGCCTACAAGGGTATTCCTCTGGCGGCGGCCACCGCCGTGGCGCTGGCCGAGCAGCATGGGCGCGACCTGCCCTGGTGCTTCAACCGCAAGGAAGCCAAGGACCATGGCGAAGGCGGCTCCCTGGTCGGTGCGCCGCTGCAAGGGCGGGTGCTGATCATCGATGACGTGATCACGGCCGGTACGGCGATTCGTGAAGTGATGCAGATCATCCAGGGCCAGCAGGCCCAGGCGGCGGGCGTGTTGATCGCCTTGAACCGCCAGGAGCGGGGCCAGGGCGAACTGTCGGCGATCCAGGAAGTCGAGCGTGACTACGGGATGCCGGTGGTCAGCATCGTCTCGCTGTCGCAGGTGCTGCAGTACCTGTCCGAGGATGCCGAGTTGAAGCGTCACTTGCCAGCCGTCGAGGCCTACCGTACTCAGTACGGGATCTGACTGGTATTCGCCCGGGCATCGTGTTGCAGCGATGCCTGTCACTCTCGCTTGTTTGCCTGACAAGTCGAATCGCTTCGCTTTCTCAATAACAGATGGAAAGGCTCTAGATCAATAGTTTCAAGGTATCGGTCCGAAGGTCGCGATAACCCTGTATCTTCGTCGGATTTTATATCGAGCGACGAAGCGCCATGAGTGAATCCAGAGAAACCTACCAGTCATTGCACAAGCCAAGACAGGCATTCGAATCCCGTGCTGCCTATCTTGATCATGAACTGGAGATCATGGCGCCCAGACGCTGGCGACCCAATTTGCCTTGGCGTGACTATCGTTTCGAGGTAGAGGACTGGGTCCCCGCAATGGCGGCCACTATTGGCAAGATCGTCATGGTGGCGGCTGTCGTGGCGGCATTCGCCGGGCCGTTGGGGCTTTCCAGCGAGTTCGTCATCGAGAACGCTCGCTATGAAATGCTGATTGCCGCCGTTCTCTTCGTACTGCTTTTTTCCGGCTTTTTGAATCCCTCTGCCAACCTGGCGGGAACGCATGGGCCGCTGATTCCCTTGATTCCCCTGATTGTCGCTTCCGGTGGTCATCCCATGGCGCTGGGCATAATGGTCGGCGTGCTGGGCTTCACCTTGGGCGTCTTTCGTGGCGGGAGCCTGCTGGCGCGCCTGACCAGTGATGGTGTGTGCGGTGGCTTGCTGCTCTTCCTTGGTTTCATCGGCATGACATCGCAGATCCAGAGCCTGCTGGCCTGGGCCGAGACGTTCGACAAGGCATACATCGCCTTCATCGTGATCTTCGCGACCATTGTCATGTATGCCTACCTGGAGCATATCCGTATGCGCTGGCTGGCCATTCCGCTGGGGGCTCTGCTTGCGGCCTGCATTGCTTTTGCGTTGGGAGCACCGTTCGAATTCTCTACGGAGCCCGGCGTGCCCAACCTCAATCCGGCCTACTGGTGGGGCGAGGACACCGGCTGGAAACTGGGGTTGCCAGAGTTCCACCACTTCGTGGCGGTTGCGCCTTTTGCCGTGCTGGCCATCGCCATGTGGTCGCCGGATTTCCTGGGGCACAGGGTGTTTCAGGAACTGAATTATCCGCCGAAGGCAAAGAAGGTACTGATGAACATCGACGACACCATGTGCGTCGCCGCCGTGCGCCAGGTCGTCGGTACATCCCTGGGTGGGGGCAACCTGGCATCGTCCTGGGGGACTTACATGGTCCCGGCGGCGATTGCCAAGCGTCCGATCCCGGCAGGAGCCATCCTGACCGGCGTGCTCTGCATCCTGGCGGCTCTGCTGGGTTACCCGATGGACCTTGCCATCTGGCCACCCGTGTTGAGTGTTGCCTTGATGGTCGGTGTCTTCCTGCCTCTGCTCGAGGCCGGCATGCAGATGACGCGCGAGGGCAAGACCTCGCAGTCGGCTGCAATCGTGATTTTCTCGTCCGCGCTGGTCAATCCGGTCTTCGGCTGGTCGCTGACTGTGCTGCTGGATAACCTGGGCCTGGTTGGAGACAAGGAACGAGGCCGTGGCCTGAGCCACACCGATCGCTGGGTCATCCCGCTGCTGGTCTTCGTCATCCTGTGTGGCGTGATGGCCGCCATTGGCATGTTCCCGGGCATCCCGGCGCTACTGCCTTCTTTCCGCGGCCTGGAGTGACACGAAAAAGGGAGAGCCGAGGCTCTCCCTTTTTCATCGGTTGAACGACGGCATCAAGAGCTGACGTTGGTGATCTTGGTGCCGACGCCGATGTCGGTGAAGATCTCCAGCAGCACCGCGTTGGGCACGCGCCCGTCGATGATGTGGGCGCTGGTCACCCCTTCCTGTACCGCATCCAGGGCGCAACGGATCTTCGGCAGCATGCCGCCATAGATGGTGCCGTCTTCGATCAGCGCGTCGACCTGGGCGGTACTCAGTCCGGTCAGTACCTTGCCTTGCTTGTCCATCAGGCCGGCGATGTTGGTCAGCAGCATCAGTTTCTCGGCCTTCAGCGCCTCGGCCACCTTGCCCGCCACCAGGTCGGCGTTGATGTTGTAGGTCTCGCCATCGGCACCGACGCCGATCGGTGCGATGACCGGGATGAAGTTGCCGTTGACCAGGCGATTGAGCAGGTCGGTGTTGATCCCGGTGACTTCGCCGACATGGCCGATGTCGATGATTTCCGGCTGGGTCATTTCCGGCGTCTTGCGTGTGGCACGCAGCTTCTTCGCACGAATCAGGTTGGCATCCTTGCCGGTCAGGCCGATGGCGCTGCCGCCATGCTGGTTGATCAGGCTGACGATGCTCTTGTTGACCTGGCCACCCAGGACCATCTCCACCACATCCATGGTCTGGCTGTCGGTGACCCGCATGCCGTCTATGAAGTGGCTCTCGATGTTCAGGCGCTTGAGCAGGTCACCGATCTGCGGGCCGCCGCCGTGCACCACCACCGGGTTGATGCCGACCGCTTTCATCAGCACGATGTCGCGGGCGAAGCCGATCTTCAGTTCTTCGCTTTCCATCGCGTTGCCGCCGTACTTGATCACCAGCGTCTTGCCGACGAAGCGACGGATATAGGGCAACGCCTCGGACAGCACCTGGGCGAATTGGGTTGCGACTTCTCGGCTGAGGCTCATGGGGACTCCGTGGCAGGCGGTGGAATAGTCAGAACGGCAGATTGAGATCGGGGGCTACGCTGCGCAACTGGCTGCGGAACACATCCTGGATGCGTCGAAGTTCGTCATCGCTCTCGGCCTCGAAGCGCAGCACCAGCACCGGCGTGGTATTGGAGGCGCGCACCAGGCCCCAGCCGTTGGGGTAGTCGACCCGCACGCCGTCGAGGGTGGTCAGGTCGGCCTCGCCCCACTGGGCGTTGCGTTGCAGTGCATCAATGATGGTGAATTTGCTTTCCTCTGTCACCGTGATGTTGATTTCCGGTGTGGAAAGGTCGCTCGGGAAGCTGGCGAATACCTGTTCGGCATCGCGCGGGTCGTGGCTGAGGATTTCCAGCAGGCGCGCGGCGCTGTAGATGCCGTCGTCGAAACCGAACCAGCGCTCCTTGAAGAAGATGTGCCCGCTCATTTCGCCGGCCAGCAGCGCACCGGTTTCCTTCATTTTCTTCTTGATCAGCGAGTGGCCGGTCTTCCACATCATCGGCTGGCCACCATGCGCCTTGATCAGCGGGATCAGGCGGCGCGTGCACTTGACGTCGAAAATGACATCGGCGCCCGGGTTACGCGACAGCACGTCCTGGGCGAACAGCATCAGCAGATGATCGGGGAACACGATACTGCCGGTATTGGTCACCACACCGACACGGTCCGCGTCACCATCGAAGGCCAGGCCCAGGTCGGCCTGCTCTTCCTTGACCTTGGCAATCAGGTCGACCAGGTTTTCCGGCTTGCCGGGATCGGGGTGGTGGTTGGGGAAGTTGCCGTCCACGTCGCAGAACAGCGGAATCACCTGCACGCCGAGGGCTTCGATCAGTTGCGGTGCGATGACGCCCGCCACGCCGTTGCCGCAGTCGACCACCACCTTCAGTGGGCGAGCCAGCTTGATATCGCCGGTGATCCGTTCGAAATAGCGTTGCAGCACATCGACCTGCTCGACGCTGCCCTGGCCCTGGCTCAGGTCATTGTTTTCGATGCGCTGGCGCAGAGCCTGGATCTGCTCGTTGGCCAGGGTGTCACCGGCGACGATGATCTTGAAGCCGTTGTAGTCCGGCGGATTGTGGCTACCGGTGAGCATCACCCCGGACTTGCCGGCGAGGATATTGGCGGCGTAGTAGAGCGCCGGCGTCGGCACCATGCCGACATCGCTGACGTTGCAACCGCTGTCGACCAGGCCGCGGATCAGGTGGCCGATCAGCTCCGGCCCGGACAGGCGTCCATCGCGGCCCACGGCGACGTTGGCTTCGCCCTTGGCCAGGCTTTCCGCGCCGACCGCACGCCCGACCCAGTAGGCGGTTTCGTGGGTCAGCGTGTCGCCGACCACGCCGCGGATGTCATAGGCACGGAAAATCGTGGCCGGAAGGTGCGGGGTGACACTGTTGCTCATGCTGTTTCGCTCCTGGTGCGGTGAGGCGGACCTGCTGCGGTTGTAGGGTGCGCTGTGCGCACCGGGTTGGTCGCATGGGGCGCTGGTGCGCGTGGCGCACCCTACACGTGTTACTGGCGACCGGAGTGGCCGAAGCCACCGGCACCACGTTCGGAATCGTCGAACTGCTCGACCAGCTCGAACTGGGCCTGGATCACTGGCACCAGCACCAGTTGCGCAATGCGCTCGCCCACGGTGATGGTGAAATCGCCCTGGCCTCGGTTCCAGCAGGACACCATCAGTTCGCCCTGGTAGTCCGAGTCGATCAGCCCGACCAGGTTGCCGAGCACGATGCCGTGCTTGTGGCCCAGGCCGGAGCGCGGCAGCACCAGTGCGGCCAGGCCTGGGTCGGCGATATGGATCGACAGGCCCGTGGGGATCAGCAGGGTCTCGCCGGGTCGGATCACCGTGTCCTGCTGCAACATGGCGCGCAGGTCCAGCCCGGCGGAGCCGCTGGTGGCGTATTGCGGCAGGGGAAAGTCCTGGCCGAGGCGAGGGTCGAGGATGCGGGCTTGGAGTCGATGCATGTTCAGGCCTGGGGAGTAGTGTGTTCGGGACGATTGAAGCGCTCGGCGATAAAGGCCACGAGCTGGCGGGCGATATGCCCCTTGCTGGCTTGGCCGAAGCGGGTTTCATGACGTTGGCGGTCGATCACGGTGACCGCGTTCTCTTCGCTGTTGAAGCCGATGCTGGGGTTGGCGACATCGTTGGCGATGATCAGGTCGAGGTTCTTGTCGTTCAGCTTGCGCGTGGCGTAGGCCAGCAGGTTCTCGGTCTCGGCGGCGAAACCGACGCTGAATGGGCGATCCGGACGACTGGCCAGGGTGGCGAGGATGTCCGGGTTGCGCACCATTTGCAGCAGCAGGCCATCGCCGGTACTGGGGTCTTTCTTCAGCTTGTGCGGGGCGACCACTTCGGGACGGTAGTCGGCGACGGCGGCGGCGGCGATCAGCAGGTCGCAGGGCATCGCCGCTTCGCAGGCCGCGAGCATGTCGCGGGCACTGACGACATCGATACGTTGCACGCGCTCGGGTGTCGGCAGGAACACCGGCCCGGCCACCAGGGTCACGCGGGCACCGGCCTCGGCCGCCGCTTCAGCCAGGGCGAAGCCCATGCGGCCCGAGCTGTGGTTGGTGATGTAGCGCACCGGGTCGATGTTTTCCTGGGTCGGCCCGGCGGTGATCAGCAGGTGGCGGCCGGTCAGCAGGCCATTTTCGAAGCTGTCGGCGGCGGCCTGCGCCAGTTCGGTCGGCTCCAGCATTCGCCCCAGGCCGACATCGCCACAGGCCTGGCTGCCTGCTGCCGGACCCAGCAGGCGCAGGCCGCGTTCGGTCAGGCGGGCGCAGTTGGCCTGGGTTGCCGGGTCTGCCCACATGGCCTGGTTCATGGCTGGCGCCAGGGCGACCGGCGCGTTGGTGGCCAGTACCAGGGTGGTTAGCAGGTCGTTGGCGATGCCTTGGGCCAGGCGCGCGATCAGGTCGGCGGTGGCCGGGGCGATCAGTATCAGGTCGGCCCAGCGCGCCAGTTCGATATGGCCCATGGCCGCTTCGGCCGCCGGGTCGAGCAGGTCGAGGTGGACCGGGTGCCCGGACAGGGCCTGGAGTGTCAGCGGGGTGATGAATTCGCGCCCGCCCTGGGTCATCACCACGCGGACTTCGGCGCCCTGGTCACGCAGGCGGCGCACCAGTTCCGCGCTCTTGTAGGCGGCGATACCGCCACCGACCCCAAGGACAATGCGCTTGCGATACAACCGTTGCATAGACCTGCCTTGTTGGAAGTGTGAACTGACGCACGGATTCACCGAGCATGCAGCCTGAAAAAGGCCGATAAGATAGCACAGCGCCCAGCGCACCAATGAGGCGCGCATGCGTATTGAAGTACCCCCTCACCCGCCTGCGGGAGAGGGTTGGGGGAGAAGGATGACCATGCAGGTGAACCTGCCCTGGCACTGTTCGGCTGCCGGTTTCCCCCCCGATGCTGCCGAGCGTAGGGGCAGGCACAAGGAGGTGAGATGAGTATTCGCGACTGGCCGGCCGACGAGCGACCCCGGGAGAAGCTGCTCAAGTATGGGCCGGCGGCCCTCTCCGACGGCGAACTGCTGGCGATCTTCCTGCGCACCGGCGTGGCCGGCAAGAGCGCGGTGGACCTGGCGCGCTACCTGCTCAATGACTTCGGCGGCCTGCGACCATTGCTCGAAGCCGACCTGCACGCGTTCTGTGGCCACCTTGGTCTTGGCCAGGCCAAGTTCGCGCAGTTGCAGGCGGTGCTGGAAATGTCCCGGCGCCACCTTGCCGAACGCATGCAGCGTGACTCCGCGCTGGAAAGTCCGCAGGCCGTGCGCGATTTCCTCAAGGCGCGCCTGCGCCACGAGCCCCACGAACAGTTCGGTTGCCTGTTCCTCGACGCCAAGCACCGGGTGCTCACGTTCGAGGCCCTGTTTCAGGGCACCGTCGACAGTGCCAGCGTCTACCCCAGGCAGGTGATCAAGCGCGCCCTGGCCTGGAATGCCGCGGCCATCATTCTTGCGCACAACCACCCCTCCGGTATCACCGAGCCGAGCCTGGCCGACCGCCAACTGACCCGGCGGCTGAAAGAAGCGCTGGAGTATGTGGATATACGCCTGCTCGATCACTTCATCGTGGGGGATGGCGAGCCACTGTCCATGGCGGAATATGGCTGGATATGAGGCTGATGCACCGTGTGTTGTGTTTATGGCCTTCTGCTACCAAGGAAGGCTGTCTCTTGCAGGGCGGTATCTGGTAAATAGGGGAGCCTGTCCAACAAAAACAACAAGAGGTCGCCGCTATGCGTCCCGCCTTTCGTATTCACCCTGTCATGTTTCTGTTGCATGTCCTGGCCCTGATCGGCCTGCTGTGCGCTGTGCAGTGGTTGCAGCCCCCGGTTGCCGTGCAGGTCGCCGTCGTGGTGGTGCTGGCGCTGTGGCCCTGGCTGCTGCGCTCGAAGGCCGTCGATGAGGCGCCTGTCGCCGTCGACCAGGGCTTCGGTGACCTGAGCAAGCGCCTGTCCCGGCATACCTGCGAAAACGCGCTGGCGTCGGCGCGGGTGGCGTTCAGTGTCGAGCAACTGGCTTCCCGACTGCATTCGCAGCGCGGTGCGGTCGGTGAAATCGCCGAAGGTGCGCATGCCATCGCGGCGACCGGCCAGGACAGCGCCGAGCGTGCCCGCGAGGCCTTGCAGGCCGCCGAGTCGGTGCGGGCCAGCAGCGATACCGGGCGCCAGGCCTTGCAGCAGGCCATCGGGCGCATGCAGCAGTTGAGCGAGCAGACCGAGGCCAGTCGCGGGCTGGTTGACGGCTTGTCGGCGCGTACCGAGGAAATTCGCCAGATCACGGATGTGATCCAGTCGATCGCCAGCCAGACCAACCTGCTGGCGCTGAATGCCGCCATCGAAGCCGCTCGGGCCGGAGAAGCCGGGCGCGGTTTCGCCGTGGTGGCCGACGAGGTGCGCAACCTGGCGGCACGTACGTCCAGCGCGACGGAAGAAGTCGGGCGCATGGTGACCGATATTCGCCAGCAGGGCGAAGCGGTGGTCAGCTATATCCAGCAGCAGGCGCAGGAACTCGATGAGGCTGCCGCGCAGATTTCCGGCACGGGCGAGCAACTGAGTGGCATCGCCGAGTTGGCGGGTGATGTAGAGGCGCAGGTCGGACAGATCGCTACCGGCACCTCCAGCAGCCATGAACGACTGACCAGTCTGTTCGTGGCGCTCGACCAGTTGCGTGCCGACACCGGCGAGAGCGAGGAGCAGACCCAGCGCCTCGAACGTGCGGCGGAGCAACTGGTCAGCCAGGCGGAGACGGTCAGCGAGCAGTTGGCCGAGGTCCAGCTCGACGACTACCACCAGTTCTTTTACGACCTGGCGCGTCAAGGCGCGCAACAGGTCGCCGAGCGGTTCGAGGCCGATATAGCGGCTGGGAAGATTTCACTGGAGGATCTGTTCGACCGCAACTACCGGGCACAGGCCGGCAGCGATCCATTGCGCTATCACACACGTTTCGACGGATATGCCGACGGGGTGCTGCCCGCTATCCAAGAGCCACTGCTCGGCTGCCATCAGGGGCTGATATATGCCATCGCCACGACACCCGAAGGCTATGTCCCGACCCATAACCGCGCCTTTGCCCATCCGCCGGTCGGCGACCCGCAGGTCGACCGTGTGCGTAGCCGCAGCAAGCGTCTGTTCAACGACCGGGCGGGCGCGCGTTGTGGCAGCCATCAGCGCAACTTGCTGTTGCAGACGTACAGCCGCGACACCGGTGAGCTGATGCACGACCTGTCGGTGCCGATCATGGTCAAGGGGCGGCACTGGGGCGGCCTGCGCCTGGGCTATCGTCCGGAGGAGTGAGTGGGCGGGTGGGGGAGTACCTGCTGTGCGCTGCCTGAAAACTCACAACAGGTCTTTCAGGCGGTACCACAGCATGCCGAGGGCCAGTAGCGGCGAGCGCAGCAATGGCCCGCCCGGGAACGCCGGGTGCGGGATGCGCGCAAACAGGTCGAAACGACCGCTCTGTTGTCCGGCGATGGCTTCGCCGAGCAGGCGCGCCGCCAGGTGTGTGGCGTTCAGGCCGTGACCAGCGTAGGCCTGGGCATAGAACACATTCGGGTGAGCGTGCAGTCGGCCGATCTGTGGCAGGCGATTGGCGCCGATGCCGATCATGCCGCCCCACTGGTAGTCGATGGCGACATGCGCCAGTTGCGGGAAGACCTCGAGCATCTTCGGACGCATATAGGCGGCGATGTCCCGTGGGTCGCGGCCGGAATAGTGGCAGGCGCCGCCGAACAGCAGGCGCCCGTCGGCGGACAGGCGGAAGTAATCGAGCGCCACGCGCTGGTCGCAGACGGCCATGTTCTGTGGCAGCAGTTCCTGGCTCAGTGCCTGTGGCAGCGGTTCAGTGGCGATGATATAGCTGCCGGCGGGCAATATGCGGTTCGTCAGGGTGGGTTCGAGCTTGCCCAGGTAAGCGTTGCAGGCCAGCACCAGGGTGTCGGCCTGCACCTGGCCCTGGGCGGTGTGGACCCGCACGCTCGGTCCGTGTTCGATGCGTTCCACCGGTGAGTTTTCAAAGATGCGTACGCCCAGTGACTGGGCCGCTGCTGCTTCTCCCAGTGCCAGGTTGAGCGGGTGCAAGTGTCCCGAGCCCATGTCCACCAGTCCGCCCAGGTAGCGGGGCGAGCCGATGATCTCGCCCATCGCCTGCGCCGGTACCTGGCGCAGGCGATGGGGGTAGCCCAGGCGCAGGAGGTCTTCGTAGTCTTCCTGAAAGCCCCGCAGGTGGCGTGGTTTGGTCGCCAGGTCGCAGTAGCCCCAGCGCAGGTCGCAGTCGATGGTGTGGCGTTCGATGCGCTGGCGCACGATGTCCACTGCTTCGAACCCCATGCGCTTGAGTTCATCGACGCCCTCGTTGCCGATGATGGGGTGGAACTGCTCGACGTCGTGTCCGACGCCACGGATCAGTTGCCCGCCATTGCGTCCGCTGGCGCCCCAGCCGATACGCCGCGCTTCCAGCAGCGCCACGGAGAAACCGCGTTCCGCCAGTTCTATCGCGGTGTTCAGCCCGCTGTAGCCGCCCCCGACGATGCAGACGTCGACGCGCAACTGGCCGCGCAAGGGGTCGTAATGCAGGTCGCGATCGACCGTGGCGGCATAGTAGGAGGGAGCGTGGTCTGTCTGGCGCATGCTGGGCCTGTGCGGTTTTAGGTCGCCGAAGGATAAGGGGCTGGGCGGTGCGGGGCAAAGTATCCGGGCTGGCGGGGAGCCTGAAGGCTGTTGCTATAATGCGATGCATTATCAAGCGCTTGGTGCTGTGCTCCGATGTCGAAGAAATCCTCACACGATGAGTTGATGGTGGCCCTGGCGCAGCACTATGACGAATTGGTCGATTACATTCGCCTGCGCTTTCGCAGTAGTCAGTTCGCCAGCGACGTGGTGCATGATGTCTGCCTGCAGTTGCTGGAAAATCCGCCTGTCGAGCGGGTGAAAACTCCCTTCGCCTTCCTGCGTCGTGTGTCCGTCAACCGAGCCATCGACCGGCATCGCAGCGACCGTACGCGCAATCGCTACTTCGAGCCGCTGGATGAGCGTGCCGACCTGCGCCACCACGAGCATGACGGTGCCGCCGAGTTGGTCTTCATGCAACAACTGGAAGCACTGGTGGCGATCGTCGAGGCCTTGCCGGCCCGGCAGCGGCAGATATTCCTGCTGCATCGCATCCATGGCATGTCGCAGCGCGAACTCGCCGAGGAACTGGGCATATCCGCCAATATGGTGACCCAGCACTTCAACCGCGCCATGCGCACCATCGCCAGCCAGTGGCAGCCCGCGCAGGATGCCTTGCACGGGCGCCAGCACTGAGCTGCCGGGTTTTCACCATGCCTGATACCAACGACCGACAGCCGTCCGCTTCGCGCTCTGCCCCTGGCGCAGGCGAAGACCGACTGGCGCCCTTCGATGCCGCGTTGCGTGAACACTTTCCTTCGCGCGATGCATTGCTGGCCGAGGCTCGGGCACAGAGCGCCCGGCAGCGTCGACGCGTGCGCCAGGGCGGTACGGGGTTGCTGGCTCTGGCGTTGGCGAGCGGTATCTGGATCGTCGATCCGGCCTGGCACAGTGAGGACGTGCAGACGTCGGTCGGCCAGCGGCTGACCCGGCAGTTGGCCGATGGAAGCCAGGTCGTGCTCAACAGTACCACGCACCTGCGTATCGAGCGCCGCCTGCGCAGTCGCCAGTTCGAATTGGTCGAGGGCGAGGCGACCTTTACCGTCGAGCATGACGGGCCACCGTTCATCGTGCGCAGCCAGGGTGTGCGGGTGCTGGATATTGGCACGGTCTTCAACCTGCGCAGCGACCGCCGCGGTGTTGCGGTGTCGGTGCTCGAGGGCGAGGTCGAAGTCAGCAATGATCTGGCAACCCCGCGTCGCCTGCTTGCCGGTCAACAAGTGCAGGCCACTGCCGAACGCCTGGAGTCCACACGCCCGGTCCGGCCCGCCGAGGCCCTGGCCTGGCAGCAGGGCAAGTTGCGCTTCGATGGTACGCCGCTGCGCGATGTGATCGTCGAGCTGCAGCGCTATCGCCAGGCGCCTATTCGCCTGGGTAGCGCGCATATCGGCGATCTGCGCTTGTCCGGTGAGTACGATACCGATGCGGTGGAGTCGCTGATCGAATTGCTGCCCAGCATCCTGCCCGTGACCTTGTTGCGTTCCTTCGATGGCCGCGTGGTGGTCAGCGGCAGCTAGCGCATGAGGGGATGATGAAAATGACAAGAATTTTCAGTCGTTCCCCTCAACATCTCCCTTGTCTGAAACGCCAGTTCCTGTGCAAGCCCTTTTAACGATCATTGCATTGGGGGAAACATGGGGAACAAAACATCATCGGGGGTACGTCGGCTGACGCTGCTGGCGGCTTCCATTCTACTGGCTGGCGCGGTCCATGCGCAGGACGCCATCCATTCGCTGAGCCTGCCGGCGCAGCATCTGGACCAAGCCTTGAACGCGCTGGCAGGGCAGACCGGTGGCCGTATCCTGTTCGCCACCGATATCGCCGAGAATCTGCCGGCACCCGCGCTGGATGGTGAACTGACTATTCAGCAGGCCCTGCAACGTTTGCTGCAAGGCTCCAGCCTGACCGTGCAGGAAATGGGTGATGGCAGTTTCGTGGTTGCCGAGCCTGTGGCAAAGGCGTCATCGCTCGATCTCGGCGCCGTTGTGATTCAGGGGCAGGGCATGGGTGAGGCGACCGAGAACAGTGGCTCCTATACCACTGGTCTGGTCAGCGTCGGTTCGAAAACACCGATCAGCCTCAAGGAAACGCCGCAAACGGTGTCGATCATCAGTCGGCAGATGATCGAGGATCAGCGCATCACCACCCTGCCGGAAGCGATGAGGCGTACACCGGGCATCACCGTGCGCAACAACAACTACCACGGCCAGCAGTTCTATTCGCGTGGCTTCGGCATCGATAACGTGCAGATCGATGGCGCCTCGCCGATGGATATCGGTACCGGCCTGGGCACCTTCTACAGCGACCGTCTCTATGACATGGCACCCTACGACCATGTGGAGGTGCTGCGCGGCGCCAGCGGCTTGTTGGGCGGCACGGGTGATCCGGGCGGGATCGTCAATCTGGTGCGCAAGCGCCCGCTGGCCAGCTATCAGCTCAAACTCGATACTTCGGTCGGCTCCTGGGACAACTACCGCACCGAGGTCGACCTGACCGGCCCCATCGCCTTCGATGGCAAGCTACGCGGGCGCGTGGTTGCGGCCTATACCGACCGCCAGTACTTCATGGATAAGCGCAGCACCGAGAAGCCGTTCCTGTACGGCATCGTCGAGGCGGACCTGACTGACGACACCATGCTGACCTTGGGTGGCAGCTACGACAAACTCAAGGAAAACGGCACCGGCGACGGCTTGCCGCGCTACAGCACAGGCGGTGATCTGAAACTGTCTCGCAGCACCTGGTACACCACCAACCAAGCCTGGTCCGATAGCTACACCCGCGAGTGGTTCGTGAAGCTCGACCACCAGCTAAACGATGACTGGAAACTCAATACCTCCTACACCTACTCCTATAACGGATCTACTACCGAGGGCGTCATCCCCTACGGCTCGGTGGATGAAACCACTGGCAGCGGCCCTTATTGGTGGGGCAGCTACACCTCCAGCTGGAGTAAACAGTCGGTGTTCGACGTGAACCTGTCCGGGTATTTCGATGCCTTCGGGCGGCAGCATGAGCTGCTGGTGGGAGCCGATTACCAGAAGGTCACCAGTCGCTGGCGTGCCGCCCAGGGTATTGAGGGCAAGGGTGGCCTGATCGATATATGGAACCCGGATGCCGCGCTTTTACCTCACAACGAGTCCAATCGCAGTTTCTGGCGTGACTACTCACCCAACGGCCGTGAGCAGTACGGCTTGTATTCGACTCTGCGGCTGCAACTGACCGCCCCATTGAAACTTGTGATCGGTGCTCGGGCCCAGCGCTACAAGTTCGAGCAGGCCTATGCCATGCGCAATCCCGACGGCAGCGGAGCATGGGTCGGTCAGGACAGTGTTTCCGATCGTGAACCGACCAAGGTCGTGCCGTTTGGTGGCCTTATCTATGCGCTGAATGACGAGTGGTCCGTCTACGGCAGTTACGCCGAGGTTTTCAAGCCGCAAGCCCAGAACCTGAAGGGGCCGAAAGAGGCACCGAGCTCAATCGAATCGATGACCGGCAAGACCTACGAGACGGGTATCAAGGGCGAACTGTTCGATGGCAGCTTGAACGTCAGTGCGGCGCTGTTCTACACCAGGCGTGAGAACCAGGCAGCGAAAGATCCTGCCTACCCGAATACCCTGCGCTTCTATAGCTCCGCATGCTGTTACCTGGCTCAGGACAAGATCACCAGCAAAGGGATCGATCTGGAGGTCTCCGGTGAGGTCGCCCCTGGCTGGAACATCATGGCGGGATACACCTACAACCAGATTCGCAACGATACCGAGGAGAATCTCTACAGCACGGTCACGCCCAAGCATCTGTTCAAGCTGTGGACGCTCTACAACCTGCCCGGCACGTTGTCCGACTGGCGTATCGGTGGTGGTGTGACGGCAACCAGCCCGACCTATGTGGAAGGCGAAGCCTACCGCTTCGACAGCGCAGGCTACTCCATCGACAGCCGTCCGTTCGATTTCAGTCAGTCGGGCTATGCAGTCTACGACGCCATGGTCGAGTACGACGTGGACGAGCACTGGACTGTCGCGCTCAACGGCAACAACCTGTTCGACCGCCGTTATTACGCCAGTGTGGGCACCTCCGAATACGGCAACTACTACGGCGATCCGCGTAACTTCACGCTGACCTTGCGCGGTACTTTCTGGTAAGGCGCTCTGGCCCCTCTTTCATTGATGGGCGAGGGCACAGAGTGTGCGCTACCCATGAAGATCAGCATGACAATCTTCATGGGATTGCCCTGAGGCTGATATGTGAAGCGCTTGCGCCACTCCGTCGCTCTGTTATCATGCGCGCCCTGATTCGTGCGGTACCCGGCATAGGGCCGAGTGGCGGCACAACACCTTGAGGATTCACCCATGAAAGCCGATATCCATCCGAACTACGTTGCGATCGACGCCACTTGCAGCTGTGGCAACGTCATCAAGACCCGCTCCACCCTGGGCAAGAGCCTGAGCATCGACGTGTGCTCCGAGTGCCACCCGTTCTACACCGGCAAGCAGAAGGTTCTGGATACCGGTGGTCGTATCGACCGCTTCAACCAGCGTTTCGGCGTATTCGGCGCCAAGTAATACGCTGTACCGCAGGAAGCCTCATAAGGTTTCCATGCAGATGAAAAAGGCGCCCCAAGTGGGCGCCTTTTTCGTTTCCGGGATTCTCGCTTCTCCAGGCTGCAACGTGCTCGGTCCCGTGTGACAGGCTGCAGGTGAGGCCGGCTTTGCTGGCTGAATACCTGGGGTACGTTGTCGCAGTTGCCTCCAATAGGCGTCTGCTCGATTCGCTGGAAAGGCGCCCAGCAACTAACGCAAGAGCGTGTGGCGCACGTCACCGATCCGGTCCATGGCGGATGCTCGCCTGGGTGGCTTCGTTCTGCTTTCGGTGCGAGCGAAGTGGGTCGAACGCAACTGTTCAGGCCTCTTGCTTGAAACGGGTAATGCGCCCGTGCCGAACGTGTCAACCCAGCAGGCAAGCGCCTTCACGGGCATTCACCCGGAGTCGCTGGTGGGGCGTGCGGTCGAAGTCCTTGGCTGGATAATCGACTGTTCCGGTCGTGGGCTGCGTGCCGATCAGACCCTGGGGGCGATGCGGGTCACCCGTCTGGATTGAGCGGTTTTCCCGTGATTAACGCCCGCTGCCTAGGCAGAAAGTCGTAGTCCGCAGGCTTGACAGGTACGCCCTGTGGCTGGGTTGTGAGGCGTCGCTCGATTGGCGTATGCTCGCCGGCCCGTCTGTCCCAATACTAATAAGCGGATATGCCACATGACTGACTTGAAAACTGCCGCTCTCGATTATCACGCCCAGCCCCGCCCGGGTAAGCTGAGTGTCGAGCTGACCAAACCCACCGCAACCGCCCGCGACCTTGCACTGGCCTACAGCCCAGGTGTCGCCGAGCCGGTGCGCGAGATCGCCCGTGACGCCGAACTGGCCTACAAGTACACGGGCAAGGGTAACCTGGTGGCAGTGATTTCCGATGGCACGGCGATTCTCGGCCTGGGCAATCTCGGGCCGTTGGCCTCCAAGCCGGTCATGGAAGGCAAGGGCGTGCTGTTCAAGCGCTTCGCCGGTGTCGATGTGTTCGATATCGAAGTGGATGCCGAGAGCCCGCAGGCCTTCATCGACACGGTCAAGCGCATTTCCATCACCTTCGGTGGCATCAACCTGGAAGACATCAAGGCGCCCGAGTGCTTCGAGATCGAGCGCGCGCTGATCGAGCAGTGCGATATTCCAGTCTTCCACGATGACCAGCATGGCACCGCCATCGTCACCGCCGCCGGCATGCTCAATGCACTGGAGATCGCTGGCAAGACCATCGAGCAGGCGAAGATCGTCTGCCTCGGCGCTGGCGCCGCAGCGACGTCCTGCATGAAGCTGCTGGTGAGCATGGGTGCCCGTGTCGAGAACATCTTCATGATCGACCGCAAGGGCGTGATCCACGCCGGGCGCGACGACCTGAACCAGTACAAGGCCTCGTTCGCCCACGAAACCGACAAGCGCACCCTGGGTGATGCGCTGGACGGTGCCGACGTGTTCGTCGGGCTGTCCGGCGCCAACCTGCTGAGCGCCGAAGGCCTCAAGCGCATGGCGGCCAATCCGATCGTCTTCGCCTGCTCCAACCCGGACCCGGAGATCGCGCCCGAGCTGGCCCACGCGACCCGCGACGACGTGATCATGGCCACCGGCCGCTCGGACTACCCGAACCAGGTCAACAACGTGCTGGGCTTCCCCTTCATCTTCCGTGGTGCGCTGGATGTCCGCGCGACCCGTATCAACGAAGAGATGAAGATCGCCGCGGCACTGGCCCTGCGTGACCTGGCCAAGCTGCCGGTGCCTGCCGAAGTGAGCGCGGCCTATGGCCTGGAGAGCATCGAGTTCGGTCGTGAGTACATCATTCCGAAACCGATGGACCCGCGTCTGATCACGCTGGTGGCCGATGCCGTGGCGCGCGCCGCCATCGAGAGTGGCGTGGCAACCCTGCCGTATCCGGCGAACTACCCGCTGCAATCCGTGGACGACGTGTTCAACGTCTGACCGCTGCGGCTGCACCCTGTGAACCCCGCTGGCCTGTGCAAGGCCAGTGGGGTTTTTGTTTTTCGGGGTTTGGCAACGGGCGAAGTGTCAGTGCGCGTTGTTTCCGTCTGCAACGTGGATAAGCTGTTGCAGGGTGTTGAGCAACTGGGCGGTGAATACGGGCTTGTGCAGCCACTTCACACCGGCGATCTCCGGCTGTTCCGGCGGGTGGCTGGCAGAGATGACGATGATCGGCAGCCTGCCCGTGGCGGGATTGCTGCGTATCTCCTCGATCAGTTGCTGGCCGCTGCCATCGGGCAGGTGCATGTCGAGGGTCATGGCCTGGTAGTGCGTGTGCAGCAGCCTTTCCCGTGCCAGACAGAGGCTTTGCACGCGGTCCACCGTATAGCCGGCATCACGCAGCATGAGGTGCAGCAGGCGCCCGGTATCCGGTTCGTCTTCCACCACCAGCAGGCGGGGTTTGTCCGTCTGCTGCTCGTCGCGGGCCTGCTCATGCAGGGGCAGCTCGCACCAGAATGTCGCGCCTTTGCCTGTCGGTGAATCGAAGCCGATGCGCCCGCCCATGCGTTCGATCAGCTCTCTGGAAATGGCCAGCCCGAGGCCGGTGCCGCTCTTGCTGCGGTTATCCGAGGCCTCGGCCTGGGCGAATTTCTCGAAGACCCTGGGGCGGAAGTCTTCCGCTACGCCGGGGCCCTGGTCTTCGACCATGATCCTCGCATGGCTGTCGTGCAGGCGGGCGCGGATCTGCACGCATTTGCCCGGCGGTGTGTGCTTGATCGCATTGCTGAGGAAGTTGCCAAGCACCTGTTGCAGGCGGGAGTGATCGACCCAGAGGCAGGCTTGCGGAAGGCTGCCAAGCTGTAGCTGGACGGCGTTCTCCGTGGCGAATGCCTGGTTGCTCGCCAGGGCATCTTCGAGGACGCGGGCCAATGGGTGGGCCTGGAAGTCGAAGATCATCTTGCCGGCGGCGATCTTGTCCATGTCCAGCAAATCGTTGATCAGGTGCCCGAGGCGCAGGCTGTTGCGATGGGCGATGTCCAGCATCTGTTGCAGGGCTGGCGGCACTGGCCCGAGGGCGCCGCCATTGATCAGGCCAAGGGCGCCCGATATGGAGGCCAGGGGGGTGCGCAACTCATGGTTGACGGTGGAGATGAACTCGTTCTTCAGCCGTTCGCTCTGCTTGCGTTCGGTCAGGTCCATGGTGGTGCCGCAGATGCGCAGGGGTTTGTTGTCCTGGTCCCGCAGGATGTAGCCGCGCATGAGCACCGGCACCAGAAACCCCGACTTGTGCTTGAGGCGCCGTTCGGTGGTGAAGTGTTCGGTGTCCGATGCCAGCAGTTGTGCCAGGCGGAGTTTGCTCTGGCGCAGATCGTCGCTGTCCATGAGTCGTTCCCACAGGCGGAAGTCCGACACCAGCTCTCCGGGTTGGTAGCCCAGCATCTGCCTGGCCCTGGCGGATGCGTAGAAGGTCTCCTCTTCGAGATTGAGGTCCCACAAGCCGTCGTTGCTGCCTTTCAGGGCCAGGCTCAGGCGCTCCTCGCTGAGCTTGAGCGCCTGTTTGTTCTTGCGCATGTGTTCGGTCATCTGCCGTGCGAGGTACTCGGCGCGGTTGTTACGCAGGCTGAGGGAGGAGGCATAGAAGAACAGGGTCAGGCTGAGCCCGATGCCGAGGGCCGCCAGCAGTACCTCATGGGCATGGAAGCGCTCCTCGAAGGCCGGTTCGCTCTGCAGCAGCAGGTTCCAGCTCTGGCCATACAGTTCGAGTTGGAGCTGCCTGCTGTAGCTTGCCGCATGCTCGGAGGGCGTGGCGCGGTTGCTGTAGAGCAACTGGCTGGGGCCGGCTCTCTGGGAGGTGTGTATTTCCAGTGCGAGCTGCTGGTCGAGCAGGCCGAGAATGCCCTGCATCAGGTAGTCGATGCGATGGCTGCTGTAGACGAACCCGCGCAAGGCTTGCAGGCGTTCGTGAGGGTTTGCCGGCGTCAGGTCCGCACGGTAGACCGGCAGGTAGAGCAACAGTCCCGGTTGGGCGTCATCCATGCCCAGGCTGGCCGTGTTGATCATGCGGGCCTGGTTTTCCCTGGCGGCACGCTGCATGGTCCGTCGCAAGAGCGGGCTACTGAACATGTCGTAGCCCGGCTCGGAAAGTGTCTGTTCGAGCAGCGGTTCGATATAGCTCACCGGCACGTGCAACGGTTGTTTGTCCCGCGGGTGGACGCGGTAGTCCGCCGTCCACTCCTGGCGCATGCGGGCCTCGTGCTGCGCGAGTGCCTGTGTGTCGATGACGGGCGCGTAACCCAACTGGCGAGTACCCGGGTACTGGTTGTGCAGTTGCAGGCTGTGCACGTAGTCGCGCCACTGCTGCTGGCTCGGTTGATCGACGATCGCCAGCAGACCGGCCGCGCCATGCAGGGCGCGTTCGTGGGCGAGCAGGCGCTGGCGTATGGCTTCGGTGGCCTTGGCCGTGAGGGTGTCGAACTGTTGCGCGGCGGCACGCGACTCCGTGCGGTGCAGATGCAGGAGCGTGAAACCTTGGGCCAGCAGGCTGAGCAGCAGAACCAGCCAGGCGATGCCGTTGTGGCGAGAGAGGAGTTGCCTGGTGGTGGAAGGGAGGTTGAGGCTCATGGACGCAGTCTGTGCAGATTCGTCTGCAGCTAGGTCTGAGAGAGCCCCAAGATTACTGTGGATATTGGCACATTGCCATCTCGGTGTTTGAAACGCTATCTATCGCCGAGGTGATGCTGCCCGTAGGCCATCGAACTGTCACGCCAGTCGATGTCGCTGGCGGCCTGCGGACGGGCAAAGCCGTAGCCTTGTCCGAAGTCGCAGCCCTCGCTCAGCAGGAAGGCAGCCTGTTCTGTTGTCTCGACGCCTTCCGCGACCACGCTCAAGCCGAGGTTGTGCGCCAGGCCGATGACCGAGCGGGTAATGGCCGCATCTTCCTGGTCATCCGGCAGTCCGCTGATGAAGCCCTGGTCGATCTTCAGCTTGTGGACTTTCATGCTCTTGAGGCGCAGCAGCGAAGAGTAGCCGGTGCCAAAGTCGTCGATGGCCAGGCGTACGCCCAGGGCGCGCAGGCGTGCGAGCAGTACCCTGGCGGTGTCCGGGTCTTCCATCACGGCACTCTCGGTGATTTCCAGCTCCAGGTATTGGGCTTCCAGGCCGGTTCTCTGCAGGATGCGTGCGATGTGCTGGTCCAGCTCGCCATGGCTGAACAGGCGGCTGGAGATATTCACCGAGACGAAGCGCAGGTTACGGCCTTCCGACAGCCAGAGGCGCATCTGGCGACAGGCTTCTTCGAGTACCCAGTGATCGATGGCGCTGATCATGCCGCTCTCTTCGGCGATGGGGATGAAGGCTGCCGGTGGGATCAGCCCCTGTTCGGGGTGCAGCCAGCGCACCAGCGCTTCGAAGCTGACGATGCGGCCGCTGCCCAGTTCATAGATGCCCTGGTAGTGCACGCGCAACTGTTGTTGCTCCAGAGCCTGGCGCAGCGAGCTGGCCAGTTCGACCCGTTGCTGTGCCTGGCTGGTCAGCTCCTGGGAATAGAACGCATAGGTCGAGCGTCCGCTGCCTTTGGCCTTGAACAGCGCTGAATCGGCATTGCGCAGCAGTTGTTCGACGTTCTGCACATCTTCGGGGTAGAGCACGATGCCGATGCTGGCGGTGCTGAACAGTTCGTTGCCGGCCAGGTTATAGGGGACGTTGAGGCTGTCGATCAGGCGCAAGGCCAGGGCGGCGGCCTGGTCGGCGCTGCAGTCCTCGCAGAGCAGGGCAAACTCGTCGCCGCCGAGCCGGGCCAGGGTCATGTTCTCTTTCTGGTGGCTTTTCAGGCGCTTGGCCACTTCCTGCAACAAGGCGTCGCCCAGGCTGTGCCCGAGGCTTTCATTGATGTCCTTGAAGTGGTCGAGGTCGATCAGCAGCAGTGCGGCCTTGCGCTTGCCGCTGCGGGCGCGTTCGAGGTCGTGCTTGGCCCGCTCGCTGAACAGCAGGCGGTTCGGCAGGCTGACCAGCGGGTCGTAGTGCGCCAGGTAGTCGAGCTCCTCGCGGGAGCGCTTGAGTGCCGAGAGGTCGGAGAACACGGCGATGTAATGGGTGACGATACCCTGTTCGTCGACGATCCGGCGCAGGTTCTGCCATTGCGGATACACCTCGCCGCTCTTGCGCCGGTTCCATATTTCGCCGCTCCAGGCGCCTTTTGCTTGTAGCGACTGCCACATCTCTCGGTAGAAGTCCGCATCGTGCTTGCCCGAGGCGAACAGCTTGGGCGTCTTGCCCAGCACTTCTTCGAGGCTGTACCCGGTGATCAGGCTGAACGCCGGGTTGACGTGGATGATGGTCTGGTTTGCATCGGTCACCAGCACGCCTTCCTGTGTGCTGTCGACGACCGCCGCAGCCTGGCGCAGGCTGCTTTGGGAGGCTTTGTTGAACTGGTGCTGGAGGGCCAGGCGGGTGAGGTAGCGGTGTCCCAGGGCATAGAGCAGCGCCGTCGTGAGCAGCAGGAACAGCAGGCTTTTGGCGATATGCCAGTGCTGCCGCGAGCCTGAACTCGCCAGTTGCTCCAGCAGCGGTCCACTGAGCACGAGCCAGAGCAGGGCGAGCACGAAGTAGCTCAGGCATAGCCAGATGAGCCTGGCATTCAACTTGTTCAGATCCGACCGATCGCACTGCATCTTGCGATAGTTCCTGTACTGCTGGGGTTAGTGGTGCTGGCGAGCCCGCGGGGGCGCGTAATTTTGCTCAGCCAGGTTTTCCATGTATTGCGCTACAGCAACAAGCGTAGACATTGTTCATGGATCACAAACGGTTCATTGCGTCGTCGCTTCAGCCCGTGGAGTCAGCCGTTGCAGGTAATGGTGCCCACCGAGCTGGCGCATCTGCTTGCGTACCCAGGCGGCGCGGGTCAGTACGTGACTGTCCGGTCGTCCTGCGCTCCAGCGATGTGGATTGGGCAGCACGGCAGCCAGTTGTGCCGACTGCTGTTGCGTCAGTTTAGAGGCTGTAGTGGCGAAATGATGCCTGGCCGCGGCCTCCGCGCCAAAGATTCCGTTACCCCACTCGACGCTGTTGAGGTAGACCTCGAGGATTCTCTGCTTGGGCCAGAGCGCTTCTATCAGGGCCGTGAACCAGGCTTCCAGTGCCTTGCGGGGCCAACTGCGGCCGGACCAGAGGAATAGATTCTTCGCCACCTGCTGGCTCAGCGTGCTGGCACCGCGCAAGGTGCCGCCCTGTTCGTTGTGCGCCAGGGCGGAGCGAATGGCGGCAATATCGAATCCCCAATGCTCAGCGAATTTCTGATCCTCTGCAGCGATCACCGCCATCTTCAAGTCATCCGGCAGTTCTTCCCAGGGGCGCCAGGTCCTTTCCAGCGGCAGGCTTTCACCCTCGCTCCAGGCGCTGACCTTGCGTTCGATCATCAGTGCCGTGGTCGGTGGAGGGAGCCAGCGCAGCGCGAGCACCAACAGGGCCGATCCCAGGGCGAGAAAGATGACGAGCCTGACGAGGCGGCGCAGCAAGGTGGAAAGCATGTCACATGGCCGGGGCAAGAAAGAGTGGGCATTATAGCGGCCACTTTATTTCGTGACTGGAGCCATCGAATGATTCGAGTGTTTCTCATGCTGGCCGCGTTCTTCGGTTTTACCGGTGTGGCGTTGGGCGCCTTCGCGGCACACGGCCTGAAAGGCCGGATCAGCCAGGACTACCTGGCGATCTTCCAGACGGGCGTACATTACCAATTGATCCATGCGCTGGCATTGGTTGGCGTCGCCTTGCTGTTGCAACGCATGTCCGGGGCACTGCTGAGTGTCGCGGGCTGGGCATTCGCGCTGGGTGTGCTGTTGTTCTCGGGCAGCCTGTATGTGCTGACGCTGACGGGTATCGGCAAGCTCGGCATCATCACTCCGATTGGCGGGACCGCCTTCTTGGTCGGCTGGCTCTGCCTGTTCATCGCCGCCTGGCGACAGGCCTGATCGGAAGCCGTGAGGCTCGCTCGGCTTGTGACGAGCCCCGCACAGCCCCTAGAATGCCGGCCACTCTTCGCAATCATAGCGATCGACATGAATATTCAATTGAATGGCGAGCCCTATTCCATTGATCCCGGCAGCACCGTGGCCGATCTTCTGCTGGCCCTGGAACTGACGGGGCGCCGCCTGGCCGTCGAGCTGAATCTCGATATCGTGCCGCGTAGCCAGCATGCCAGCACGGTTCTGCAGGACGGGGACCAGGTCGAGATCGTGCATGCGATCGGTGGCGGCTGACTCGTTCGCCATCATCGAACACGCTGCATTCCCCCCATGTTCTGACGAGGATCACCCCATGTGCCCCGCCCCGCACGACAAGCCCTTGACCCTGGCTGGCCGCACCTATAAATCCCGCCTGCTGGTCGGTACCGGGAAATACAAGGATCTGGACGAAACGCGTGATGCCATCGAGGCTTCGGGTGCGGAAATCGTCACCGTTGCCGTGCGTCGCACCAATATCGGACAGAACCCGGACGAGCCGAACCTGCTGGATGTGATTTCCCCCGAGCGCTACACCATCCTGCCGAATACCGCCGGTTGCTTCGATGCCATTGAAGCCGTGCGCACTTGCCGCCTGGCGCGTGAGCTGCTGGATGGACATTCGCTGGTGAAGCTGGAAGTCCTCGCGGACCAGAAAACCCTGTTCCCCAATGTGATCGAGACACTCAAGGCCGCCGAAGTGCTGGTCAAGGACGGTTTCGATGTCATGGTCTACACCAGTGACGATCCGATCATCGCGCGGCAACTGTCGGAAATCGGCTGTATCGCCGTGATGCCGCTGGCCGGCCTGATCGGTACGGGGCTCGGCATCTGCAATCCCTACAACCTGCGCATCATCCTGGAAGAAGCGACGGTCCCGGTACTGGTCGATGCCGGAGTCGGTACGGCGTCCGATGCGACCATCGCCATGGAGCTGGGGTGTGAGGCGGTGCTGATGAACAGCGCCATCGCCCATGCGCGCAATCCGGTGCTGATGGCCCAGGCCATGAAGCATGCCATCGAGGCAGGACGCCTGGCCTACCTGGCCGGACGTATGCCGAAAAAACTCTATGCCAGCGCATCGTCGCCCCTGGAAGGGCTGATTCGCTGATTGGTGCCGCGCATCTGTCCAAGGGTGCGCAGCGCGTCCCCTACATCCTGCAGGTGCTGTAATGACTGATGTGAATCCGGAGATACCCGAAGAGCGCGCGGCGCCGCGCATGCGCACGATCAAGAGCTTCGTCATGCGTGCCGGGCGCATGACCGAAGGCCAGCAGCGCGGGTTGGACCAGGGCTGGCCGCGCTTCGGCCTGTCGCCGGAGCAGCCGCTGGATTTCGGGCAAGTGTTCGGGCGCGAAGCGGCGCGGACGTTCGAGATCGGTTTCGGCATGGGCCATTCCACCCTGGAAATGGCCGCTGCGGCACCCGAGCAGGACTTCATCGGCGTTGAAGTGCATACGCCGGGTGTCGGGGCATTGCTGAGCGGCCTGTTGGTGCGCAACCTGGACAATGTGCGTGTTTATAGCTGCGATGCGCTGGAAGTCCTGCGGGACTGTATCGCCGATGCCAGTCTGGACCGTGTCCTGCTGTTCTTCCCTGACCCTTGGCACAAGAGTCGCCATCACAAGCGGCGCATCGTGCAGCCGGCGTTCGCCGAGCTGGTACGGCAAAAGCTGAAGCCGGGTGGTGTGTTGCACATGGCCACCGATTGGCAGCCGTATGCCGAGCATATGCTGGAAGTGCTCAGCCAGGCGCCTGGCTATCGCAACCTGGCCGAGGATGGCGCCTATGTACCGCGTCCTGAGGAGCGACCAGTGACCAAGTTCGAGCGTCGTGGCGAGCGACTGGGCCATGGCGTGTGGGACTTGAAGTTCCAGCGAGTCGACTGAGCCATCCCGTGAGCCGTGGACATTGACGTCCACGGCGGGCTTCCCGCTAGAACGGTTTGACCACCACCAGAATGACGATCCCCAGCAGCAACAGCACGGGGAACTCGTTGAACCAGCGGTAGAAGACGTGCCCGCGCGAGTTCTCGCCTCGGGCGAAGCGCTTGAGCTGTGCGCCGCAGATGTGGTGGTAGCCGATCAGCACCAGCACCAGGGCCAGCTTCGCGTGCAGCCATCCGCCGCTGGCGAACAGCCCCGGGTTGATGCTGAGCATGCCGATGCCGAACAGCAGCGTCGCGATCATCGAGGGCAGCATGATGCCCCGGTACAGCTTGCGCTCCATCACGCAGAAGCGCTCACGGCTGGGGGCGTCCTCGCTCATGGCGTGGTAGACGAACAGGCGGGGCAGGTAGAACAGACCGGCGAACCAGCACACCATCGCAATGATGTGCAAGGCTTTCAACCATAGATAGAGCATCAGGCGTTTCCTGTTATTGGAGTGCCGCCGATATTAGGGATTGAGTGGCGGTTCGTCATCCCGACAGTTGGCCCGCGAGGGGCGTGGCTTTATCATCTGTCTTTCTTTTCAGGCAGCACTATCGAGGGGATGTCATGGTCAAGGTCGGAATCGTCGGCGGCACGGGCTATACCGGAGTCGAATTGCTGCGCCTGCTGGCACAGCATCCCCAGGCCGAGGTCGCGGTGATCACCTCTCGTTCGGAGAACGGTCTCAAGGTCGATGAGCTGTATCCGAACCTGCGCGGCCACTACGATGGCCTGGCGTTCAGCGTTCCCGATACCGCCCAACTGGGCGCCTGTGACGTGGTCTTTTTTGCGACACCGCATGGCGTTGCCCATGGCCTGGCCGGCGAGTTGCTGGATGCGGGGACGCGGGTGATCGATCTGTCCGCCGATTTCCGTTTGCAGGATGCCGATGAATGGGCGCGTTGGTACGGTCAGCCCCATGGTGCCCCGCAGCTGTTGCCGGAGGCTGTCTATGGCCTTCCGGAAGTGAACCGCGAGCGTATTCGCGATGCCCGGCTGATCGCGGCGCCAGGCTGCTACCCGACGGCCGCACAGTTGGGCTTCCTGCCGTTGCTGGAGAGCGGCCTGGTGGACGACACGCGCTTGATCGCCGACTGCAAGTCCGGGGTCAGCGGTGCCGGGCGTTCGGCGAAGATCGGCTCCCTGCTGACCGAGACGAGCGAGAGCATGATGGCGTATTCGGTCAAAGGGCATCGCCACCTGCCGGAGATTCTCCAGGGCCTCAAACGGGCGGCCGGGCATGATGTCGGGTTGACCTTCGTACCGCACCTGACGCCGATGATCCGCGGTATCCACGCCACACTCTATGGCACGGTCTTGGACACTGGTGTGGATCTCCAAGCGCTGTATGAAAAGCGTTATGCCGACGAACCCTTCGTCGATGTGATGCCGGCAGGCAGCCATCCGCAGACGCGCAGTGTGCGTGGCGCCAATGTGTGCCGGATCGCCGTTCATCGCCCGCAGGGCGGTGACCAGGTGGTGGTGCTGTCCGTCATCGATAACCTGGTCAAGGGTGCATCGGGGCAGGCGTTGCAGAACATGAACATCATGTTCGGTCTGGATGAGCGGACGGGCTTGAACAATGTCGCACTCATGCCTTGAGCCCATTGGCAATAGTTGATTTGTTTTGTCGGGTAAGCCGATAATGTTACGTCATAGCAAGTTAGGCGTTCGCGCCAGGAGAACCACATGAGTGTCGAGTCCTTCACGCCAACCGCGATCCAGTTCACGCTGGGTGCGGCGAGCAAGGTGAAGAACCTGGTCGAGGAAGAAGGCAATCCGCGGTTGAAGCTGCGCGTCTTCGTCACGGGTGGCGGCTGCTCGGGTTTTCAATACGGCTTCACGTTCGATGAGGACGTGGCCGAGGATGACACCATCATTGAGCGCGAAGGCGTCAGCCTGATTGTCGACCCCATGAGCTACCAGTATCTGGCGGGCGCCGAGGTCGATTATCAGGAAGGGCTCGAGGGTTCTCGCTTCGTGATCAAGAACCCGAATGCGGCCACGACCTGTGGCTGTGGGCAGTCTTTTTCGATCTAGCGAGCGGTGGCGCCTATCTGGCAGCTCTTGCGTCAGGCTGGGTAGATCGCACCGAGTACTCGCAGACCAGTCGCTCCTGTCACGGCAGGGCGATTGGCAGGGATTCCTTCCAGGCAGCAGTGTGCCAGCCAGCCAAAGGCCATCGCTTCGATCCAGTCAGGGTCGATACCCATGGCCTTCGTGCTTTCTACTCGACAGCCTGGCAGTAACGCCTGCAGCCTGGCCATCAGCTGCGAATTATGCGCACCACCGCCACACACCCAGAGCTGCCGGGTGCCCTGCTGGCTTTGCTGCAATGCTGTGCTGATGCTGCGTGCTGTGAGCTCCAGCAGTGTGGCTTGTATATCCTCTGCCGGCAGTTTCTCCCTATCGCCCAAGTGGGTGAGCAGCCAGTCGAGGTTGAAGGTCTCCCGGCCTGTGCTCTTCGGGCCCTGGGTGGAAAAGAATGGGTCTGCCAGGAGCGCGCCGAGCAATGACTCGTCGACTGTGCCGCTTGCGGCCCAGCGGCCATCTGCGTCGTAGCTCTGACCCAGCGTGTGCTTGATCCAGGCATCCATAAGCACATTCCCTGGGCCGGTATCGAAGCCGCCAGTGCCTTCTTCGCACGAGAGGAGGGAAAGGTTGCCGAAGCCTCCAATGTTGAGCACGGCACAGGCCAGTTCCTGCTTCCCGAAAAGTGCTTCATGGAATGCCGGGACCAGGGGCGCACCTTGCCCACCGGCGGCTACATCTCGGCGCCGAAAGTCGCTGACAACGGTGATGCTGGTCAGCTCGGCAAGCAGGGCAGGGTTGCCTATCTGTACGGTAAAACCACGACAGGGTTCGTGTCGGATAGTTTGTCCGTGGCTGCCAATGGCACGAATCTCGGTAGCGGATTTGCCGGCTTGCCGGAGTAGGGTATCGACGCCCTGGGCGGCCAGTTCGACCCAGCGCTGCTCGGCGAGAGCTACCCTTGCGACTTCATCGAAACCGGGGGAGCACAAGGCAAGAAGCTCCTTGTGCAGATCTGCTGGGAGGGGGGTGTAATGGGTTGCGAGTAGACGGGTATCCGCATCCTGCTCTATCAGGGCAACATCCAAGCCATCCAGGCTTGTGCCAGACATTACCCCGATATAGAGCGGCATGGGCTATTGTTTGTTGAGTGCCAGCATCGTGGATTTTTCCTTATCCATGCGGGCCAGCAGAGGCTTGCTTTGCAGCATGAAGCTTTGCTTCTCGCCCTTGGCGATAGGGTCGGCCATGGCGGTCTTGATGCTCAGCGGGTCGACATGGACGCCGTTCACCTGGAACTCATAGTGCAGGTGCGGTCCCGTGGACAGGCCTGTGGTGCCGATATAGCCAATGACCTGGCCTTGCTTGACCGCGCTGCCATTACGAACACCTTTGGCGAAGCCTTGCATATGAGCGTACAAGGTGCGGTAGCGTTGGCCATGCTGAATGACGACGGTGTTGCCATAGCCGCCTTTGCGTCCTGCCAGGACAACCTTGCCATCACCCGCCGCCTTGATCGGCGTGCCACGCGGTGCCGCATAGTCGACGCCCTTGTGTGCGCGAATCTTGTTGAGAATGGGGTGCTTGCGTCCATTCGAGAAGCGAGAGCTTATGCGTGCAAAGTCGACCGGCGTGCGGATAAATGCCTTGCGCATGCTGTTGCCGTCAGCGGTGTAGTAGCTGGTTACGCCCTGCTTGTTGGTATAGCGAACGGCGGTGTGGGTCTTGCCGCGATTGGTAAAGCGTGCGGCAAGGATATTCCCCGTTCCGACATGTTCGCCATCGACAGTCTTCTCTTCGTAGATGACTTCAAACGAGTCACCTGTGCGAATGTCCATTGCGAAGTCGATGTCGTAGCCGAAGATGTTGGCCAGGTCCATGGTGAGGTTATGGCTAAGCCCAGCCTGGCGTGCGGCCAGGAAGAGACTGCTTTCTATGCGTCCAGCGGCATAGCCTGAACTCACCTGTGGCTTGATCTGTTCCTTCTTGAACGCATAGCCCTTCGCTGTCTTGTCCAGGCGGATACTTTCCAGCTTGCTCAAGCGGCTGTGGATGCTTTCCAGGGAGCCATCCTCGGACAGTTTGAACTCCAGGGATTGCCCGACGCGAAGTCGTGTGAACTGGCGAGCTTCTTTCTGGCTGGCCAGGACGTCATGGACAGTGGAGGGGGGCAGGCCAACTTTGGCGAATACCGTTGAAAGGGTATCGCCATTGGCGACTATTACAGTGTGTTCGAGTTTTGGCTGTTGCTCTTCCGGCTCAGGGCTCGCGGCCACATCCGTCGTGGTTGCATCGGTAGAGAATGCTGGGAATGGCG